>NZ_JBQZGE010000004.1:0-350659 GCF_052691815.1 Paenibacillus sp. TSA_86.1 | reverse complement strand
GGAGGGATAATAAGGGAACGGAGGTGTGTCCACATGGGAGAACAACGGCAACGGTATAATGAAGAGTTTAAGAAACAAACGGTCAAATTTATTCAAGAGCAGACGAAGACGCTTGGCGATCTAGCAGAAGAACTCAACATTCCAAAAAGTACGTTACACCAATGGATGGGCAAGTATCGTGAACTCAAAAACGAGCCTGCAGCTAGCGCGGATCGAGTAAAAGAACTGGAAGCAGAGCTTAAAGAAATGCGTCTTTTGCTTCAAGAGAAAGAGCATACGCTTGCGGATACACAAGAAGAACTAGCTATTGTAAAAAAAGCAGTGCACATCTTCAGCAAACCAAAGCGCTAAGGTTTCAGTTTGTGGAAAACCATCGCTCCCAGTTTTCTTTGGAGAAGATGTGCACCCTGTTACACGTGTCACGGAGCGGATATTACAAGTGGCGGATGGATCGAACAAGCAAGCAGCAGCACCGGAGAGCCGAGGTCATGAAGCGTATTCGGTTTCATTTCTACGACCACCAGAAGCGGTGTGGAAGTCCTAAAATCACGCATTCGCTCCATCTGGAAGGGTACAAAATCTCTTCACGTACCGTCAGTATATACATGCGTCAAATGAATCTTCGTTCCGTGCATAGTCCCCGGTATCGTGTCCAAACAACGGATTCTAAACATCATCATCCTATTGCACCGAATACGCTGAACCAGCAATTTCAAACGTCTACACCGAACACCGTATGGGTTACCGATATCACCTACATTCCCTGCCGAGGAGGCCGGCTATATCTCGCCAGTGTTCTGGATTTGTGTACACGTGAAATTGTAGGCTGGCGCCTGTACAACCATATGGAAACGAGCCTGGTACTAGGTGCATTGAAAGATGCTTACCGAGCCAAACGCCCCGCTCCAGGATTGCTCCATCACTCGGATCGTGGCTCGCAGTACACGTCAAAAGAATACGTGGAGCAACTGAAAACGTATGGTATGGAACTCAGTATGAGCCGCCGAGGAAACTGTTACGATAACGCATGTATCGAGTCTTGGCACAGCATTTTGAAGAAGGAACTCATTTACTGTAACCCTCGTTTTAAGAATCCTGAAGAGGCCTATACCGCCATTTACCAGTACATTGAGTTCTATTACAACCGCAAGCGAATGCATGGCGCGCTAGGTTATCTTTCCCCTGCTCGTTTTGCAATGAAATTTACGGACAAATCCGTCGCGTAAGTGTCTACTTTCTTGACATAGGTCCACCAGAAGCGTTATTTTGTTAAAAACACAGGTGAAACACCCATTTTCTTGTCTTTTCTTGTCTATTTCTTAAAATAAGCTCTCCTGTGATCGTTAGAAAATAAAAAGGTGTGCTATGTCCCAAATAGCGCTTCTGGAGATCGTTAGAAAAAAACCTCATACTTTTCGCTCCCCTGTTTCGTCACTTTCCCTTGACGTGCCTCAGCACGCCTGCGGAAAACTTCCTGGCTTGGGACGAAAATTCAGCAAAACCTGCGTCCTTCAGCATTTTCAGACACACCCTAATATCCTTCTCGAGCTTATCCACTACAAGCTCACCTAAACTTACACTTCTCCAGCTTGGGCATCTTCATAAAAGTGTTGATTTAACACTACTTCTCGTCCCTGTAATCCGTTAAGTTAAGCTGAAGCACAGCATCTACAATGACTTCCCGCTCACTGAACAAAAAATTGGCTATAGATCTACCTTTAATATCCTGTACCTTATCTATCTCAACACTCCAATTTTCTGCAATTTCTCTTACATGCCGCTCGTCATATCTGTTCCCATTTCCTCTTATCCCCGCCTCAGCTTCCAACCTTGTTTCTAATTCCAATACCGTTCCTGTTTCTTCTCTATCTGTTTCTTCTCTATCTGTCTCTTTTTCTAATGCTTCTTTCATTAACTCCGGTAACCAAAATACAATGCCAACCACATGTTCAAGCTTACGAACAAGGGTCAGGTCATCAGCTTCTCGAACCATTACTAATTTGGGATACGGCGCATCCTTGAAACCTTCAATCACAATCCAGTCATAGTCCGGAAACTGGCTCAGCATTTCGTCAAGCCGGGTGTGATGCTGTTTAATAATCGCTGTTCTTTTCTGAGAAATAACCACAACAGCTTCCGCACCGGCTTTGCCAAACTGATAGGAGTCCGTGCCTTTCTGATCCATCTCAAAATGGTCATGTCCATCATGTTTGATGGCAGCAACCTTCAATCCTTTAGCAGTAAGTCCGGCAATGAATGTAGCTGTCATCGTTGTTTTGCCTGTATTTTTATATCCAACAACTTGTATGATCTTTGGCCCTGCAGCACTTGTTTTATTCATACACCATCTACCTTATTTGCCCGGTGGGTAGTTTGAGAATTGTGACTAGCTCCCCTGCTGCTATGCCCTTTTTCTCAGGCGGAATGACAATCAGGCAGTCACTGTCTTTAATCGTAATCATGACACTTGATTCATCCACACGGGAAGCTGCAGGAGCAGCATATACTTTTCCATCCCGAATGATTGTACGTCCGCGTACAAAGCGTGTGAAATTGTTCACTTTTGTATAGCCGTCCTCTAATATCACTGTCCATTCTTCCAGATACGGATAGGGGTCTGCCTGCATAGTACGAAGTGTTGGACGAACAAACAGATTAAACCCAACAAAACATGCCCCCGGATTACCCGATAGAGCAAATAACAGCTTGTCCTTATACACAGCAGCTGTCGTCACACTGCCCGGACGCATGGTGACTTTGTTAAAAAGAAGTTTCATTTGTTCTTCCAGCACAAGTTCACCCATAATATCGTAATCGCCAACGGATACACCGCCTGTCGTCACAACGATATCATTGTCCCGGATTGCTTCCTCCAGCTTCGCCCTTGCTGTATTCACATCGTCTGCAATGGCTCCGTACATGACCGGTTCTCCCCCGGCTTCAATGACCAAAGAACGTAGCATATAGCTGTTACTGTTACGAATCCGGCCTGGCTGCAAAGGATCATGGACTTCAAGCAACTCCGTTCCTGTAGCAAAAATAGCCACCCTCGGCCGTTCAAAGACCGGCACTTCAGCTACACCAAACGTTGCCAGCACAGACTGTTCACCTGCTCCGATCACTGTTCCCGCTTCGATCAGCTGTTGCCCCTCCTGTACTTCAAGCCCAATTGGAGTAATGTTAGCCCCGGCCAGAATCTGACGTTTCAGAGCAACCCAGTGCTCACCGTCTTCTTGCTTGCTTTCCGTCATCTCCATCATAACAACAGCATCTGCACCATCCGGAACTTGAGCACCGGTCATGATTCTTGCAGCCGTTCCAGGTGTAATATGATGTTCTGGTGTATATCCACACGGGATCTCATCAATAACCCGAAACCATACTTGCTGTTCACTTGTAGCCAGAGCCGTGTCTGCACTTTGAATCGCAAAACCATCCATACCTGATCTCCGGAAAAAAGGGTACGCATGCGGTGCTTTAATCGACGCTGCAAGTGTGCGACCATGTGAATCGACAAGAGGTACATGTTCCATTCGGCCTGCGGATACCTGCGTAGCAATTCTGGCCTGTGCTTCGGGCACTTGTACAGCCGTACGATGAAATTTGGCGGTGCTCATATCATATGAATCGGAAGTTTGTTTCACAGTGGTTTACCTCCTGAAGTCTTTTTCTCATTTAAGAAAGTGTAGCCCGAATATGTGCCGATGACAAGTCGATTGATCACTGAATCACAACAGGAAACATGAATTAGCCTGCAGTTGCACATAATAGCATTCGATAATCGGAGGTGAATATCCTGAATAATCACTGTGAGTTGTGTGGCAGAGAGCCCGTCGAAACAACGGTTCATCATCTGACTCCGAAGGAAATGGGTGGCAGCCTGATGCCCACAGCTAATCTATGTATTCCTTGCCACAAACAAATTCACTCGTTATATACGAATCGGGATCTGGTCTCACTTGGACTGACGGATCTGCAATCTCTGCGAACAGATGAACGTATCATTCCTTATCTGCGCTGGATCCGCAAACAGCCTGCTTCCACAATTCCTCGCGTTCGCAAATCCCATCATATCCGTAAATCATAAAAAAACAGTAACAAGGTGCTCACTGCCGCATTCGCCAGTCTCACCATGTTACTGTTTTTTCGTCATTCACATCATTGGGATCACGTCATGTTTACCTTAGCCTTTATCTTCGCCTCATAATCCTGCCGCCGCCGACCCTGGTCTTAGGCTTTTTGTAGGATTTTTTCGGTGAATCAAACAAACCACCCAAGCCTCCGCTACTTTTATTACGGTCGATGCTTCCTCTACTTTGGTCCTTTTTGCGATCAAACCAACCACTGCCAGAACCAACACTTGTGTCCTTATCACTGCCGCGCCGGGTAATGGAACCTTTTCGCTCAACCGTAAGGGGCGGAGCCAGCTTTTTATCATTGCTCGTTGGGGCTCGGTAAGAGCCAGCACTTGGTTTGTACGTATCTCTGTCTGTGTATCCCCGATAGTTTCCAGATCCTCGTCCACCAAATGTATCAAACAAATTACCAATTAAGGTTGCTGTTAGATACCCTTGCAAGAAAGAGGAGCTGTAATTCTGACGTACATATTCCTTGGAATCCACTTCGACAAGTGTATCTTCTGGCTTCTTGGGATCTTGCTGCAGATGATAATATTGATCCTGATACACCAGGAACATACGCTCTGTACTTTCTGCCGAAATCTGGTCCGGTTTTCGTTGATCGGACAATTCCTTTGCAACTTCAGGAACTGTGCGATTCTCAGCCCGATACACGTAAGACGTGGATTGACCGCTACCACTTACAGATTCAAGTGGATATGTATCCTGAACCGAAGGAGCGGCACCGCACGCAGACAACAGAGACATCACAAGGCTGAGGACTAGCATTAATTTCAATCCATGTGCCAAGCGTTTTTTCATTGGAACCTCTCCTAGTTCGAACGAATCACTTTGATATCCGCAGGAAGAATGGACTCACCCTCGTAAAGGTTAAACCTTCTGTCTTGCCATTCCACACGAAGAAGTTTGTTATCATCCGATTGATACTGCCACACCAGCTGCTCACCAGCCTGACCATAAGGTGTTCTGCCCACGGTCTGAACCATGCCTCCATACTCTTCCTCCAGATGATACACTTGGTCATCCAGTTCGAGAATGGTAGGTACCTCATCGGGGGCATCAAGTCTTCCGTCGATCGGTGAATACAAGGCATAACGTGTTATTTCACGTTCTTCTACGTGCAAATAACGAAATGCACTCCCATCCTGCAGCGTTAATACAACTGCATTACGAGCCCGATTCTGTACCCTGCCTACGACTTCATATGTGACCAGAGACACTTCACAGATATCACCAGGAGCGAGCTGAAGCATCGTTTTTTCCGATTTGGGCGGCTCCGGCTTTGCTAGTATTCCTTTAATACGTTTCCATACACTCATGCCAATTACTCCTGTTCGTTATCTTATCGGTTTACAGGCAAGCTGCAATGATTAAGGCGCCGACGATATGCAAAGCACCAGAGAACAATCCATATCCTGTTTTGCCTTGTTGTATTCCCGTATCCAGGTCCAAAGTGGCCCATTTACGAATCATAAAGTGAACGACACTTTCCAGAATCAATAAAATAACGAAAGATACGACGGAAACCAGCAGCGCTTCTCCGAGATGTCCAGCTGTTGAGATCGACGTTGCAAGCACATAACCCTGCGCGAACAACTTCATCACCATCCGGGTTGTGACCGCCATATTGCCTGCCTTAACCTCAGCAAAATCCTTGTATTTCGTAAAAAGTGAATCCACATACATCAGTACAAAAAGTAAAACTGAACCTGAAGCCGTCCAGACCAGCATCGCTAAAATGTTTAAATCCATTTAAACAGCCTCCACTTATCAACATGATTCGCATTTAAAAGCGAAGGAGAAACACGGTTCTCCTCCGCTGGTTAACCCTGCTGACTGCCAAGGTGTTAGTTTTTATTCTCGTACTGTTTCATAAGCGCAGCAAGTTCGTCTTCAACCGCCGCATCCTTGCCAAGTTTCTCGAACTCTTCATCCAGCGACTTGCCTTTGGAAGACATTTCGTTGCTTGCTTCAGCCTGAGCTTCCATCTGCATCATTTTCTCTTCCATGCGTTTCATCCCTGCACTTGCAGTGTCTGCGCTGAATCCGTTCAGAGCCTTGTTGATTTCCGTTTGTGCTTTAGCTGCATTGTAACGAGCAACCAGCGTCTCACGTTTATTTTTCATTTGAGTCAATTGTTTGCGCATCTCATCGAGCTTACCGCGAAGATTGTCTGCAGACGCTTTGTTTTGATCATAGCTGGTTTTGTATTCCACCATTTTCTCTTCCGCTGCCTTTTTCTCTTCCAGAGCACGGCGAGCAAGATCCATGTTCTGTGCACGAGCTGCTGTGTGAGCCTGCTCTTCACGTTTCTTCACAAGAGCTTCCTGTTCCTCGAACAATTGCTTGAACTTCTTCTCGATTGCGATTTGTGCGGCTACTGCTTTCTCAGCATCTTCCAGATCTTCTTGCATGTCACGGATATATTGATCCGTCATCTTGATTGGATCTTCTGCTTTGTCGATAATCGCGTTAATGTTGGACATTGTCAGGTCACGTAATCTTTTAAAAATGGACATTTGGTTTATTCCTCCCAGTGGATAGTGCATTGTATATAAAGATACATACGCAACTAATCTGCAACACGTTTCAAATTTGCAGAAAAAATTTTAAAACTTGAATCTACATTTTTTTATTTAAATGTTCATCCATCAGTCTCTCTGCAGTCTGCACGATTTCATCAATCTGCATTCGTGTGATGCTGTCAAAATGGATACCCATAATTACAGTTACTGTAACCTTCAGTTGTAAAGCAGCCTTACGAGCAAGCCGCTCACACAACTCTTGTTCCTTATGCCCCGGGATATGCACCGTTGTCCCGCTAACCCGATCATGGTCCACATAAAATGTAGATACAGCTCCAATATGAGCTTTCCCACCAGTGACCAGAAATATCTTGTCCTGCCCTGCTTCAAAAACCTCTAAACGAATGGATTTCAAATCATATGTACTCATTCTCTTCCCACCTATCCTTTTCTTCTATATCTTATATGGTGAAATTATCGCTTTCATAACCTAATTGTGGCAATGAGACTTCTCACATCCGCATAAAAGAAGTGACCATAGGGCATACCATAGAGAACGTAATTTTGATAAAGGAGGCCGTTAAAATGAGTATACGCCTCGTCATGCTCGCACTCGTTACTGTCATATGTTCCGGATTTTATTCGGCCCCTACAGTTACTGCCTCTGATCCTGTTTCTGAGACTATATCACGCGGAATGTCTAATCCGAAGGATACACCGGCCTCTAGCTCAGATGCTAGAGAAGAACAGCTGACATTGGGTCAACTTCGGCAGAAGTATGCGGATACCTTCAAAACAAATGGCCCTTCCACCAAGCAAGTTGCGCTGACTTTTGATGATGTGCCAGATCCGAGGTTCACCCCTCAAGTGCTTGATGTTTTGAAAAAATATAAGGTTCGCGCAACCTTCTTTGTTGTAGGCAGCCGTGCGGAGAAACACCCGAATCTGGTGAAACGTATGGTAAAAGAAGGGCATATTGTAGGCAATCACAGCTATAATCATCCTGAATTCAGCAAGTTATCGATGACTGCCTTTCGCAGACAAATTTTACATACGGGAGATATTCTTCATCGCCTGACCGGATATACGCCTAAAATGATTCGTCCTCCTTACGGGGACATTAATGAGGAGCAGCTACGTTGGGCCGCCAAGCAGCACTACAGCATTGTGAACTGGAATGTGGATTCTCTGGATTGGAAAGGATTGTCCAAGGAAAGGGTAAAACATAATATTCTCTCTGCGGTGAAACCCGGCTCCATTGTATTGCAGCATGCTGGCGGCGGTACAGGATCGAACCTGCAAGGTACGGTAGAAGCTTTGCCTGAAGTTATCGAGGAATTGCGGAATCGAGGATATGAATTGGTCACGTTGGACGAAATGCTTAAATTGCCCAAAGAGAAACAATAATTGAAAGAAACAGGGTGCTCCTATGTGTAGTCATGATTCATTTTCGTCATGATAACACTAAAGAACACCCTGTTTCTATTTTTGCCTTTGATTATGTTTATAATGATTTCAACTTATGAGCCTCCATAATAATAAAAGGAAGCGTTATAGCTTTATTTTAAAATGTAAAGCTCAATATCCTGAAAACCAAACGAACTTACAAATGTCTTGCTTCCAGGGATGAAGATATCGATGCGATTTCCCTTAATTGCACTACCGGCATCCAGAGCCGTTGCTACGAAAGCCTGTTTCGGCAATCCTGGATGTGTATGTCCTGTCACCAAAACCTTAGTGCCAAAAGGAATAACTTTGGGATCTACCGCAATCGTACCCAATTCCAGCGGATTTCCAAAATAATCAACGGGCCCCCATCCACCATTCTCAGATGCATCAGCGGAATATGCAGTCGCTTTAACACTTAGTGTTTTGCTGTAGTCAAAAGTTTTCCCCCAAGCCTGTACAACTTTATTATCCGAACTTACGTCCAGACTTGCAGCTGTAACCGCCTTTTCCTGCGACTTCACTTGAACTGGGGCTGCTGCTTTGTTTTCGTTACCTGGGATGGTAATTTTCAAACCGCCATAGATGTTATAAGGTGAAATGTCTTTATTTGTTTTGATTAATGTGTTCATATCAACACCATATTGTTTGGATAAGGTGAAGAAGGTGTCCCCATCTTTAGCCACATGAACGGAATCCGCGTGAGCCGGAACGGCTTGAATGAATAGAATAGATGTAAGTAGTGCGATGGCAGTTTTGGCTAAACGTTTCTTGTTATACATGGTCTTCCTCCCTCATTATGCCTGCGAAGTTAGTTGTCGGATTCGGATGGAGGAGCCCACCCTATAGGCTTTACTTGACATATTGAAGCGTTATGTATTCCTAATTCACCCCAAGCAGTATGTTTATCCAATGAATAACATATCTGCATCGTTACGTCCCCCGCACTTCCACTTCGGAAGTTTCGGCAGCCTTCAATATATCACAATCTTGTAACCTTGAACTGTAGTAAATGTTTCCATTTGGCGTTTTGAAAACATATGCAGGTAACAAAAAAGTTACTTTTCCGATTCTATCTTTTTTTCAAACAACAAAAAGGCGTTACCGGATTTTTGGATCCGATAACGCCTTTTTTAACCTTATCCTATACATAGGGTAGAATGAATGAATTAAAGCACTTTGGCCAGAAAGTCTCGTGTACGCGAATGTTTCGGTGCTCCAAACACCTCATCAGGCTTACCTTCTTCGACAATAACTCCGCCGTCCATAAACAGAATCCGGTCACCAACCTCACGTGCAAAACCCATCTCATGAGTGACAATAACCATCGTCATTCCACCTTCAGCAAGACGTTTCATGACTTCCAACACCTCTCCGACCATCTCCGGGTCAAGAGCAGATGTAGGCTCGTCAAACAGCATGACATGCGGCTGCATCGCCAGTGCTCTTGCAATCGCAATCCGCTGCTTCTGTCCACCTGATAGCTGATTGGGATACGTATCTTTTTTGTCCGCTAAACCGACCGTTTTCAGAAGATCCTCAGCAATTTTGTTCGCTTCATCTGTCGATTGCTTTTTCACCTTGATTGGCGCAATCGTGATGTTCTGCTGAACCGTTTTGTGAGGAAACAGGTTGAAATGCTGAAACACCATCCCCATTTTCTCACGCGTAGCATTAATGTTGTGCTTTGGATCAGTGATCGAAACACCTTCAAAATCAATTTGCCCGGATGTAGGCTGCTCCAACAGATTCAGACAGCGCAGGAACGTACTTTTTCCCGAACCTGAAGGGCCAATAACCACGACGACCTCACCTTTTCCGATCGTTACGTCGATGCCCTTAAGCACATCGTTTTTGCCATAAGATTTGTGTAATTGTCTAACGTCTATCACTTGCACCCAACTTCCTTTCCAATCGTCCGAGCAGCTTGGACAGAATAAATGTCATGACAAAGTAAATCGCTGCCGCAATAATGAACGGGTTCAGACCCTGGAACGTAATGTTTTTGACAACACTAGCCTGATACATAATATCCACCATACCAATGACCGAAATAATGGAGGACTCTTTAATGATCGTTACGAACTCGTTACCGATGGCAGGCAAAACGGCCTTGAAGGCCTGTGGCAGAATAATGTAACGCATCGCTGCGCCCCTGCCCATACCAAGTGAACGGGCTGCTTCCAGTTGACCACGATCAACGCCTTGAATACCGGCACGGAAAATCTCCGCGAGATACGCACCACTGTTAATGGAAAGCGTCATAATCCCAGCTTGAAGTGCTGAGAAGTTAATGCCAAAAGTTAGCGACACCCCGTAATAGATAATCATAAGTTGTACCAGCATTGGCGTCCCGCGGATCACCTCTACATAGGTTGTACCGATCCAGCGCAGAATCGCCATATTATGAAGACGGAACAGGCAGATAATCAGACCGATGATGACCCCGAATAATACGCCTAGTGCCGACAATAGGAGCGTGTAACCGATACCTGTTGCATATAAGCCTTTGTATTCCCAGAACAATTGAAAAATGTTTTGAGATTTATTGACTTTGTCAGCCATCAGGAGACTTGCTTCTGTAACCATCTGGTTGATCTTATCTTCGCTTTTCAAGCGATCCAAGGTTTTGTTTACAGAAGCTAATAACTCCGTATTGCCCTTACGAATCCCGACAGCGGCCTCAGCCTGTTCTTCGTCCGGAACTGCTGCAGCAAGACCGATAATGTCATCCAAGTAACCAGCGGCTACGGTATCTTCTACAATAGCTGCATCAACACGTTTGGTTTGTAATTGAAGCACGATGTCGGATATTTTATCCAGTGAAGTCAGCTTTGCATCAGGAATCTTCTGACCGATGGTTTCTTGAATGGATCCCTTTTGCACACCAATCTTGACATTTTCCAGTGATTTCATGTCCGGATATTTGTCTTTGTCGACATTACGAACCATAATCACTTGTTTGGATTTGTAATACGTATCTGAGAAATCAATGCTTTTCTTACGCTCGTCTGTCGGTGTCATCCCTGAAACCACCAGATCTACACGTCCGCTCTGAAGAGCGGGCAACAGTCCATCAAAGCCCATATCTTCGATAACAAGCTCTGCTCCCAGATCTTTAGCAATTTCTTTGGCAATCGCAATATCAAAGCCGACGATTTCATCTTTGCCATTGATTACTTTGTGGAATTCATAGGGTGCAAAATCGGCACTCGTCCCGAGCACCAGTTTTTTACCACCCGAACTGTTTGTCGTACCACTCGCCAGCGCTCCAGGTGCAGCCGCCGTCAGAAAAAGAAGGAACGTTAACAGCATTACGGTATAACGACTTATTAATTTCAACCTTGTTCTCCCCTTACAATGCTATAATTACTTTGACATATTGATTCATCCTCATGTTGATGACTGAGTCATTATAAAGTACAATGCATGATTATGCAATGCATTTTGGAGATCTAATCTTGACTTGTTTCTGAAAAAATACTGCAAAGATGTTATAATCAATTGGATATTTTCATCTTTACTGAAGGAGTTTACCTATGACAGCCAATAAAACTCAGATTTTCAACGTTATTGATCAATATGCTTCCCGTTTCAAAGACATTTCATCATATATTGGAGCCCATCCTGAACTTGGAAATGAGGAGTACTTAGCCTCTGCCCGTTTAAAGGAAGAATTGTCTTATCATGGATTTGAAGTTGAAGCTCCGATTCTTGGACTCGATACGGCGTTCATCGGTGTATACACTTCTAACAAACCTGGCCCTACCATTGCACTGTTATGCGAATATGATGCTTTGCCGGAGATTGGACATGCTTGCGGTCACCACTTGATCTGTATGATGAGCCTTGGCGCGGCCGTTGGCCTAAAAGCTATTGTGGATGAAGTCGGAGGAACAATCAAAGTGTTTGGTACACCTGCGGAAGAAACAAGAGGGGCAAAGGTGCCAATGGCAGAAGCAGGTCTGTTTGATGACTGTGATATCGCACTCATGGCGCATCCGTTCTATGCTTATGAAAAGTCAGGCAGCTCCTTGGCTATTGATGCCGTGCAATTCGAGTTTCATGGCAAATCTTCACACGCTGCAGCCAGCCCGCATGAAGGTATTAATGCATTGGATGCCGTCATTCAAACCTTTAACGGCATTAATGCATTCAGACAGCAAGTGAAGAGCACCGTACGTATTCATGGAATCATCAACAGTGGCGGTCAAGCCGCTAATATTATCCCGGACTATGCTTCTGCGCAGTTTTACGTACGAGCAGCTACACGTAAAGAACTAAACGTGCTGACAGAGCGTGTTATACAGATTGCACAAGGTTCTGCGCTCCAGACCGGATGTAAGCTCGTGACATCCAACTACGAAACATCTTATGATGAGATGGTGACGAATGAGACCTTCTCTGACGCGTTCAGTCAGAATTTGATGGAGCTTGGTATTCCGCAAGGTGAGATCGTCAGCGGAAACGATCACGGCTCGATGGACATCGGTAATGTTTCCCTGAGATGTCCGGCCATCCATCCTTATATCCGTGTAGTTGATGAAGTTCATACGCTGCACTCCATTGAATTTCGCGATCTAGCACTGCAAGAACGTGCACTGGAAGGCATGATATTGGGGGCCAAAGCGCTTGCTGCTACCGCTTACGACGTCTTGAGCAAACCTGAATTGCTGCAGGCGATTCGTAAGGAGTTTGAGCAAATTACTCGTTAAGCCCTTTATATTTATCACATTTCATTTATTTGTATATCTTCATGAACAACAAAAGCCGCAGTTACCGAAACTGCGGCTTTTGTATTCAAGTTCAACATCAAATCAGCTCTCACCCTGGATTCGACGATAAATATCCATATATTCCCCAGCCGATACCTCCCAGCTGTATTCTCCGCTCATTGCATTTTTCACAATTTTCTTCCATTGATCTGGCTGACGATAAAACTCTTGTGCTCGCCGAATGCTATTCATCATGTCATGAGCATTAAAGTTTGTAAACGAGAAGCCATTCCCTTCCCCTGTAAACTCATTGTAAGCTTGAACAGTATCATTCAAGCCACCTGTTTCTCTTACAAGTGGTACACTTCCATAACGCAAGGCCAGCAATTGGCTGATCCCGCATGGCTCAAATTTTGAAGGCATCAGGAAAATGTCACTACCCGCATAGAAACGACGAGACAAACCGTCATTGAATGTGATCTGAGCTGACATTTTCAAGGGATAACGATTAGCTGCTTCGCGGAACCAGTGCTCATATGAAGAATCCCCCGTACCCAGCACGGCAAATTGAATATCATCATAATAGAGCAGCTCATCCAAAATACGGCACACCAGATCAAGCCCTTTGGAATCAACAAGCCTAGTTACCATTACCATGAGCGGAGCGTCTGGACGAACCGGCAGCCCCAACTCCTTTTGTAATTCGATTTTATTTTCAATTTTTTTGGACAGGCTTGTTCTGTATTTGACCGGTATTTTATTGTCCGTTGCCGGGTTGTAACTTTTGGTATCAATGCCGTTCACAATGCCACTGAAGCGATCACCGATTGAGCGGAGTAGTCCATCCAGCCCATAACCGTAATATGAAGTCTGCACTTCCCTGGCATATGTCGGGCTCACCGTTGTCACATGATCAGAATACACAATTCCTGTTTTCAGGAAATTCACATTTCCGTAGTATTCCGCCCCATCCATCGTGAAATACCGGTCATCGAGCTCCAGGATTTCGCTAAATAACTCGTGTGGGAATACGCCTTGATACAACAGGTTATGTATGGTGAACACGGTTCGAATCCCACTATAAAATGCATCGTGAGCATAGTGAGCCTTAAGCAGCAGCGGAATCATTCCAGCATGCCAGTCATGTGTATGCAAGACGTCTGGCTTGAATTCAATTTGCGGAAGCACCTCAAGTACAGCACGGTTGAAAAAGGCAAATCGCTCACCGTCATCCATGTAACCATAGACTCCGTCCCGTCCGAAATAATATTCATTGTCTACAAAATAAACGGGGATCCCGTCAAATTCCAGCATTTCAATTCCACAATAAGCTCTACGCCAACCCAAAGGCACATCCGTAACAATTACAGGCTTCATCGCCTCTTTATATTCATCAGGAATTCCTTTATATTTTGGCAAAATCACGCGTACGTCAGCCCCGTTTTTTTTCAAAGCTTGTGGCAGTGCACCAATAACATCTGCTAGTCCTCCGGTTTTAATAAACGGATGAGCTTCCGCCGCTGCAAATAAAATATTCATGCCTTTGTCCCCCTCTTCGGTTTAAGCGTGCTATCCTCTTTTTTTACTGTCTTTTTTTTCGATTTCACGGAAGCGCTACCTTCAGCGATGGGCTCCGTTTTCCGGCGTGTATTCTTTTTTAAAATCACGATGCTAAGCGGCGGTAAATCCACTTCCAGGCTGTTTTCATGCCCGTGAAATGGAATCTTTTCCGTAGGGATGTGCATATCATTAGTTATCCCTGAACCACCGTAATCCGAATGATCACTGTTCAAAATTTCGGTATACATACCGGGACGCATGACGCCGATCCGGTAACGCTCCCTTTTGACCGGCTGAAAGTTAATGAGCACAAGGAGTGTATCCGTAGGTTTTTTTCCTTTGCGTACATATGAAATGACACTTTGGCCCTGATCATCCGGAGTGATCCATTCATAACCGTCAAAGGAATGATCAAGCTCCCATAAAGCTTTTTCACGGACGTAAAGCTCAGACAGCTCTCGTTCAAACTTGTGCAGGCTGCGGTGACTGTCATAATTCAGCAAAAACCAGTCCAGTTGATCCTCATCTTTCCATTCGATGAACTGGCCGAACTCTCCACCCATGAATAATAGCTTTTTGCCCGGGAATGTCATGAAATAACCAAGAAACGCGCGCATACCTGCGAATTTCTGCTCATAACTTCCTGGCATTTTATTCAAAAGAGACTTTTTACCATGAACGACCTCGTCATGAGACAGAGGAAGCACATAATTTTCAGAAAAGGAGTATACAACCGGGAAAGTCAGCAAATGATGTTTGGAAGGGCGGTCGTGAAAATCAGATTCCATATAATCCAGCGTATCATTCATCCAACCCATGTTCCATTTGTAATTAAAACCCAGCCCTCCCTTGTCTACCGGCATCGTGACCATTGGCCATGCACTGGATTCTTCAGCCATCGTCAAAGCATAAGGGAAATATTCAAAGATGGTTGCGTTTAATTGTTGTAAAAAGGCGACAGCTTCTTTATTCTCGAGACCACCTTCATCGTTCGTTCGATATTGGCCTGGCTGCTTTTCAAAATCAAGACGAAGCATGCTCGTAACCGCGTCAACTCGGAGTCCATCAAAATGATACATCTCCATCCAGTACAATGCGTTGGAAATAAGGAATGAACGCACCTCCGGTTTGGAGTAGTCGAAACTAAGCGTACCCCAGCCCGGCTTCTCTGCTAACATCGGATCTGCGTATTCGAATAAGGGTGTACCATCAAACAGACGCAGGCCATGCGCATCCTTGGCAAAGTGAGCCGGCACCCAGTCCAGCAATACACCAATGCCCGCCTGATGTAGTGTATCCACCAGATACATCAGATCTTTGGGTTGCCCATAACGGCTAGTTGGTGCATAAAAACCTGTATTTTGGTATCCCCATGACAGGTCATACGGATGCTCGCTGAGGGGCATCATTTCAACATGGGTATAATTCATCTCCAATAAATAAGGAACGAGCAAGTCTGCCATCTCACGGTAGTTATAAAGGCTACCATCTTCCTTGCGCTTCCACGTTCCCAGGTGCATTTCATAAATATGTAAAGGTTTGTTATACATCGTACGCTGCTTGCGTCTCCATGCGCCGTCATTCCATTTGTAACCTTCAATGGAACTTGTGACAGAAGCCGTTTGCGGGCGAACTTCCGCCTGAAAAGCATATGGATCTGCTTTGAGAACTTCGGTTCCGTCTTCCGTTAAAATACGAAATTTGTATAAAGTACCTTCTTCAATTCCCGGAAAAAAACGACTCCAAAATCCTGATTCGGGTATCTTATATAAAGGTTCCTTTTCCCCTTGCCATTCATTACGGTCCAGAGCCAGTCCCACTTCTACGGCATTTGGTGCCCATACGGTAAATCGGAATCCTTGACGGTGATCGCGAGTCTCAGGATGCGCGCCCAACATTCGATAACTGTGATGAAGATTACCTTCATGAAATAAATAAATATGCTCAGATGACATATCC
This sequence comes from Paenibacillus sp. TSA_86.1, assembly GCF_052691815.1. Classification (NCBI taxonomy): domain Bacteria; kingdom Bacillati; phylum Bacillota; class Bacilli; order Caryophanales; family Paenibacillaceae; genus Paenibacillus; species Paenibacillus sp. TSA_86.1. Next base: position 334,315 of record NZ_JBQZGE010000004.1, on the reverse strand, counting down.
GATTGTGCCAACGGTTCAATAGCCAAGGGATCACCTTCTTTTCTCCAGAAAATAGATATAACGCTAATCATTACCCCATTCTAGCCAAATTGAAAAGAAAAATGCGTTGTTTTAAAAAATGATGTATTTTTTCAGATTTTTTACAATAGCTATCGTTTCAGAAGCTTCGCTTTCGTTTACTAATGTACTACACTGCACAAATATTTTGGGAGGGAAACGATCATGTTTAATAAAGATTGCATCGCTATGCTGTTGGCGGGAGGAGAAGGAAAGCGATTAGCTCCTTTAACCTCGAGGATTGCTAAACCCGCTGTACCGTTTGGCGGGCACTACCGTATTATCGATTTTCCTCTCAGTAACTGCGTCAACTCAGGAATCGATACTGTAGGAGTACTAACGCAGTACCAGGCGGAATCACTGCACGAACATATTGGTCAAGGAGAACCATGGACAGATGGCAACCCAAATGAGAACGGAATCTCCTTGCTTCCATCTTATCATACAGGAAATGACGAATACTTGGGAACTGCGGATGCCATATATAAAAATATCGATTATATTGACCAGCAAAACCCCGAAAATGTTCTAATTTTGTCGGGTGACCACATCTATCATATGAATTATCGTGAAATGCTGGAGGCACATAAAGCTAATAACGCTGTTGCAACAATTTCGGTCATGGAGGTCCCTTGGGACGAAGCACACCGCTTCGGCATTATGGCCGCAGATGAGGATCTGCGCGTAACGGAATTTGCCGAAAAACCGGCTGAGCCCAAAAGTAACCTGGCTTCCATGGGTATATACATGTTTAATTGGCAATACCTGAAACGTCATCTCATTGAAGATGCTGCCGATCCTAACTCCAGCCACGACTTCGGAAAAGATGTCATTCCACAGATGTTAAACGAAAACAATTCGCTTTATGTATATAACTTTAATGGTTACTGGAAAGATGTTGGTACAGTAAAAAGCCTTTGGGACGCGCATATGGATCTGTTGTATAACGAAGAAAACTGGAGCCTGCAAAGAGAAGATTGGCCGATGTTCACCCGTGAATGGCGCTCCAAACCAAGCGCCATCAAAGCAAGACAGACGCAAATGCAACATCTGGCTTCCATGGTCCATGACTCCTGCGCCATTGAAGGCCGTGCTGAACGCTCCGTTATCTTCTGCGGTGCTGAAGTGGGCAAAGGTTCTGAAGTGCTGGACAGTGTTATTATGCCCAACGCACGCGTAGGTCGAGGCGTTCATATCGAACGTGCAATTATCGGCGAAGGAGCCATCATCAAAGACGGTGCGATTGTCAAAGGTACAGCAGACGAAATCGTCGTTGTTGGCCCTAACGAGATCGTGGGACCCAAACCAGCGTTACGTACACAGCCCGTACGCATTCTTAAAGAAGTGTATGAGAAAAGTGGCCGTCTTCGTACTGGCGAATTATCCTCATAAATTTAATGGAGTTGGATATAAAAAAAGGCGAGCCGTTATGGCTCGCCTTTTTGGTTTCACACTATATACGATGTTCATTGTCTAATTACAACATTGACCATAGACGAGGAATCAGCGTTTTTCTCCCTCAGTCGATGGGTCTTGAACCTGTATCTGATCCTTCTGATCAGGCTCCGAAGTTGCATTAGCCGGCTCACCTGGTGTATCAGTTCCACTCGGCGCTTGCTCATTTGTTAAATTTTGCTCAACTGGAGTTATCTCCTGCTTAAGCATTGGTAAGGATATGGTAACCGTTGTTCCTGATCCAAGCTCACTTTGCATCGTGATCGTGCCCTCATGCAGCTCCACAAGTTCTTGTGTAATGGCAAGACCAAGTCCGGTTCCTCCATTTTGATGATTCACCTGGAAGAAACGATCTCTTACTTTGATTAAATGTTCCTCGCTGATCCCGATGCCTGTATCTTGTACAACCGCTACGATCTGACCCTCTTCCTCTTTGACTGTGAGGAAGATCCAGGAGTTCTCATGTGAGAACTTGATCGCGTTATCCACGATGTTTAAGAACACCTGCTTCAATCGATTCCCATCACCATATACATCGTAAGCACGCGTCTCATCGGTTTCCAGCTTGAGATGTACCTGCTTTTGTTCGGCTTTGGCCCATACGTTCAGCATCGTCTCCTGCACAACCTCACGGATATTCACCGTGCCTTTAACCAGTTTCATCTGATTTTGCTGCAGTTTGGAGAAATCGAGCATCTCTTCCACTAGTCCAATCAATCGCTCCGTTTCCTTCGCGATGATGCCCATACCAATGCGTGTTTCATCCGGATCGTAGCCACCTGAATCAAGCGTTTCACTCCAGCCTTTGATACTCGTCAGCGGTGTACGCAATTCATGGGAAATGGACGAGATAAAATCATCCTTGATCTGATTACTGCGAACAATTTCATGAGCCATGAAATTCAATGTTGAGGCAAGTTCGCCAAGTTCGTGCTTGTAATTCCCTTTGACCCTCACATCCAGCCGCCCTTTAGCCATCTGAGCAGATACTGCTGTAATGCTATTAATTGGGCGGACAATGGAGTTGGCCATTCCAATACTGATAATCAAGACGATAGCAAGTACACCAACACCCACGGCAATAGCCAACATTCCCATAACGAGTAATTTGGAGTTTACGGATTCGAGGGATGTCAGATAACGTACAATGTACGTATTCTCACCGCCAAGATCAAATTTGTTAGCTACCGCCATAACCGATTCGCCCGTATTTGGCTGCCTGCCAATCCATCGTCCCATATCGCCGTTTAATGCCTGCATAATATCACTTGTTTGCAGTACCGTTCGATCCGATTCAAATGCCGTCGAACTCGCCAGGACGCGGCCATTCAGATCCAGAATCTCCAGTTCGGTGTTATCCAATGCAAGACGAACCAAAAGTCTGGATAAGTTATTATTGCCATCTTCCCCATTACCTGCTCTTGCAATGGGCTCTAGGAAATCTCTGTTATTGGTAATGTGCGTGCTGATTGTATTGTAGATACTTTCGTAATAATACCGCTGCACAGCCAGCATAAACACAAACTCAACAAGCACCAGAGCAAGGAAAACGACAATAAAGTAGTGTAATACGATCTGCCGCGTAATTCCTTTTTTGATCATTGATCCCGGCCCTTCCATTTGTACCCGTGACCCCAAACAGTTTGCAGGTATTCAGGCTCGGAAGGATTGTTCTCAATTTTTTGACGTAGACGACGGATGTTAACATCAACGATTTTGGGATCACCCATATACTCTTTGCCCCATACGTGATCCAGCAACAAATCACGGCTCAGCGGCGTGTTTTCTTTTTCCAGGAAAAACTGAATTAAAGAAAACTCTGTAGGCGTTAATTCAATTCCTTCATTGTTCTTTTTGAACTGCTTCGAGATCAGATCCAGTGAAAAAGGCCCCGATTGGAAGGTAACCTTGGCGGCAGTTTCGCGATGTACGTTAACACGACGCAGCAAGGATTGAATCCGTGCAATCAGTTCAGTCGGACTAAACGGTTTGCTTACATGGTCGTCTGCCCCAACCGAAAGGGCGTATACTTTATCCTGCTCTTGAACTTTTGCCGTTAGAAAAATAATGCCGAGTCTTTCGTTCGTTTCACGAATCCGTCTACACACTTCAAACCCGTCTATACCGGGAACCATAACATCCAGTAATGCCAGATCGATATCCGGAACGGTTTGCAAGATGCGGAGCGCCTCATGACCGTCACCGGCTTCCAATACCTCGAATCCGTTTCTTTTCAAGTTAATGACAATAAAACTGCGGATGGATTCTTCATCCTCAAGTATAAGTACTTTACTCATCAAGTTCTTCCTTTCTATTCAGCTGAGAAGTTTTTGCTTAATGCATCCTTGCCCGCCTCAGATTGTGCTACACGCGATGCAATTACCCGATCTTTCGTTCGAGTAATTTCCTTCCAGCTCTTCCCCTTTTCAAGATCCCACTGTGAAAATGTGAAATATTTGATCTCGGCCACGGTTTCATCCGTTTTGATCATTTTGAACCGGATATATTTATCCTTCTCCGATCGAGTGTCAATCGTGATTTTGCCGTACCATTCAGGCTTTAAGTTAAGATGAAACAGATCCGCATCGTCCCGGAACTGAAACGATACAAACTTCTTACCTTCTTGGCCATCCCACTGGTAGAACGTATAAAACCACATTCGTGAATCAAATACGTAGTGCTCCCAGCCTTTTGGTGTTTCTTTTAATCCAAACTCAATAATACCATCATTATTCACATCACCGCTTAAAATTTTGTCATCTCTATACGTTTGATCCGGTGATTTAAAAGCGCTGACGAGTTTATTGTCTTTCACGTACATAATTTGTGTAAACGAACTGCGATCATCGATATCTGCATCCAGAACAATGCCCGTTTTCCCTTCGGCAATCTCACCGCCAAGCGCGTTGTACACTTCTTTGACCGTATAATCCGTTACGACACGATCCATTTCCTTAAAGCTGTCATCCTGATACTGGTACAGAGCAATACTCGCAAAACCGTTAGCGTTCAGCGAAACAATAACAAAATCACTTTTCCCGTCTCCGCTTAAATCAAGCTCATTGCCCTGCATATCATCGATAATCACCTGATTATACGGCACACCACCCAGTACCTGTTCCAATACCCCGCCTTTGTAAGAATATGCAGTTAAGGCTTTTTGATCCTGCAGGCTGACTCCAACAATGATGTCCGGGTTCCCATCATTGGTAATATCCATGACCTTGAAAGATTCCAGCTCATTACCCGGTACATCAAACGTCAGTTTTTTGACCCAGGTTCCTCCCTGCTCTTCCAGAATCATACCGTGGATACGTACATTTTCATTAGGCGTCTCGTAAAAAACGATGGCCTCGCGAATACCGTCACCATTCAGATCTTCTACACGGATCATGCTGGTGTTACTCATATCTTTGGGCCGAATCAATTTACTTTCAGGCGGTGTTTCCTTTTGCACAATGTTATACAGCTTTTCCTTGTCCGTAGACATCATCGGCGGCTTCATTAGAAGCTTGGGGTCACTGATAACCGTACAGCCGCTTAGTACTGCTCCAAGCAGAACAGCCATCGAACTTGCCGCTATACAGCGCCCCCATCGCGAATTAAACAATCTCATCACTCTTTTCATAATCACTCATTTTAAATCTGATTTTTCTCCTGCTGTGTCAATCTCCGTCCTCGTATATCAAAAACGATCCTGCCTTCGTTGATTCCCCAGATTCGCGAAGCATGTTGCTCCGCCAGTTCAATCGGCAGCACGGCAATAACCGTTGCTCGTTCCTCATCACACAATTTACGCAGCGTCTCCAGCACGGTACCCGCCGTATGTGGATCGAGTCCAATGACAGGTTCATCTGCCAGAACAACCTTGGCACCATGAGCAAGTGATCTTGCAATAGCTACCCGCTGTTTCTCACCACCGCTCATTTTTTCAGCGATTTGATGCGCTTTATCCAGTAAACCCAGACTCTCAAGGTGATCCATCGCTCCCATATAGTCATCTGAGCGTACCATCCCTGTTGCCATCCTCCACAATGGGGTCTGACCGAAACTTCCAATCAGTACATTTTTGAGAGCGGTTTTCCTAGGATATAATTGCGGGTTCTGCTCCAAGTATGCCCATTCCCGTCTGATTTTTTGTTTACCGCTCCAGCCTTCCTTCAAAATATCCATGCCATCTACGGTAAAACGACCCGAATCCCACTTCTCCTTCATCGCCAAACATTTTAAAAGCATGCTTTTGCCGCTCCCGCTGGAGCCGACGACCGCAATCATTTCTCCTTGCTGCATATCAAAACGAATATCACGCAGAATCGGAATACGATCCGCTCCAACGGATTTGCTCAAGTTCTCCACTCTGATCATCGCGATGTCTCCTCTTGTCCATGTTTTTCCCTACTACTAGTGTACTCGGAAATGGACATCAATTTCCATGCGAACACCAGCTTCTATTTTAACACAAATTCCACTTCCCGTTTACGCCGAAATAATAGTCCTGTGACGCCAAAAATGAAATACAACCAACCGAGCATCACAAACATGCTCCCAGGTGACACCCAGTTGATCAATTGTCCTCCCAGATTCGGCCCCACCATACTTCCAATCGTGAAATGGAAGGACGCGACTACATTGGCTGCAGGCAGCAACACTTTAGGTAAAATATCTGCAGCATAAGCAAGTCCCAAGGAGAAGAATGAACCAACGAGCCCTCCGGCAACAAGCAGTAACACAAGCGTGAGCCAGAAATTCGTACCTGCGAGAGGAACCAACATAAATGCCAGGCCGCCACCAATCCCGGCTGTCATCAGGATTTTTTTTCGACCGTATCGGTCACTTAACATGCCGAGCGGAAGCTGAAGGAACAATCCACCGATCCCTATAAATGGAAGTAATGTGGCAATCTGATTGGTGTCATATCCGATTCGCAGTCCGTAAACCGGGAAATTGCTGTTCATACCTGCTTCCATGTAACCGTATAAAAGAGCTGGCAACAGTGCATACCATGCCCAAGCGAAACTGCGGCGAAAACGCCGTTCTGGCAAATGAGCATGCTCTGCTTTTTCCGGCTTGGTGTCCGGAAGCTTCATGAGAACCAGAATGAGCACGGCCGCCATGCCTGCAAAAAGCACCAGGAATGGAACCGCATCGCCATACCCGAGCAATTGGATTCCTAATGGCCCGATACTGAAACCAAGTCCGTAAGACATACCATAAAGGGAAATATAACGCCCTCGCTTCTCCGGCGTAGTAACCAGCAGGACCCACAACTGAGCAGCATAATGCAAAGCGCTGTCTCCGATGCCAACGATCAGGCGTAGCACAAACCATATTTTGATATCCGGAAAATAAGGGAAGAGGGTTAGGGGAAACATCACCAGAATCAAACCGCCAACAATCAGCTTTTTGAATCCCAGTGCTCCCAGTAAACGTTCGGCTGCCAGTGTCATGGCGAATGATCCAACGTACAATGCAGCAGCATTCAGCCCGTTTAACCCCGGGGAAACTCCTTGTTGCTCCAGAAAAATAGATAACACAGGCAGCAACAGTCCTTGACTGATCCCTGCTGCCACAATCACGGTAATCAGGATCAGATAATTTAAAGTTGAGGGTGATATTTTAGATTTGAATATAAATGCCACGGAATTTCATTCCTCCTGCAAACGCAAACAAAGAAAAATCGCCATCGCTGACGATCTTTAGTCTGTTATTTATATGGGTGTATACTTTCTTCCTGAACCGGGGCACAGCCCCGGACTTGAACATTATAGTGGACAACGCCCGGTAAAACAAGCCATAATAGTACATAAGTCGCTGTGTATATCTAGATGTGACGGGAGGATTCTGCATCATTATGGCTTATCATGTTAAAATTGATGTCTCACCGATATATGAGATGCTAAACAGCTTTTTGGTTTATGTCACGAAAAAGTGGATTCAGCATCTGGACGTTGGTCCTGAATGGATTCTTGACGTTGAAGGCAAGCTAAGTTCCAACGTGCGAGCTGCGCTTGCACCTGCTGCCACTTGGCCTTTTGACGATTTTGATGTCCTGTTTGCCTGGGCAGCTTATCAGAACACTACTTCAGAAAATCAGGACTTTCTGGACATGCTCGCAGGGCTTTCAGCTGATGAACTGTTTGCGCGTATCTCTCCGCTAATGCCTGAACTTACTATAGAAGAGTCAACCCGTATTCGAAACAGCTACGTCCCATTACTGCGACTATGGGATCAGCACTACTGTCAGAATATTAGCGAAGATCACCGCGTATGGCTCGAAGAAGACGCGGAAGAAAAGCGGATTTTGCTTGAAAAGATGGGCCCCGAACTGTTAATTGAATATGCCACTGCCGGCGTTATCGTTGAACCGATGCCTGGATTAAATGAAGTCATTCTGTTCCCAACCGTGCATAACCGTCCAATTAACATGTATTGCTTTTATGAAGGCATGATGATTATTCAGTATCCTGTAGATACACCAGAAGAGAATGAAGATGAGCCGCCAACGTGTTTGTTAAGGTTCACCCATGCTTTGGCAGATCCCGAAAGGCTTCGCCTGTTAAGATATGTATCGGACGAACCCAAGTCACTCTCCGAGATGTGTGAAGAGCTGGGCAAAGACGAAGACCCTGTAAAGGATCAGGTCATGGCCCTTCGTATTGCAGGTCTACTGCGTACACATTTGCTGGGAAGCAACCGTAAAGAAAAATACAGCATCCGTCCAGATGGTGTATCTGAATTAAATATGTTTCTTGAATCCTACATTCGCATCTGAGTATTTAAACGGATTGCGAGTTTTCCGCAACAAGCGCAGGCAAGGAGTGAGTTAGCTTTGACTTTATCAAAACAACATATATTGTTTGACCTCGATGATACACTTGTATATTGCAACAAATATTTCAATCTGGTTCTGGGAGAGTTCTTTGAGAACATGCAGCAATGGTTTGACGGTCATGCCTTGACCACACAGCAGATTCGGGAGAAACAGTTGGAAATAGATGTTACCGGCGTGAACAAAGTCGGGTTTGCAAGTCACCATTTTCCACAGTCCCTGATTGATACGTATCGATACTTTTCTCAAAAATATGCCCGAGCGACATCACCCAAAGAAGAAACGTATCTGAGCAAACTGGGCATGAGTGTTTACACTCAGGAAGTTGAGCCTTATCCACATATGGTAGAGACTTTGGAAGAGCTTAAGTCTGCTGGGCATTCTCTTTATTTGTATACTGGCGGAGAGACAGTTATTCAGCAACGTAAGATTGATCAGATGAAACTCTCCATTTATTTCGATGATCGAATCTATATTCGTCAGCACAAAAATGTTCAAGCACTGGAAGGCATCCTGTCCAAAGGACCATTTGACCGACGCGCAACCTGGATGATTGGCAACTCGCTTCGCACAGACATTATGCCTGCCGTGAATGCGGGAATTCACAGTATCTATATTAAACAGCCGAACGAATGGCAATATAACATTGTTGAACTGCAGCCGAATCCGAACACTTCCATGTATACGATCACAGCACTGGAAGAGGTTCCCAAAGTTATTTACGAAGATATACAACAGCAGCAACAAAAGAGAACCCTTGGTTAAAGGGTTCTCTAATTGTCCAGAAACCCCTTCTTCTGTAATAGGAGATACGGGGTTTCTTTTTATATGTGCCAATTCACGGCATTTACGAAGAAGCTTCCTGTTTCTCTCCGGATAACTGGCCTGTGACAACATCCTTCAGAATAATGCGCGCCTTCACCGTGCTTCCATCCTTGCGTTTGAACGAGAGAACTTGTGTGCTGCCCTTCTCTATTAAGGACTTCAGCATCGTGCTTGTTATTTTTTTGCCAGCGTATTCTTTCCATACCACAAAGGTACATCCTTCTTTGAAACGAGAACAGCCATATCCCTTCTTGCCCTCAATAATATTCCCGTTGCATCCAGGTGACGGGCATGAAGCAAGAACTTCCCTTGCACCGGGACGTGCAGCACTCGTTTGCGTGGTTGTACGAGTAGTTGAAGCCGTCTTTGCAGCGGATGCCTTGGTTGTTCTCGCATCAGTAGTAGATTTAGATTTAGCAACTGTTTTGCTCACAGCCGTTCTACCGTTCCCTTTGCCTCTGCTTCCACGAGCATCTTCACCAAACGCATCAGCAGCAGCCGGAGCCTGTACACGGACTTTCTCAATAATAGATAACGTGAATTTCTTGACGTTTTCCATGAACTTGTCCTGTTCTGCTTCACCTTTGGAGATTTGATGTAACCGGCGCTCCCACTGCCCCGTCATCTCAGGTGAAGTTAGCAGATCAACACCGGCACGGCGAATCAATTCAATTGCAGTTCGTCCCTTGAGGGTCAGTTGCATTTTCTTTCCCTGCATTGTAATGTAACCTACGTTTTTGAGACGTTCTATCGTAGCCGCCCGTGTAGCCGGAGTTCCCAGACCGCTATCCTTCATTGCATCACGCAGCTCTTCATTCTCGATCTGCTTGCCTGCGCTCTCCATCGCTTTTAACAATGTACCCTCGGTGTAACTTTTGGGCGGCTGGGTCGCTTTTTCCTTAAACTCACTCTTCGTACATTGAACAGGCACATCCGGCTGTACGGCAAAAGCTTTGTCCGTCCATTCCTCTGTTTCCTCTTCTTCATTGTTGTTTTTCTTCGTTTTTTTCTTACCTGAAGAGCCCTGTTCCTGATCGCTTGAACCAAGCACAACCTTCCAACCGATAGACAGCAGTTCTTTGACAGACGTTTTGAACTGATGTTTTTCGACTTCGGTAAGTACAGTATGCTGCTTATACTCAGCTGGTGGATAGAAATGAGAGAGAAAACGTCTCACAATCAGATCATAAACATTCTGCTCATCCTTAGACAGCGTTCCCGGACGTTTCAAAGTTGGCAAAATGGCGTGGTGATCCTCTACCCGGCTTGGATTGCAAACCCCTTTGTTATTTTTATGCACCAGTTCAGGCTTGGCATTCAAAGCTAGCTCGCTGTATGTTCCGTTCTTAAGCAAATTCAGCGTTTTGTGCATACCTTCAATGTTCTGCTCCGTCACATAGTTTGAATTCGTACGCGGGTATGAGATCACCTTATGTTTTTCGTACAGGGCCTGTGCAATATCTAACGTTTTCTTCGCCCCATAACCATATTTCGCATTCGCCTCACGTTGCAAAAGGGTAAGATCATACAAGCGGTATGGATAATCCTTCGTTTGCTTGGCTTCATACTTGATAATCTGGCCTGTCTTACCTTTGACACTTGCCGCAATCGATTCTGCTACTTCGCCATCTGTAAGTTTATCACCCTGACGCACGCCTCGGTATTCTACGCCTTCCTGTCGAAACCAGGCCGCTACTTCATAGAACGTCTGTGATTGAAACGCCTCAATCTCTATCTCACGATCATAAATTAACGCTAATACGGGTGTCTGCACACGGCCTACAGACAAGAGAGCATTGTGCCTTGTTGTAAACGCCCTTGAGGCATTCATGCCAATAAGCCAGTCTGCTTCACTTCGTGCACGCGCGGCATGTGTCAGATTTTCGAATTCGGATCCATCTTTCAGTCCATCAAACCCACGCCGAATGCTTTCAGCCGTCAAATCCGATATCCACAGACGTTTTACAGGCTGTCGCAGCTTCAATTGCTGCTGAATAAGCGCAAAGATATACTGTCCTTCCCGTCCGGCATCACAAGCGTTAACAATCGCTGAAGCCCGCTTCGCGAGTTCTCCAATCATTTTAAGCTGATCCTTCGTCCGCGGATTCGGTACAATTTTGAATTGATCCGGGATGATCGGCAAATCCGCGATGTTCCAGCGCTTGTATTTTGAATCATAGGCATCCGGTTCAGCCAGTCCAAGCAAATGTCCAATCGCCCAAGTGATGATGTATTGTTCACCTTCCAGATAGGTACGATTATTTTTTGCTTTTGGTTCTATGACGGCGGCAATGGTTCTACCCATATCGGGTTTCTCCGCAATAACCAGTGTCTTCATCCGTCCATCTCTCCTCCTATTACCGCCAGCATGACGGCAAAAAGGGGCCTTCCGCCGACGGAAGCCCCTTGCTTCTGAAACTCATTATATCAGATTTTGGATTCAAGAGCATCTATCCGTGAGGAATTAACCGGCTGCTTGCTCTTCGAGCGTTTGTTTTTGTCTGCATTCCTTGCACACACCTTGAAAATCCAGTCGATGATCCGTGACAGCAAAACCGTACTGACGTAAAACCTGTTGCTCCAAACGTAGCAGACCATCTTCCATAATTTCTTCTACGCTGCCGCATTCGGTACAGATCAGATGGTGATGATGATGAGAGCCATCTGTGCTGCGCAAATCAAAGCGAGCCGCCCCATCGCCGAAGTTGATTTTCTCTACAACCTGCAAGTCACTGAGTAGCTCCAGTGTGCGATAAACGGTTGCGAGTCCAATCTCCGGAAACTTTTCTTTCACCAAGAGAAATACTTCTTCCGCACTAAAATGATCCTTCTCATGTTCCAGCAGTACACGTACTGTCACTTCACGTTGTTGAGTTAACTTGTATCCTTTATCAACCAATTGATTTTTAATTTGATGAATTTGCTCTGAAATGGACTTGTCCCGATTACTTGCCATACGGGTGCACCTCCGTTATAAAATTGGTTACCTTTTCTTACTGAACCATCTTCATTCAACCACTCGGAATCGTAATCATTTGAACAACACTATATGGTTAAACTTCAAATCCGGCTCACATTATACATAAATTTTATTCATTCTTAGTTTATCTTATTTATAATAATTATAATCTAATAATAAGTCTTTATCTTATAAAATGCAATGCTTTCTATCACACTTTCACAAGAAATGGAAAAAAACGAGGTTGCTTTGTAAAAATGCACAGCAAAATAACCCTCGCACATGCGAGGGTTATTTATCTCTTTACTCATACTATTCTTATTATTTGCGATGTTTATATTTCATGACATAAATAATGATATTAGGACAGTAGAATAAGCTAAATATCAAGCTTAAACCAATACTGTTGCACCCATCAGATATTTATCGACTTCACGTGCCGCTTCACGACCTTCATTGATGGCCCATACAACAAGACTTTGACCGCGACGCATATCACCTGCTGCAAATACTTTGTCTACGTTTGTGTTGTATTTGCCATAACGTGCTTTCACATTTGTACGGCGATCCGTTTCAAGCCCCAATTGCTCAACCAACGTTTGCTCCGGTCCGTCAAAACCGATGGCAATCATCGCCATCTGCGCAGGGAATACCCGCTCTGTACCAGGCATTGGCTGATAGATTTTGCGTCCAGTCTCGTCAACGATACGTTCAATCTGAATCGTATGCAATTCTTTGAGATTGCCCTCTTCATCACCCACAAATTTGGTGGTCATGATGGAAAATTCACGCGGATCTTGACCAAACAATGCTTTGGCTTCTTCCTGGGCATAGTCCAGTGTGTATACATTCGGAAATTGCGGCCAAGGATTGTTAATCCGATCACGTTCAAGCGGCGCCTGAGTGTGTGTACCAAATTGCGTTATGGTGCGGCAGCCGTGGCGCAGCGATGTAGCTACACAGTCAGAACCCGTATCTCCGCCCCCGATTACAATTACATCTTTATCCTTCGCGGAGATGTAGTTGCCATCCTCCAGGTTGGAATCCAGGAAGCTCTTAATGCTACCATTCAGGAAGTCCATTGCATAATGTACGCCTTTCAAGTCAGCACCTTCGATGTTGAACTCACGCGGCTTGGTTGCACCGCCACACAGAACAACAGCATCATATTCATTAACGAGTTGCTCAGCCGGAATATCTTTTCCGATCTCTGTATTCGTAATAAACTGGATTCCTTCAGCCGCCAGCAGATCCACACGACGCTGTACCACTTTTTTATCCAGTTTCATTGTTGGAATTCCGTACATTAGCAATCCACCGACACGGTCCGAACGTTCGTATACCGTTACCGTATGTCCCGCCTTGTTTAATTGAGCCGCTGTTGCAAGTCCCGCTGGACCTGAACCGACTACGGCTACACGTTTGCCAGTGCGTTTCTCCGGTGGCTGTGGAACAACCCAGCCCTCTTCAAATCCTTTTTCAATGATAGCTTCTTCAATGGTTTTGATCGTTACAGGCTGACCAATCAGTCCCACCGTACATGAACCTTCACAAGGAGCTGGACAGATACGACCTGTAAACTCCGGGAAATTGTTTGTTTTGTGAAGGCGCTCCAGCGCTTCCTTCCACAAACCGCGATAGACGAGATTATTCCACTCTGGAATCAGGTTATGAACCGGGCACCCTGAAGTGCCGCCGGTCATATCTATACCTGTATGGCAATAAGGGGTACCACAATCCATGCATCTTGCACCTTGTGTTCTGAGCTCTTCTTCAGCCATATGTTTATGAAACTCTTCCCAATCCTTAATGCGCTCCGCTGGCTCTCGATCGGCAGGGAGCTGCCGTTTGTATTCCATAAATCCAGTAGGTGTAGACATCTTACGTTTCCCCCATCCGTTCTTGTCTTAATCCCTTCATGTGCATGGCTCTATATGAAATGGATTACTCTTTTACCTGAGTTTTTGTCTATTGTATCACAAAATCTGCTCAAAGATATTTCAATAATAGTAGCATTTACGACATTGAATATTAAATGGATTATCCGCATAAATATTTGTATTTTATACATCATAGCGTTCACAAGAACGTATGGTCAATAGCTTTATTTTGGACATAAAACACAACATCGTGCTTCACATCAAACGAAAGTTAAAGGTAAAAATCAAATAAACGTTAACTAAATGTAAGATAAATTATCATTAAAATTAAGCTTTTTGAGAAAACTCATTGGTATTCACGAATTTAACACCTGATTTAAAGCTTTACAACGTTGAAATCTAACAGTTTTTAGACTATTCAGTCATTTTCTCATGTTCACTATATGTATAATATGCAAAATCAACCAGCAATGATGTTATATTGATGTGAAGGATATTCCATTCAGATATGATTACCTACAATGACATAAAAAAAGACACTGTTCACGAAAAATTCGCGGAGCCAGTGTCATTGATATCTTCTATCTTTTACGCTCGTAAAACTCGAATGTAAAAGGGTAAATATTTTTTTCGTCTTGCTCGCCTTCAATCTGCTTCGTTAACTCCCATTCTGACCAGTCTACTTCAGGAAAAAACGTATCTCCCTCAAACTGTTCATGGATTCTGGTCACAATGAGCCGATCTGCAAACGGTAAAAACTCCCGATATACCTGAGAACCTCCAATCACGCAAAGATCTTCACCCTGAGCTAACTTCACTCCTTCTTCAATCGTATGTACGATCTCAGCCTGATCCGCTCTGTAGTTCAAGTCCCGGGTGACAACAATATTACGACGCTGCGGAAGGGGTTTACCGCCAAAAGACTCCCACGTATTGCGTCCCATAATGATCGTTTTATTGATCGTTTGCTGCTTAAAAAAGGCCATATCTTTCGGCAATCGCCAGGGAAGAGAGTTATTACGTCCAATCACGCCATTCTCTCCCATTGCCCACACTAGTTCAATACTCAAAGGCCGTACACTCCCCCTCCATTGAATTTGGTTAAACTGCAATTGGAGCTTTAATGCCCGGATGATGCTCATAATTCTCAAATTCAAAGTCCTCAAACTTGTAATCAAAAATGGAATCAGGCTTACGCTTGATCACCAGCTTAGGCAAAGCAAAAGGCTCTCGCTCCAGCTGCGTTCTCACCTGGTCCACATGATTGGAATAGATGTGTACATCACCGCCAGACCAGATGAAATCGCCCACTTCCAGGTCACATTGCTGTGCAATCATATGTGTCAGAAGTGCATAACTCGCAATGTTAAACGGCAAACCGAGGAAAGTATCCACGGAACGCATCGTCAGCATACAGGATAATTTACCCTCAGCTACATAAAATTGAAACGCAAAATGACAAGGCGGCAGTTTCATGTTGTTAATCTCGGCCACATTCCACGCACTCACCAAATGACGCCGCGAATCCGGATTGTTTTTAATCGAATCCACAACTGCTGCAATCTGATCTATTTTCTCCCCGTTCGGTGCTTCCCATGTACGCCACTGTGAGCCATACACCGGTCCAAGATCACCGTTCTCGTCGGCCCAGTCATCCCAGATCTTCACACCATTTTCTTTCAGATAGGCAATATTCGTATCTCCGCTCAAAAACCACAACAACTCATGAACGACCGATTTCAAGTGAATCCGTTTGGTCGTTACAAGTGGGAAACCTTCGGACAAGTCATATCGAAGCTGTCTGCCAAATACGGATTGCGTTCCCGTTCCGGTCCGGTCCCCTTTGTGCACGCCGTTATCCAATATATCTTGTAATAAATCGAGATAGTTTTTCATGTTAATATCTCCTCGCATTTCTATATATGTTTCACACTCACTCATACCCATTAGGGTGCAGACTAATCAAGTCTGCTCATTACTAAAGTGTACCACAATTGAGTACGAGGATGAAATGAATTCACTAAACAAGTTGAGGAGTGAATTCTTCCATCATCCTTTGGACACCAATATACAATTACATCGCAAAAAAGAGACGAACAACGCGTTAGCGCTATTCGTCTCTTTTGAATGTACATATAATGCCGGACCGGACGAATCCGATACTTCGATGATCTTAGCGGGAGATGATGTGGATCGGGTGACCCATTACCAATTCCGCTGCTTCCATCACGATTTCGCCCAAAGTTGGGTGAGCGTGAATAGTGAGCGCCAGATCTTCCAATGTTGCACCCATCTCGATGGCAAGACCAAGCTCAGCAATCAAGTTGGAAGCTTCCAAACCAACGATTTGGCAACCCAATACAAGACCACTTTCTTCGTCAGCAACGATTTTCACGAAGCCTTCAGCATGG
This sequence comes from Paenibacillus sp. TSA_86.1, assembly GCF_052691815.1. Taxonomy (NCBI): domain Bacteria; kingdom Bacillati; phylum Bacillota; class Bacilli; order Caryophanales; family Paenibacillaceae; genus Paenibacillus; species Paenibacillus sp. TSA_86.1. The sequence continues at coordinate 317,899 of NZ_JBQZGE010000004.1, read as the reverse complement.
TTCAAAGATACTGCACGGCCATTACCCGCGTAAGGGAATTTGCCTGCTTTCACTTTGTAACCTTTTTCTTTTGCTTCTTTTTCCGTATAACCTACGCTAGAGCACTCAGGATCTGTGAACACAACAGCCGGCATACATTTGTAATCTACTACAGATGGTTGTCCAGCGATTGCTTCCGCAGCCACTTTACCTTCATAAGAAGCTTTGTGTGCAAGAGCGAGACCGGATACGATATCACCGATTGCGAAGATGTGAGGGATGCTTGTGCGACCTTGGTGGTCAACTTTAACGAAACCACGCTCGTCAACGTCAACGCCGATCATATCAAGACCCAGTTCTCCGTCTGTGTTTGGACGACGTCCTACAGTAACGAGCAGGTAATCTGCAGTTACTTCTTTGGACTCACCATTTACAGAATATTTAACAGTTACATCTTTATCTGTTTGCTCAGCGCTTTCCGCTTTTGCACCCGTTACGATTTCGATGCCTGTTTTCTTCATGTTTTTAGCCACAAGACTAGTCATGTCTTTATCGAAACCTGGCAATACAGTATCCAAACCTTCGATGATCGTTACTTTAGCACCGAATTTGGAGTACATTTGACCAAGCTCAGCACCGATGTAGCCACCGCCGATTACGATAATGCTTTTTGGTACTTCAGGCAAGTTTAATGCTTCTGTCGAAGACAAGATGCGTCCGCCAAACGGGAAAGGTTTCAGTTCGATTGGACGGGAACCTGTTGCGATAATTGCATTTTTGAATTTGTAACGCGGGGATTCGTGATCATTGAATACACGCGCTTCGTTTTCGTTGATGAACATGCACTCACCGTTGAAAACTTCAACTTTGTTGCCTTTGAGCAAACCAGCTACACCGCCAGTCATTTTCTTAACAACGCCGTTTTTGAATTCTTGAGTTTTGCCAAAATCCACTTTTACGTTCTCTGCGGAGATACCAAATGCTTCACCGTGAAGTGCGGATTCATATTGGTGTGCAGCCGAGATCAGAGCTTTGGATGGGATACATCCGCGGTTCAAACATACGCCGCCCAGCTCGGATTTGTCTACGATCAATACACTTTGGCCCAGTTGTGCAGCACGGATGGCAGCTACATAGCCACCAGGTCCTGCACCAATTACTAATGTGTCGATATTGAGAGAAGCGTCGCCTACTACCATATCTTACACCTCCATAACAAGCAGCTCAGGGTTAGCGAGCAGCTGTTTAATGTAATTCATAAAGTTTTGTGCTGTTGCGCCATCGATGATACGGTGATCGAAGCTCAAGGACAATGCCATTACAGGTGCTGCAACAACTTCGCCATTTTTGATAACCGCTTTTTCGCTGATGCGTCCTGTACCCAGGATTGCAACTTCTGGGAAGTTGATGATTGGAGTGAAGAACATACCGCCAGCAGAACCGATGTTACTGATGGAGATTGTGCTTCCTCTCATTTCATTTGCGCTCAGTTTGCCATCGCGTCCACGAGCTGCCAGATCACGGATAGAATCAGCGATCATCCAGATGGATTTACGATCAGCATCTTTGATTACAGGAACGATCAAGCCGTTGTCTGTATCCGTAGCGATACCGATGTTGTAGTATTTTTTGTATACAATTTCGTTTGCTTCTTCATCAATCATTGCGTTCAAAGCAGGGAATTGACGGGAAGCTGCAACCAATGCTTTAACGATGAATGGCAGATACGTTACTTTTGTACCTTTTTTCTCTGCGATTGGTTTCATACGTGTACGGAAAGCAACGAGCTCAGTTACGTCCACTTCGTCCATGATTGTAACGTGTGGTGCAGTGTAAGCCGATTTAACCATTGCATTGGAGATCGCTTTACGAATACCTTTGAATGGTACGCGCTCTTCTTCAAGGTATTGATCAGCTGCTGCCGCTGCAGGTGCTGCGGATTTTTTCTCTTCTTGAGCCGGAGCTTCGGAAGATGCTGCTGCGGAAGAACCGCCACCGTTTTTGAAGGATTCCACATCTTCTTTGGTCACTTTACCGTTGTTGCCAGTGCCGTTCACCTGAGCGATGTCTACACCTTGCTCACGAGCAAATTTGCGAACGCTTGGCGTAGCCAAAACGTCTTTTGCAGGAACTGCAGGAACGCTGTTGTTGCCGCCTTCTTGAGCTGCATTGGAGCTTGAAGCTGCCGCAGAAGAACCGCTAGTATCAGCTCCACCTTGTGCTGCGTCTTTCTCTTGTGCACCTTGGTCTTCAGCAGGAGCGTCGTCTTGCTCAGGCAGTTCGCCTTCTGCATCGATAACCGCTACAACTTCACCAACGTGGCAGACTTGACCGTCTTTAGCGAAAACTTCAGTTACTGTTCCGTTTACCGGACAAGGAACTTCAACAACCGCTTTGTCGTTCTGTACTTCCATGATGATATCGTCGTCAGTTACTTTGTCCCCGACTTTGATGTGCATCTTGATGATTTCGCCTTCGTGAAGGCCTTCGCCCAGTTCAGGGAATTTATATTCAAATTTAGCCAACTGAAAAACCTCCTTGATTATTTGCTCCATCCTGAAAACAACCCTTAGCTCCAAAAACCAACTGTTACTGCGAGCGCAAATAACTGTCAATCAAGGGACTAATGGCTGTTTACAGTGCAGCTTGCGCTACGATGTGAATCACCATACTGCGCCTTGCGGCATGTCAGATGATTGAATTAGAAGTTCATGACTTTGTTAACCGCAGCAACGATACGCGCCGGGTTAGGCAACCATGTGTCTTCGATTTGTGCGAAAGGATATACCGTATCCGGGCCAGCTACACGCAGAACCGGTGCTTCCAAGTGCAGGATTGCTTTTTCATTGATTTGTGCAATGACTTCAGCTGCAACACCTGCGCTCTTTTGAGCTTCTTGTACAACGATTGCACGGTTTGTTTTCTTAACGGAAGCAACAACCGTATCGATATCGATCGGGCTGATCGTACGAAGGTCGATAACTTCAACTTTGATACCTTGTTTTTCAAGCTCTTCTGCAGCTTTTACAGAAGTATGAACCATCATACCGTAAGTAACGATGGTAACATCGGAACCTTCACGAACAACGTTCGCTTTACCCAGTTCAACAACATAGTCTTCTTCAGGAACTTCTGCACGGAAAGCATGGTACAGGTTCAAGTGCTCCATGAAGAACACTGGATCGTTGTCACGGATGGAAGCGATCATCAGACCTTTTGCATCGTAAGGGTTAGAAGGAACTACCACTTTAATACCCGGAGTTTGCGTGAGCAAACCTTCCAGAGAGTCTGTGTGCAATTCTGCCGCTTTTACGCCGCCACCAAATGGTGTGCGGAATACGATTGGAGAATTGTATTTACCGCCAGAGCGGAAACGCATACGAGCAGCTTGAACCACCATTTGGTCAAGGGCTTCGAAGATAAAACCTACGAATTGAATCTCAGCTACCGGACGGAAGCCTTGAATACCCAAACCTACAGCCAGACCGCCGATTGCTGATTCAGCCAGTGGTGTATCAAATACACGCTCTTCGCCAAACTCTTTTTGCAAACCTTCCGTTACACGGAAAACGCCGCCTACATTACCTACGTCTTCACCGAAGAGCAAAACGTTAGGATCACGTTTCAACTCTACGCGAAGCGCATCACGAATTGCTTCTTTCATGTTCAATTGTGCCATTTGCTTCATTTCCTCCTTAAACATTGACAGTTCACATTTGAATTCATACATGTATACCGAGACACCAGTACTGGCGCCGGATGTTTATGCTTTATCGGAAAAAACTTATTGGAAATCAGCTTTTTGCTCTTCCAAGTGCTTAGGCGTTTGTTCGAACATGCTGTCGATCAAGCCTGAAATCGTCATTTTCTCGGTTTTTTCCGCTTTTTTAATCTCTTCGTTCACTTTTGCTTTTGCTTCTTCTTTCACACGTGCTGTATCTTCTTCAGTCCACAGACCTTTTTTCTCCAGATACTTAGCGAAACGTGCGATAGGATCTTTTTCGCTCCACTCTGCTTCCTCTTCTTTTGTACGATACTTGGAAGCATCATCCGAAAGGGAGTGTGGACGGAAACGATAAGTTACTGCTTCGATCAACGTTGCGCCTTCTCCGTTACGTCCACGCTCAGCAGCTTCCTGAACAGCTTTAATAACAGCGAAGATGTCCATACCGTCAACTTTAACACCTTTGATACCTGCTGCTACCGCTTTGTGAGCGATGGACAGAGCTGCTGTTTGTTTAGCAAAAGGAGTTGTGATGGCATAGCCGTTGTTTTGTACGAAGAAGATTACAGGCAGTTTGTATACACCAGCGTAGTTCAGACCTTCATAGAAGTCACCTTCGGAAGAACCGCCATCACCTGTGTATGTGATAACTACTTGTTTTTGTTTCTTCAATTTGTAACCCATAGCAATACCCATTGCGTGCAGGATTTGAGCACCAATGATGATTTGCGGCATCAACACGTTAACGCCGTCCGGGATTTGTCCACCATGTTGGTGTCCACGGGAGTACAAGAATGCTTGATAAAGAGGAAGTCCATGCCATACGAGTTGCGGAATGTCACGATAGCCAGGACATACAAAGTCTTCTTTTTCAATTGCAAATTCACTACCAACCATTGTAGCTTCTTGACCAGATACTGGAGCATAGAAACCAAGACGACCTTGACGGCCCAGGTTTACTGCACGGTCATCCCAAGTACGGGTAAATACCATGCGATACATAATTTCTTTTAATTGATCATCGGAAAGCTTAGGCATCATGTCTTTGTTAACAATTTCGCCGTCAGGAGACAGCACGGACAGAGCTTCTACATCCTCTGTATACACTTCATAAGGAACCTTGCTCATTTTTTTCTTCACCTCAACAAAAAATTTGAATATCAAGTTCCGCTGTTATATTATTATTATACACCTGTTTCACTGCATACGTCAAAGAAATCCGTAATATTTTTATGTTTCCTTTCGGATTGTATGTATAACAGAGGTTTAATATTGGTATAACAGCATAATACATGATTACGTGTTTGACCTATCCCCGCACCAGGTTAATCTTACCGTATTGCAAGGTCGAATGCAAAAATAACCCGGAAAGGTGACGTTTTATGACGGATTCCCGCTATTTGAAACGCACAATTGTTAAAGAAGAGATCGAGAGCCGTTTTCTCGGTGAGAGACGCACTCTGCGTATTTATCTTCCACCAGGCTATAACGAGTTACTTAGCTACCCTGTCGTTTATTGCCAGGATGGTGAGGAATTTTTCAATTTTGGCCGAATTGCCACCACCGCGAATCGCATTATTCTCGATGAAGGCGCCGAACCTTTCATTATTGTAGGGGTTCAAGTGGACGTCTCTGTAAGAACTCAAGAGTACGCTCCTTTTGGCAGCCGATTCAAAGACTACACGAAGTGCTTCGCAGAAGAGATTATTCCCTATGTAGAAGAGAAATATCCTGTAAGACGCTCTCCGCAGGAACGTATTCTTGCCGGTGACTCGCTAGGCGGTAGTGTTTCACTGCATTTGGCGTTAATGTACCCTGAGCTGTTTACCCGCGTCATCAGCATGTCCGGTGCTTTCTACTCTGCTTCCCAGGAAATCTACGCTGCAGCCGAAGACTTGTCCTGGTTGTCGATCTGGATGATTGTTGGTTTGCAGGAAACGGCTTTTGAAGCCGATACCGGAACGTATGATTTTGTGCAGCTGAATCGGGATACTCGTGATCTGCTGGAAAAACGCGGTGCTCTCGTCTCCTATCAGGAGAAAGACGGGAATCACCAGTGGGGCTTTTGGCAAAAGGAACTGCCCGATGCTTTGCTTTACTTTTTGCAAGAAACATAAATAGAAGAGAAACTTCAAAGATATGCAGGAACGATCCAAGCATTTTAATAACGAATTCAAAATTCATTGAACAGGCGGCTGCTTAGCCGCTTTTCTTTTTTTATCTTTTTATCGGATAATATATTGTTACCGCTTACATTCCTGCGCTGAAAAAGAAGCAGGAGTTGCGTATTATTGCCTTCCTGCTTCTTTGCCATTTCACCAATATTGATTCTATAATGATTTCTCTTCTTCTATTCTGTTCAACAACACATCGCAACCAGCATTCACCAGCTCGTACACTTCTTCAAAGTTCCCTGTGTAGTATGGATCAGGTACTTCTCTGAGCTTTTCGTTCGGCAGCAAATCCATGAACTTGATAATCTCTGCGTCTTCTCCACCCGGCAGACTTCTCACATTCTCTGCATTGGAATTATCCATACATATAATATAGTCAAATTCAGTGAAGTCTCCACTCACAAATTGTCTCGCGCTCATATTGGCATAAGAAATCTGATATCCATCCAGCAACTTGCGAGTCCCCTCATGCGGAGGTTTCCCCACGTGCCAATCGCCTGTACCAGCCGAATCAATACGAATGTGTTCTCCAAGTCCCTTCTCCAGAACTTTGTGGCGCATTACCGCTTCTGCCATAGGTGATCTGCAAATGTTACCGAGACATACAAATACAACGTTAATCATGTTATGTTACTCCCCTTTGCTCAAAGTCCCTGGAATCACGGACGGTGTATGCTGCGGAATGAGATTTTCCGGCTTCAAATGCACGTTTTCGCTTGGAGTCAACGAACGGCGCGGCAGCTTCCATTTGTAATGGACAGAACACATCCGGAAAAAGACAACTGTTACGAAACAAATCAGCAATCCAATGTTCGTTGTAAACCAGCCCATTCCGATGGCAAACCCTGCTGCCATTGCCCATACCGCGTAGATCTCATCACGCAGAACAAGCGGTTTACGCCCGGCAAGAAGATCCCGAATGATACCTCCGCCAATTCCCGTCAACACCGCTGCAACGATCACAGCACTGATGGGATGACCCATGTTGGCCGCATACAATCCCCCTTGAATCGCAAAAGCAGCTAGTCCAATCGCATCAAACAATGCCTCTGTCCGTTTCCAGTGACCGATCCACTTCAAAGGAAGTATAAAAGCAACGGCCACCGAAATCAGCGCAAGCATAATTAACGAGCCCTGGCTCCACAATGTCGTTATAGGCACGCCTATGAGCACATTCCGGATCACTCCGCCTCCGAATGCTGTGACAAGCCCAAGCACGAGCACGCCCAAGATGTCATATTCCTCTTCCATGGCTACAAATGCACCGGACATCGCAAATGCAATTGTACCTATAATGCTGAATACTTCAAAAATGTGTAAGTCCAACCTGTTCAAACCTCACTTTTCAAGTCATCTCCATGTCGCTCTTCCCATTGTATCCGAGTACAGAAATTGTGCAACCACATTTTGTCGATTATACTGGTTTGGTATATAGTTTTAACTTTTAGTACCTTTAGTTCAGAATTAATTAAACACGGATATGTGTTCCCTCTATTAATAAGGAAGGATGAAATAGAATGGATTATAAACGTATTGTCATTTTCACAGGTGGCCAGCTTGCTAAACAATTCCTTCAGGAGATTAAACCCGATGACGTCATTATTGCGGCAGACCGTGGTGCACTGTATTTAATCCAGCATGGCATCAAACCACACATCGCGGTAGGCGACTTCGATTCCATTACAGATGATGAACGAGAGATCGTAAGCAGCAACAGTATGGAGTTTGTAGCTTGTGACCCAATCCATAAAGACCTTACAGATACGGAAATGGCTTTTGAGACTGCACTCGATCATGAACCTACTCATATTCTCATCTTTGGTGGAACAGGCACACGAATGGATCATACTCTCGCGAATGTTCATATTATGGTTCGGGCTATGCAACATCATATCTCCTGTGTACTACAGGACGAGCACAATTATATGACATTAACCACCTCGAGCTGTATCGTTGAACAGCGCGGATATACCTATGTGTCTCTGCTTCCGTTAACGAATGAGGTCACAGGCATATCTCTGGAAGGATTCATGTATCCTCTGGATCAAGCTACCATCCGTATGGGACAGTCCTTGGGTATCAGCAACAAACTACTGCACGAATCAGGAACAGTAACCATTGATAGCGGTCTGCTGCTCATTATTCAGAGCAAGGATTGACCTTTGAAGCACGCAGAGAGTGATGAATTTCAGAGTTTAAGATTGTCTTAGCCTGTAGCTCAACATTTAATTATTACTTTTTTGTAACCTGATTTATGAAGTTTAAAATAGCCCCAGATGAATCAATCCCCTTGAATATCAAGGGGATTTTTTAGTTATCGTATTTCCCTCTTCGTCAATGATTAATTTTTTGACATTTTTAATCGTATTTTAATAAAGACATGCAAACCACCGACCAATCAAGCTTTTTGCTTATGTATCCAATTTCTAGGGTGTTACAAACCTGTTATACTCGCTCTAGCAACTTAACGAAAACGAATTTTGGAGGTACTAACTACATGAAAACAAACTTCTTCATCCAAAAGGCCGTAACCGTCGGGTTGTGCGCTACACTAGGTTTTGGAGCTGTATTAATGACAAATGCACCTGTTGCACAAGCCGCAACTTCTTCGGTATCAACAGGACAACAAATTGTAAACTACGGTAAAAAATTTATGGGAACTCCATATAACTTTGGTGCTTCAACAACAACAACCAAAAACTTTGACTGCTCTTCTTTTATGAAGTACATTTTCAAAAAGTATGGTGTAGATCTTCCGCGCACTTCCGTACAGCAATCGAAAGAAGGTAAATTTGTCTCTAAAGCCAATCTTCGTGTTGGGGATATGGTCTTCTTCTCAAGCGGCAGCCGCTCCACCGGTTCTAATGTTACACATGTTGGTGTGTACGCCGGAAACGGCAAAATTCTTCACACTTACGGTTCACCAGGCGTAACCATTTCAGATCTAAACTCAGGTACGTGGAAAAGAACGTACATTACAGCTCGCCGCGTCCTCTAGTCCACCTGCCCCTTATATCATTCTAACTAACGACCGGATCAATTGATCCGGTTTTTTTCATATCATCCTGTCTTGTCTTTATAAATACCCGGATCATGCCTTCTTTCAAACTGGATAATAGTGGGTTTTCTATTAAAATCAGTCGCCCTCGAGCATATAACCGATTCCACGCACCGTCTGAATCAGTTTCACATCTCTACCTTTATCCACCTTGACCCGCAGATGTTTAATATATACGTCAACTACATTGGTGTCCATGACGTGTTCATATCCCCATACCTCGCGCAAAATATCACCACGTGTACAGGCCTCATTCAGATGCATGGCCATAAACTCCAGTAACTCATACTCCTTCGGGGTCAAATTCAGATATTGTCCTCCACGGCTTACTCTTCGCGACCGAAGATTAAGTCTGAGATCTCCTACCACAATGATATCCTCACCCTCATGTGTTGCACTTGCAAACAGTCGAAGTAGGCTTCGAACTCTGGCAAGCATCACCTTCCAATGCACGGGCTCCTCCATTACATCATTCGCTCCAAAATCAAGCCAATCGATAACCCGCTGCGGAGATTTCCCAGGGATTATAACCATTAAAGGTATGGACAAGCCTTGATTCATGCATTTCTTCAAAGCCATTTTATCTTGTTCACTCTGATTCGAATGCTCAGGCTCATCAATCAAAATGATCAAACGTGCACGAGTCGATTTCATATCACCCTTCTCATTCAACTCAGACCATTCGATGTGCTTCACTTCATAACCTTCGTCTTGCATGATGTGCATGATCCGGTTCACCAACTCACCAGTCCCCACTACTATGATGGCTGTTTTCATCCTTTTTTTCACCCGGCCCGTCTGTATTCCGTCGCTACTTGGCATGGATTGTACAGTTAGGATGCCATAAAAAGAAAAAGTCCATTCCCGCCGGGAACAGACATTTTCAGTCATGAAGGTGTTAAGCCAAATGATTAATGTTATTCAGCCAAAATAGCGATGAACCAATGTACGTGCTTCTGCCGTATCTTTTGTTCCATGAACAAGTACGCGACCATCCCGAAAAATGACCAATCGATGATCACCTGTTGTGAATGACACCAGAAAAGGATTACTTTCCACTTTCCCCTCCCCAAGCCGTTCCAATCGGTCTGCTGTCTGCGGAAGATCCAGCTGCATGCGGCGGGCGGGCCGAATCTGAACCGTGTCCCTGCCACACAACACATCGGTTTTCTCAAGATTGGATGCAGAAAGAAACGGATACGTGGCTGATGGGCTGCATGAAGCACAATCCCGTTTTTTCGCCCCATCTACATTGATGGATATGTACTCGTTCCTCCACACATCAAATGACAACAGTTTACGTCTAAGAGCAGCTGTATTACCACTTAGCAATTTCATCGCTTCCGCTGTCTGATTGGCTGTCACCATCTGCACCGCTTGAGGAATAATGCCAGACGTGTCACACGTATCCCCACCGAGAGGTACTTCTCCCAGAAGGCAGTTCAAGCAAGGTGTATCACCAGGCAAAAACGTATACGTAATACCGTAACTTCCGACACATCCCCCGTATATCCAAGGGATTTGATGTTTCTGCGCCATATCATTAATAAGCAGTCTTGTATCAAAATTATCCGTTGCATCCATGATTAGATCGGCATGCCCAACGAGTTCTTCCAGTTCGCCCACTCGCACATCCATCACTTTGGCTTCGATGCGAACTGTTGAATTAATTGCTGTTAGACGTTTGGCCGCCGCCATAGCTTTAGGCATACGTTCTATGGCGTCCTGCTCCACATAAAGTTGTTGCCGCTGCAGGTTGCTCCATTCCACATAGTCCCGGTCTACAATCGTAATCTGTCCAACACCGGAACGGACCAGCGTTTCTGCAATACCTGTTCCGAGTGCCCCGGCTCCAATAATGAGAACCTTGCTAGCCTTTAATCTTGCTTGACCTTCTTTGCCGAGCGGCGCATATCGTTCCTGTCTGGAATATCGATCGGACTGCTCCGCGTGATGTAACTGATCTGTCATGTATGAACCATTCCTTCCACCGGACTGCTTGCCGCAGCATAACGTTTTATTGGAATCATGCCTGATTCGTAAGCCAGTCTGCCTGCTTCAACCCCAAGTCGCATGGCTTTTGCCATAGTAACGGGATTGTTGGACCCTGATACAGCCGTGTTAAGCAGAACGCCGTCTGCCCCAAGTTCCATCGCATAAGCAACATCTTTGGGCGAACGTAAACCTGCATCCACAATTACAGGCACTACCGCCTGTTCTATGATGATCTCCAGATTATACGGATTAATAATACCTCTGCCTGCACCGATCGGAGAAGCTCCCGGCATGACTGCATGTACGCCCAGCAACTGGAGTCGTTTAGCTAAAATGACGTCGTCCGAGATATAAGGCAGCACAGTGAATCCTTTTTCGAGCAAAATGCGGCAAGCCTTGTACGTTTCAAGCGGATCAGGCAGTAACGTTACTCCGTCTCCGATGACTTCGACTTTTATCATATCACAAAGCCCCGAAGCTCGTGCAAGCTCGGCAATTCTTACTGCCTCCTCTGCAGTCGAAGCCCCTGCGGTATTAGGTAGCAGCGTATACTTGCTTAGATCGAGCGTATCCAGAAAGTGCTGCTTGCCACTCTCCTCCAGATTCAAACGACGTACCGCAAAGGTTAATACCTCTGTACCTGAAGCCTCCACAGCTTGGCTCTGCACTTCCAAATCCGGAAACTTGCCTGTTCCCAGGAGCAATCTCGATTCAAATGCATATTTACCAATACTTAACATCATTAATCCTCCTAGTATTTAATAAGATTCGATCACAACTACGATTTTACAAGTTTCAACCACTTGCCTATGAATCCCCTTGCTTAGCCGCCTCCGACAAAATGAACAATCTCAATCCGATCGCCTTCTCTTAACGTTGTTGTTTCATGATGATCTTTGGTCAAAATATTACGATTCAACTCAACCACCACCGTTTTTACTTGCAAGTTGAATGATTGCAGTAATTTGTCAACACGATTTAACCCGTCGTCAACCTGCATCTTCTGACCATTCACGATAATATTCACAGCATAACTCCCCTTCTGTTCATTCGATCAGGCGACAATGCTTCAATGCCGATCTCTTCTGCACTTTTACCCTCCAGCATATCTGCAATCCAGCGACCTGTTATCGCACTAAGTAATATTCCATTGCGAAAATGACCATAGGCCGCGTACAAACCAGTAATTTGTCCACATCTTCCTATATATGGAATTCCATCCGGAGTAGATGGTCTTACACCTGCCCATGCCCGCAAAAAGTCTGCCTCCTTGATTCCCGGAACCCAATAACTTGCCGCACCAAGTAATCGTTGCACACAATTAGCAGATACGCTGTGATCTTTTCTTCCTGGCAGACTGGTCGCTCCGATCCATACTTCTCCATTGGCCTTCGGAACGATATAGACGTCTTCTGCATATACCGTTCGATCAGGTCTGTATGCTGTTTGTTCTGCAGGAAACCGAATAGCAATCATTTCACCTTTCACCGGACTTGAAGGCAAGGTCACTCCCACTTGATGCATCAGTAGATCCCCCTGCAAACCAGCAGCCACGATCACATGTTTACAAGTTATCTCTCCCTTGGCAGTTGTAATCCCTCGCACTCGATCATTGTTCACTAATAGACGAACATCTTGAACCCCTTCCCAGATCCGGGCACCCATCATTTGAGCCGACCTCGCATAGGCTCTGGTCAACGATACAGGTAAAACTTCACTCTCCAATGGTTTGTAATACGCCCCGTACGTTTCCCGATTCAACCATGCCACTTCCCGTTGCACCTTACTCCGATCCCACCAATGCTGCCCCGAATCCGAAGAGGCATTTCGTTTATCCTTGTATTGACTTAAATCACTATATGATCGAAATGGGGTGATGAACCCGCTGCGCCTCAAGCCAACATCCATATCTGTAAGAGCGGATATTTGATCTTTTTGCTTATGCAACAATTCTCTGCTGTCATATGCCGCCTGTGCTAGAATTGGATGTGCAAAATCTTCACTATCTGCTGCGAGCATGCCGGCAGCTGCGGAGGAAGTTCCACCGGCAATCTCTGATTGCTCAACAAGAAGCACCTCCTGCCCTCTGGATGCCAATTCAAAAGCAATTGCACAGCCTACTATTCCACCACCTACAACAATTGTTTCTGCATGAAAAACTCCCCGTAATTCAGTTGGAGTATCGGATGTGGACATCATCATTAACCGATGTTGATCACACGAGGGTGCGGTAACACCTTCGGGTTGGCCCATTCCTCTCTGTTCCATTCTCTCATCCCCTTGATTGAGCATTGAGCAGCATTCACTTTCACGTTTCCACAGACTGTTTTAAAAGAGCTGCTGCATGAGCAGGATTTTCATGTTGAAGTACACCTGAGATCACAGCGGCTCCCCTGGCTCCCGCAGACCTGACAGCTCGAATGTTATCCGGCTGAATGCCCCCGATTGCCATAACAGGTACAATCACACCCGAGCATACTTCCGCCAATGCTTCTAATCCTCTTGGAGTTATATCCGGTTTGCTTGCACTTGCATATACATGCCCGAAAAAAAGGTAATCTGCGCCATACTCTTCTGCAATTTTCGCCTCATGAATTGAATGTACAGATACCCCCAGACGGGGCTGTAGATCATGCCTGTTTCCGGGTTCCAACGTCATTTTCGCCTTGTGTAACATGTCTTGGCTCCAATGCACCCCTTGATAACAAGCATCCTCAGCCGTAAACCGGTTCGCACCGTTGATTACAATCCGAGAAACTGGGACACCAGACTCGACCATCAATCTGGCCCAGTTTAACTTCTCGTGTAACGGAAGCTGCTGTTCCCGGATATGAATATAATCCGCCCAAGGCCAAATTTCTTTAGCTGCCTTCAGCGTGGCTTCTTGATCCCCTCTATTGCTGGATATTACATGCAGCTCAAAAAGAGAGTTGTTTCTTAATTGTTCATCCGATACTTTTGACTTGTCCTCAAACATCATGATAGACAACCTCGTTCTCCCTCCTTTCAACACCAAGCTTCGAATGACGTAACATACAAACGCAACAAATATAGAATCCAAAAAAGCCACTCCCGTAGGGGAGTGGCTGCGTATAAACTAAGATTCAGTTCAATAACAAACATTCGACAATACCTGATAAACAGTGTAATAGGTAACCCTATAACTGTCTGTTCGAGTATTGAAATGCATGCATCACGATGTAGTAAAGATCCCGTTTTCCATTGAAGAATCATATACTATCGTTTTCGCTGAAACGCGCCACTTCCCTACGCTGGTATGATCCAGATCAGGTGCGAAGGGTCCGGAATCGCATTCTTCCATCTCAGCCGCATCGTGCGGCCCCCCTAGTGTTCATATGAAGTTGTAGCCTATATTACCACAACCGGTTTTTTTTGTCATTGTGCTTTTTCAGACCACTCTTCTACATTCCACGTTTTGGTGACCCAGCCTTCATAAAAATCCGGTTCGTGAGATACAAGCAAAACGGTTCCCTTGTATTCCTGCAACGCACGCTGCAGTTCAGCCTTCGCCGTTACATCCAGATGGTTCGTCGGCTCGTCAAACAAAACCCAGTTGCTCTCACGCATCAGCAGTTTACACAATCTAACTTTAGCCTGCTCTCCTCCGCTCAGCATGTTAAGCGGACGAGTGATATGTTCATTTTTGAGACCGCAACGCGCAAGATGACCTCGCACTTCATTCTGTGTCAGGTGAGAAAATTCATTCCACACGTCGTCGATCGGTGTAATATTTCCAGCGCGCACTTCCTGTTCGAAGTAAGCTGTCTCCAAATAATCTCCAAGGAATGTTTTACCGCTGATTGGCGCAACTTTACCCAGAATTGTTTTGAGAAGTGTTGATTTGCCTACACCGTTACATCCCACAATGGCAATCTTTTCTCCACGTTCAATCGTCATTGTCATCTTGGGTAATAGCGGATACGTATAACCGATTTCAAAGTCGATACCTTCAAAAACAGTTTTGCTACTCGCACGAGCATCCTTGAACTTAAATGTTGGTTTCGCAGCTTCGTCTGGACGATCAATACGCTCAATTTTGCCGAGTTGTTTTTCACGGCTTTTCGCCCGGCCTGATGTTGAAGCCCGAGCCTTGTTGCGCTGAATAAAATCTTCTTGCTTTTTGATGAATTCCTGCTGCTTTTCATAGGCATCGATGTGCTGTGCTTTCTGCATACCCGCCATCTCCAGGAATTTATCATAGTTGGCAGCGTACCGCGTCAATTTGGCAAACTCCAAATGATAGATGACATTAACAACTTCATTCATGAACTCCGTATCATGAGAGATCAGCAGAAAGGCATATGGATAGTCTTTCAGATATCGTGTCAGCCACTCAATATGCTCTACATCCAGATAGTTAGTCGGCTCATCCAACAGTAGGGCCGTAGGTTTCTCCAATAATAACTTCGCGAGAAGTACCTTCGTGCGTTGTCCACCACTAAGAGCGGCAACATCCCGATCAAGACCGATGGCATTCAATCCCAAACCATTTGCCATTTCCTCCACTTTCACATCAATCAGATAAAAATCACCCTGTTCCAGCTGCTCCTGAATCTCGCCCATCTCTTCAAGCAATTGTTCCAGCTTGTCTGGATCGGCATCAGCCATCTGATCCGTAATCACCATCATGTCCTTTTCCAGTTCTAACAATGGGAGAAAAGCATCTTTGAGCACATCACGAATGGTCTTGCCTGGTGTTAACTTCGTGTGTTGATCAAGATAACCATAACGGACCTTAGGTGTCCACTCCACTTTACCGCTATCCTTAAGCAGTTTTCCCGTCAGAATATTCATGAGTGTTGATTTTCCGGCACCATTTGCTCCAACAAACCCAACTCGTTCTCCGGCGAGTAGACGAAAAGAAACATTTTTAAACAACGTACGGTCTCCAAAATTGTGACTAACGTTCTCTACTGACAATAAACTCATATGATGAGATTGCTCCTATCTATTTACATTACTTTTAGTTACCGTTTCAAACCCCTATTCTAGCACAGGTTCAGTCTTTTCTGAAAGTAATGAAAATTGGGCAGAGCAATCATATTCAAAGTAACCCCTGTAGGCTGCCTGCTTTGCAGTCGTAAATACCTCTTCAGCACGAAAACCTGGCTTACAGGTCGCTGGATAATGATATTTTATCCCTGTAGCGGGATCGATTCCGCCAACAATTGCTGTTTTTTTGACCAGTCTACCCCCGCCAATCGCAAAATTATTAATCTTCTGATCCCCTACAGCAATGCCCTGTATAAAAGCCATGATTCCTGTATCATTGATCGAATTGTACCAATCTTCTTGTGAGATCAGAGGCATCGTAAACAAATAAGATACACCATTTTTCCTCGCGAACTCATTATGGCGATTGATTACGTCTGCTAACTCATCCTGTACACGGGTCACGATCCGGCCGCGCCGTACTTGTTCAAAAAGCGTTGAATCCTGAAGCAGGGTAATGGTTGAACTCGTGGCCAATTCATGCTGAAATCCTTCGATCCATTTCCCTGCACCAGCATCATAAGCATATACATAACCGTCAAGTGTGAAATTAATGCTGTTGCCGTCCGAATCGGAATATGTATACGGTTTTTTCGGGCTCCACACCTGTCTGAAAGACACTTCCATTGTCCCAGTCATCTCCGCTTCCTTAGCAAAAATATAATAACCGTCATAATCCAGAATAATGATCGCCGGGATATAATCCAACATATGTTGGATTGCCACCTTGTCATCCCGTATTCCCATGTTTAATGCCATCGTCCGGGTAAAGGTGGACAAAGCCAGCTCCTTATCCGCCTTCACGAACTTGGCAGAATCATAGCCTGCTTCAGCATCTTGTTTTTCATTCTGGTGCATAACTGCGGCAGCATCCATTACGGCAGTTTGAAGTGCTCTTTGGTATCGGTAAGCCAATTCATTGGCCTTATGTGCATCATGCATATGGAACGTAAGTATGTAAAAGAGCGGAAAGAAAATAAGTACAAACACAATGGAAAGCTCAGTAATCTTCATTCAGTACCATACCCCCATAAGAAGCAAAAACCGCAGCAGCTTGGGCAGTGCCTTGCAACAATTCACGTATTATCATGGACGGTGTGCGATTCGTGCTTTTAAGACTGACGGTGAAGAAATCACCCATGTTTAGCGTATATCTCCGCCCAGGGTCATCCAGGGACAATGTGCTGGACAACGGGTATAGGCGTTCTCGGATCTGGGACAAATAGTATGCATCATGAACAACCTCATATGTGCCTGTGAAACTGCTTTGATTCATTGGATCTATATAGTGAGGCACATACTTTTTATGTAAATGTTCTAGTGAGATATCATAGTTGTTGCCTGTTTGGGCTAACTGCTCTTGGAATTCCGCCAGCATTCGAGGTGAGATATACCCCTTCGTTCGGACGGCATCTACAAACCTTGTGACACTCCGGGTCGCCGTCATGCGCGCAATATCATCCTGACGTTCGGCAGTCTCAGCCGCAGGATACACATAGAGCAGAAGCACAGCAAGCAAAACCGCAAACAACTTGGATGCTCCATTGAGCACTATCTCTCTACCTCCTTCCAAAAAGAAAGCTTTAACAACTCTCCGGATGCACTTCGTTTATATTCAGTTTGATAGTTCCCGTCTAACTCAACTGGAATCATGGCTGATGGATGAACAAGCGGATCGATCACATACCCATAACCGTCCAGCTCCACTTGAATCCCTGAACCTGTCATTTGCCGCACGGTATGCAGAACCTCATCTCCGGTATATCTGACTATTCTGCTCGTCTGTAGTGTCGTATGCACTCTGCCTTCCATAGCTGCTTGTGTTTTCACCCTGTCGTTCAAGGCTTCGGTTAAAATACGGATATTCCACTGCCCGTGCAGGCAGGCTGTCACGAAAAGGACAACCGCTGTACAGAACAGCATCAGATGCTGTGTGTTCCGGGACATGTTCAACCATCTCCAGTCAGGATTGCTGAAAGATCAGACCTCTGACAACATTGGATCGGTCTTTAACAATGATCGCCTTGAATTTACCGCTAGGATTAACATATTGATTGTCTTTTTCACTCATCGTCTGATTGATGCTACCGACCTTGTCATCAGGTGCAATGACAGACCCATAGTCCGCATTATTCAGATCCTGAGAGATGTTGAGCTGATTGCCGTACCATTGTCCGCTTTTGTTTTTCCCCGTTATAACCTGGATACCAAATTGATCTTTGTCCGCATATTTACGTAAAGCATTGGTCACTTGTGAGCCACTGATGGTTGTCCCGTCATACACGGTAAATGCTGCCTGGGACAGTTCTGTTTGAATATCTGCAAAGTTATTCTGCGCTGTTTTGGTTGCTTCCTGAGCCGAAATAAATAACAATACTACAATCGTTATCAAAGCAATGGTCAAAAATATTCCTGCTGCCACCTTTAAAGCACTTGATGCATTATTCATATGAAATACCCTCCTAGAGTAAAATGTTTGGTTTTATGTTGATTTATTTCGTTCCTAAAAGTGAAGCACTACAATTTCTGAATTTGTTCATAATACATGTTCATTTGCATAAAACTCATGCCTACCAGCGGAATAACGAGGTACAGGAAGATCAGAGCATACATAGGTGCGAAACCGATCGTTCTTCCCCAGCCTGCCTTGATATCAATGATTTTGCTGTAATCCTGTTTGCGCTGCTCAAAATAAAAGGCCATCATGCTTTCCAGATCATCAAAAGCTTCACGAATGGATATTTTACCTAGGGCCAGCTGCAGTTTATCAATTAAACGTTGAAATTCAGGTAAACCCACTTCCTCTTTTAACTGTTCAAGCGCTTGTTCAGGGCCATGTTCGAAGTGCAGCAGACACTTTTGCAGCGGCCTTTTGAAAATAACAGCAAATCGATTAAGCCATTCCACAATTTCTTCTACAGACATACGATCCATCTCTCGCAAAATGGAAATCACCGTCTGGAATTGATAGATTTCATGCCGCATATCCAAACTTCGCATTTTACGTTGGAACAACATGAGCCAAATTGGCAGATAATAACCGCCTATACCCATGAATAATGCCAAAACAGCCTCCCACCAGCGCATATATTGGTTGTTATAAGCCTTTAATTTGTCTGTAATCCGCTGAATTGCTGCCGTCTGTGCATCATGATCCAGCCGGACTGGTGCAAGCTGCAACAGCGCATTGGAAATATGCTCGTAAGTAGCTCCCTGCTTCATTTCGACATATGTCATAACCGCTCCGTCCAGCGCAGTCTTCTCTATGGCTACCTTCAGATCCGTCTCCGACATTACACCAAACATACGATCATCCCTGATTGGATCATGTAATATATGATTACGCTCGACCTGATGTAGCAAAAGAATCAAGCCAATGCTCAAAACCAGACAACTTGCAAACAACATTAATCTGCGAATAGCCAGCCATTCGTATTTTAACTCGGTATTGCTCTCTCTCATTAACCTGATGGTCTGATTGTACGCGGTTGTCCCAGGTTTGGGAGCAAAAAGCATAGCCATCCTCCGCAAAAAGATTCGTTTATACAGGAACCGATCCAGTGTCGATTGCTTCTGCCCAGAACGATAGCGGGTTTCATCATATTGTTGTAGACGCTGTAACAGCAGATAGGCAACAATAATGATAACGTAAATGGAAATTTTGGTGATAAAGCCAAGCTTGCTGCGATAAAACTCATCCATCGTCGGAAAACTGACCCGAGCCCAACGCTCAATCGGCCCTGTAAATAGGATAGGAGCAAGAGCAATTACATTTAATCCTTGCAGCAGATAATCAAGCCGGTCACGCCTCAAAATTTCCAAATGAATCTCTTGAGTCAGATTACCCAATCCTTGGAGATAAATGGAGCCCTGCTGCTTGTCCTGGTCTCCAAACTCCATAACCATATAAGAAACACCAGCAAAACCTTTGAGAAAACGGTTTGGTGCCACTTCATAATAACGCTCAAGTGCCTCATTCGGATCAGGGGAAGTTAGTGCTTCATAGATTAGTCTGACTTGTTCGGCTGCTTCTCCTGCCCCCGCCTCGGACGCTTCATACAATGCCTCCTCAACCATTCCGTGTTGGTGATACCGATGTCTTACATCGGCAAAAAGATCAAGCATTTGCACCAGCAATTTTTTCTCCATACGACTCAGGCACATATCCAGCACAAGATTGTTCAGTACGACAGCACAAAGGATGGCCAGAATAATAAAAGTGAGGCCAGGCTGCAAAAAAAACAGCGCAACACTGATACTTCCATACCCGCCCATAATAATCAGAACAACAGTCATTGTGACTCTGCGAAGCGCTGGTTCGTCCTTGGCATAGCGATATGAGATTCTTTTTTGCACCTGTAATATATACGCTGATAGCACGGGTACCTTCATCCCCGTTTGATACGCCTGTAACAAGAACGTTCCCCAGCCCCTATTCTTTTTACCCTGGATGCTGATGACATTCGAGGCTGCGTATGTTGAGCCTGATTCTTTTCGCCGCGAAACATAAAGAATGAGTAACGTGATGACTAAACCACCCGCACAAATGCCGATTATCAACAATAGAAGCCATTTAATGCCCATATGTCTCACCCCAGTGATGTCCCGTAAACTGCTCGAACTTTTCAGCATCTGACAGCGTCATTTGTTCCTTCATATCCACGATGCACGAAGCGGAGATCGGGGCAGTCGCCACATATTTACCATGCTGATATTCCACAACATTTTGAAATGTAAATCCAGCCCTCTCTTCTATAAGCCCTTCATCACGGGAATGGGGAATACATTCGGTAATCCGCTCAATATATCTGCGGCCCTCTGCATCTTTTTTCATATGAACATCAAAGTTAATGACACTGACAACCTGTTCTTCGGCGATATGTTCATGCTGGAACATCCCTGTTTTGAGCAGCGAATTCCGGAGAGAAAACACCAGATCACGGAAAGTTTTAGCATGATGCGTAAACAGGGTGAACAGACTCGCCACCTGTGACATCTGAATCATCCAGGCAGCCACCTCATCACTTGCAACCTCACCGAGAATGTTTACTGTCCCATCTGTTTTTTTCTGCAAATCCAACCCTTGCTGACCAGATATATGTTCCGTCTCCCGAAAACTCAGAATGTTGCGGCGACTGTAGATCCGTCTTAACTGCAGCTCGAATGCCATCTCCTGTACTCGCAGAGTATACGAGGCATAGATATGTTTCACCATAGCCATCAGCAATGTTGTTTTACCCGAACCCTGAGCACCGGTCACGGCTGTGATCCGACTACCTTTCATCAAATATTGCAATAGTTCGATTGGTAATTGTGCGTTGTTACCTGTGATCAATTGTTCGAGTGAAGCATTAGGGATATCAAACTTCCGTACAAAAAACGCCCAGGATTCGGAAAAAGGAGGACGCACAACGACCACACGCGAGCCGTCTTTCATTTCATTGACCTTATAACCGCTGGCCTCCGATAATTGACCAGGATAATTGTATTTATAGATGTTCTGACATACTCGCTTCAACTCCCGAATGCTGCCAAAACTCAAGAAAGACAGGTGTATGGACTTACCCTTATAAAAAATCCAGACACTCTCCATCCCGCTAAGTGCTTCTTCATCAGGTTTATCCTCAAAAGCATGTTCCAAAAGATCATTCCAGGAAGCCGGTATGTGATTCCCCATATGTGGAAGCGTCTCGTGAACCCCGCTTACTCCTCCACTTACACCATCGATCCGTTGATCCCTGATCTCATCCACAACCGAGAATCCTTTATAGTGTTGGTAGATACGTTGCACGATAATTTCTACCTTTTCTCTGAATCCCAATTCCCGGTATTCACACTCAAAGACATACTGAATATCTCGCTCTGAAATATAATAACTGCCGCCGTCTTGTGAACCTTCTTCCAGCCTTAGTTTACCTAAATCATAAGTATCGATCATTCTGGAAAGTGCATCTGTGCCAAATTGCTGACGGTACATATAAAAGACGATCTCAAAGCGATCTTGTATGGTTAACCGTTCGGGGTCAGCGAACATCATCACTTCATCCACGTTAGACTTGTTCAGACCGATGCTTCGTGTCAACAGGTCAGCAATCAGGTTTTTGACATACGTTTTGTCACTGATGCTTCCGGACACACAGCCTTTGAGTGCTTTTCTCATCTCAGCACGCTGATTGATTCTACGCCGATACTCTTCCTCATGTAAACCTGCGTCGGCAAGCTGGCTATGACTTATTTCATGCAATGAATGTTTAACTTGTTCAATTAATGACTCAATCGTAAAAGATTCCTGCTCAGGTATTCGCTCGCTTTTATCCCGACTGTATGCTCGATACTTGAACCAGACATAATACATGCCTGCAATTAGAATAATCGTTATGATGACTGCATTCCACAACATTGGAGATTCAGGCTCCCCTTTCTAGCCTCTTCAGCACAGTACGCATCCCCGCACCGTCCATAATCAGGCGAGCGAGTTCCCCCATGCCAGCGGCAAAACTCCCTTTTCGAACATCTTTTTTATCACCTAGATTCTCAAGCTGTAGATATCTGGCAACATCTCTGCGATTCATCGCATCCAAAAAGCCGGTAGTATAAGGGATAGCAGAAAGACTCCCCTTGTATCTGAAACCACGCTTAATATTGGAGAGCGTAGCACGAGAATGTGGATCATATTTATTAATGAGTACATGCAGCCTCCGTTCACTCGACTGTTCGGGCAAGATCTCTTCAAAAAATTGTTCCAGATTCCTCATATCTTGATTCAGAACAACGACAACATAGTCTGCTTGTTTCACCAGTAAGTCTGAATCAACATTGGTGTGCTCTACATCCAAAAGGACGAGATCATAACATTGGTTAGCGGTCTCCAGCAGCTTTTTTAACAACTCCGCTTTTTCACTCGCAGATCGCTCGCTCCAATTCATACTTCCCGTCAACAGATCAAGTCGATCTTTCAGCAGGGGCTTGGTGTAATCCCTTAAATTGTGCTTGTTCAGACTTCCGCTATGAAAAAGTCGTTCAACGGCATCCCAACCGTTCTCTTCAAAAGAATACAATGCATCAGCTGAAGCTCTCTCCTCCTGAAATAAGCCTGATTCTATAACGGAGTTCGCCCGACCTGTATGAATCAATAGCACTCTGGTTCTATACTGAAGTGCCATGGCGTATGCACTTAGCAAAGTACTTGAGGAACAACCCATTTCCGCAAATGGACTCCAAAACGTGATCGTACTCATGCCCTCATCCTCCCTACTTCCTTGATCGCACGGCGGCTACGAACACGCTCCCACCCTGTTAGTTGCTCCACAACACGACATAACGATTTTTTGTAGTTTCTCGACAGTGGGCCGAGCTGCACACGGCGATGATGTTCATTTTCAAGCTTAACGGCAGCGCTGAGTTCATCCCATGGAAGGATCAAGGATTCTCCCGTCCATTGAAAGGGACTCCCCTCTAGATAAGCCCACAGGTAATGAGCTTCAAGTCTGCAATCTACACCATTAATTAACATTCGTTGAAAAGCCAACTCTTCAGGAAGTTCATGTTCATTGAGTAACTGTTCCAGCCATCCTTTCCCGCGCTCCAGGTTGTACCGCTCATAGTCACTCACCCAGACACGAACATCTGCGGCAAGCCATAAATTCCTTGAAGCAAAATGCAGCGTCTCCATGTCGTATAACACATAATCATAACTGTCCAGAGTCTCACCATTCATCTGTAAGTGTTGTTCTACTGCCGCCCCTGTAACAAAATGACAGGCTAGATCAAACCCTTCAAATTCCACAACCCGTAAAGATTGCTGATGATCCCCGATGCTATATCCGTATTTCTGCTGCAACGTACCATCCACTAGCAGAACCCGCTTACCTGTCGAAGCAAGTATTTTGCACAGATATAACATCAGATCATTTTTCTCGCATAAACCTGCAAAAATCCAAATGTGCACTGATAAGCGCCCCGCAATCTCAATATAATGTTGTTACAAGAAGAAAATATTTTTTAATTACTCATTTCCGGTTAGCAATTGCTGCTGTTCGTTCAATGTTGAAGATTGGATGGCATCCGATGCCTCTGCAGTTTGACCCACTTCCGTATTGCCTGCCCCGTCATTCCAAATTGTTTCGTTAGTCCCAGAAGAACCTTGTGCTGTCGGCCTTTTGTTATACGTAACCGAGGATTGTGCCACATCCTGTTCAACACCTTTGGATGGTGCTGACATAGAAGCTGCTAACGAGCTTTCAAGTGAGCTTCGAACTTGTCGGGATAACTCTTGTTCAGCATGACGGACAATGTTGGGATCACTCTCCAGCAGTTTTAACACTTCGGAATTAGCTGGATATGTCGGGATGGCCGCTGTCTGAAATTGTGGTTCTACATAGGTTAGAGCATAGATTGAAGCTTTATGTAAATAGGCATCTACGATTGCACTGGACAGCGACAAAATCTCTTCTTCGGTCATCGTAACCCACAATGTCGCTGCATTTAACCGCTCCACCTTTTTCTTGGATAAGAGAATATAGTCCTGACCTGTCGGAAACTGAATCCGAACGTCAATCCTGTCTCCCTTCGCAAGCGAGGATGGCAGTAGTACAACTTGCAGCTCCCGATTTCTTAAATCAGGCGACGCCTGTGTTTCTTCGTACACCATCTCCGTTGTAATGGCTGTTCCTTTTTTTAGCTCAATTTTAGCTGACTGCCCTTTCATCTGCAGCGCACTGGACCACAAATTCCGTGGAGCTTGCGCATCCGGTATCGCGATCAACTTCAGATCCTCGGCTGAGATGGCTTCTCCCGCTTCAATATCCCTAACGGTAACCCATCCTTGGGCTCCGGAATTCCATTGCTGTAACAATTCCGTTTCTTTCTCCTCATACGCTGACAGATAACGAGCCTCCATAGCAGACCTGACATCCTCTGTTGTTTGCAGCTGGTATATCACATATCCTCCAAAGATCATACCCACAGCTCCTGCTCCAATCAGTCCTGCATAAATCAGTTGACGACTTTGTTTTCTTAATTTGGACAAAAGAGGCACTCCTTTCGCAATCTCCTCTACTCATACACTTTTTTACGTGAAAAAAATGAACGTTTGGGGGGCTGTCTCGCTATCAGATGACCCAACATATGTGAGAACACTTTGTCCATATGCGGCTCTTTATCAAATGGGTCAAGCTGTAGCGGCAAACCGTAAACACGGGATGTATTCAGCGTTCTACGTACACGATCCACAGCGTCTGCTGCGGCAAGCGGAAGACAGTATATCCATTTCTCCCGTGGATACCGATGATGTGTTCGCACAAAGGAACTGATCTCTGCTTGTTTCCATTCTGCCCCGGAACCAATAACGATGGGCAGATCCGCACGCAGAAACTCCTCAATCCGGTTTTGATCCTGTCCGCTGCCAAGATCCATCACAATGAACTGATAACTGCCACCCAGCAGGGATAAAATGTCGGCTCGGCCCGACTGTTTCCAGTAATGCACACCATCCACCGCAAACTGCCTGCTTGATGCCACGGGTTTACCGCCAAGTGCAATTTGCTGAATACGTGTGAATGATTGAGATCGTGGTGACATTTCGATAACAGCAACCTTGAAGTTCCGTCTCTCCAAATAATGGCTGATCGCTATCGCTGTATGGGTAACACCTGCCCCGGCGGATGCGCCAGTAAGTGCAATCACTCGGGTTCCTCCGCCAAGCGTCATCTGGTGATCTGAATGGGAGAGCATGACTCCCGGTATTCGAAGAAGTTCTTTTCTCACCTCGTCAGCCGTTTGGAACCGCTCATTCGCATCATATCGTAACAACCTTCTCGCAACAGGGATGTAGCTTCGTGGGACATCTCCCCTTATAGAGCTCTCCACGCCTTGAATCCATTCGGTATAAGCTCCGCTCGTCATCAGATACAACATTAAAGCGCCAAGACCATACAGATCTGAACGAGCATCTGTTTGCCCAGAACCATACTGTTCCGGGGCCGCAAACCCGGCTGTACCGAGTTTAACCGTATCTTGGGCATGCTGTATCTTATAACTGCGGGCAATACCAAAATCAATCAGCCGCACTTCATGCTCCGGTGTAATCATAATGTTAGAGGGCTTCAGATCTCGGTAAATGACCGGAGGATCCAGGTTATGCAAGTAACTGAGCACTTCCAACAATTGAAGAACGAATTCTACCAACTGCTCCACCGGAATTTTGCCAAGGCACTGTTTGAAGTAATCACTTAACGTTAATCCTTCAATGTATTCCATGACCAGGTACGTATAACCATCTTCATCAGGCACAAAAAAATCAATGATCTGCGGAAGCCTCGGATGGCGCAAC
This sequence comes from Paenibacillus sp. TSA_86.1, assembly GCF_052691815.1. Lineage (NCBI taxonomy): Bacteria > Bacillati > Bacillota > Bacilli > Caryophanales > Paenibacillaceae > Paenibacillus > Paenibacillus sp. TSA_86.1. The sequence continues at coordinate 291,626 of NZ_JBQZGE010000004.1, read as the reverse complement.
GATGTCAACAGAGCCGCTTCTCTCTCCATGCTTCCTTCATAAGGCATCTTCATGACGCTTTCTTTCACAGCCCAGATTTTCCCTGGTAACTTCAGATCCTCTGCCTCATACACATGGCTCATCCCACCTGAACCAAGAACAGACAGAATACGGTATCTTTCTCCCAGCAGGCTTCCGCGTTCTAGCCTGGCCGGATGTCTCATAAGTATTCCTCCTTCCAAACAACATAAAAAAGGGAAAGCTTCACCGAAAATGAACAAACCGGAAATCCAGTTATGCTCACATTCGGGATGCTTTCCCTCAAATTTCATATCGTTATGGTTAATATTGGTATCATTATAGTACACCAAATCAACCGTTGTAAAGCAGAAAATTTTATAAGTTAAGTCACTTAATATTTAATCATATAAAGTGTGATCTCTTCACGATTATGGAACAGTTGCTTCGAACGTTGAATCTGCATCCTTGAACGCTCGAACGTATCGATCACATCTTTAATGAGCGCGAGTGGTTTCTTGTGTAGTAATTTTACCGTGACAATCGCTGTTCCACCGGATTGAAGACTGTACAGAAGATCGGATACCAGCCTGCTCATCAGCTTCGGACTCCAGCTCATATCACATACAAGCAGATCGAACTCGCCTTCGCGGAAGCGGACATCACCTGCATTTTTTTTCAAAAAGGTCAATCGGGGTGAAGCCAGCAAGGTCGCATCCATCTTCGCCGGGTCAACCGCCGTTACCTCTAGCCCACGTTCAAGCAGGAATGATGTCCATCCCCCCGGCGCAGCCCCAATATCCAGTGCTTTGTGAAACGAAGTAAAATCAATGCCAAACGTTTGCTCGGCTTCAAGCAACTTAAACTTGGCTCTTGAGATCTGCCCTTCTTCCTTCTGAAAACGGACCGCTCCACCGCTCCAGTCTGACAGATTCTGTTCCGGTCTGGATACGCCAGCATATAACATCTCATTGGCAGCAAATACCGAAATGACATACTCAGCATCACGAATAACCCACTCGCATCCCAGATCATCCAGTTTTTCTGTCAGCGTTTGTTTCAAGGAAGCTGCGTTTTCGCGCCAAAACGAACCTTCCGTTTTGCGTGTTTGCATCACAACTTGAGCACCTGACAATTCCTTATGATTCAGAATAAATGCAATTAGTTTCTCCAGAGACTGCTCCGAATCTTCCGTGTTCTCTTGGAATTGAACAGGTTGAATATGACGTAAAAACGTTGGTGACTCTTGTAACAGCCTAACCGAAACTTCTTCCTCTGCTGCCGGCAAACCTGCAAGCAGAATTTCTCCTGGAACAAGCACAGTACTCTTAACTGCTCCAAAAGTACGGCGTAACTCCTCCTGCGCATAAGGCGCAAACCCATGATTCGCAGTGCATATAAAACGGGAAAAATCCGCTTCTCCCGAAGACGATTGTGTACTCAACTTGTGTTACCCTCCAGAACGTACGCGTATCCAAGGCCGATCTTCATGCCACTGAATATCCACCGGAATATCATACGTATGCTTAATTGTATCTTCTGTTAATATTTCATGTTTCGGCCCAGCAGCGGCAATGCGTCCATCACGGATCAGTGCAACATGAGTAAACAACGGCACGATCTCTTCCACATGATGGGTCACGTACACCACCGTCATATTCCGCCGACGCAAACGATCAATCTCGATCAGCATCTTCTCACGTTCGTACAAATCAAGGCCAGCACAGGGCTCGTCCATAATGAGCAGCTTCGGTTCAGCCATTAACGAACGTGCCAGCATGACTTTTTTGCGTTCTCCCTGGGATAGCGTTCCCAGCGGTTGATCTGCCAGCTTCGAGAAACCCATCTCATTCAGCAGCTGCATCGCTTTTGTTTTCACTTCATCCGGAATCGTCTGATAGAAACGCAAAAAAGCATATGCTCCTGTAGCGACAACCTCCCATACCGGGTCGCGTAAGGTAAGCTTTTCAATCAAGGTTTGACTGATATAACCAATTTCCTTACGAACCTCCCGCACGTCGCATTGTCCATACACATGTCCGAGTACTTCGATGCGTCCCTTACTTGGGAACATATATCCATTCATCATTTCCAGCAGTGTGGTCTTACCCGATCCATTACGTCCTAAAATAACCCAGTGTTCACCCTGTTCAATACGCAAATGAACATCATCCAGAATCTGATTTTCTTCCCGGCGAAGCGAAATTTGCTCCATCGTTACAATGCTCATTTCAACACCGCCTTCCGAATTTCATTCAGCAGATGCTCAACGGAGTTCATCCGGTATAACATGGAAGGTACATCTTGCTCACCATCAAACAACATTAACGCCGGTACACTGGAAATCTGAAACTGCTGAACAAGCTCAGGGATATCATGAATGTTCATTTCATATAAAACACCTTCTGGCAGCATATGCTCGGCGACTTCCAGCATACGACGGGCAGCTGCACAGGTTCCGCATAGTGGCGTAAAGATAAATACAGCCTGAGGCATGCCTTCCCATACACCCCGCAATAACATTTTGGATGTGATCGGCTTCATGACTTCTCCGCCTCCGCAGCCACCCGTAGCATGACCTCACCCGTCATCGGACCGTTATGGATCAACACCGAGTCCGGTTTATTGCTATACAACATCTCGTACATCTGACGTTTTCCATACATACTCGACGTATGTAAATAGATTTCGCGTGGATACAGCCCTTCCTGTACAATCGCCGCTGCAACCTCACCGCCATTCATCGAATCCGGCCCAAGCTCATAGTCCAGTGATAGAATGTCAACTTCGCCTTCTCTCAGTAACAAAAGGCAATCCTCTGCATTGGTAGCCAGAACAAATCCTTTTGGACAAGAACGATAATCATCCAGAAAAACATGCATCGTCTCGAACCTCCCAACTTATAACCAGGAACGCATGAGTTGTATATCTTCACGGTGCGTTCCATCTTCTCCCGTTTCCGTCTCCAGTATAACAACCGCTTGTTGAATATGTGGCGATTGCAGAAGTCTCTGCATGGATTCATAGCCGATATGGCCCTGACCAATTCTCGCATGTCTGTCTTTGTTCATGCCAGATGCGTACTTGGAATCATTCAAATGAACAGCCGCTAACACATCCCAGTATCCCAGCTGCTTTCCCTTCTCCAATAAAGTAGCCTCATCTCCGGCAAACCACATCCCTGAAGCAAAAGCATGACATGTGTCGAAACAAAAAGCAATATGTTCGGGATACCGGCTCAGCTTGCGAATTTGGATCATCTCTTCCATCGTTGTTCCCATGGGTCCATGATCTCCTGCCTGATTTTCAAGCAAAATCTTAGATTCACCTTGCCACCCTTCCAGCGCGGTATCCAAACAGTGAATCAAATTCCGATATCCCTCCAGTGGATCTTGGGTTTGAACATGGCCAAAATGAACGACCGTTCCAACAGAGCCACAGGCGTCCGAAATCTCAAGATCGTTGCGAATCGAAGAAACAATTGCATGAAACCCCGCCTCTCCACGGGTCGTGCCAAGTGCCGGATTCGTGGGATAGGGCGAGTGAGCGATGGATGCTAGTCCATGCTCCGCGCACCACCCCCTGCAATGTGCAGCATCCTTCAGATCCAGACGTTTCAGACTGAGACTGCGCGGGTTTTTCGGAAAATATTGAAAAGCCGTTGCTTCCATCTCATATGCTCTCTTGGCCGCCTGCAAAAATCCACCTCTGGTGCTGACATGTGCGCCGATACCGGTTTTAGGCCTCATGCTGACATTTCGGACAGAAAAATGCCTTTTTGCCCGTAATTTCAACTCTCTCAATCGTTCCCCCGCAGCGAGGACAAGCTTCGCCTTCCCGGTCGTAAACCCGGCACTGCTCGTCAAACTTACCTGTTTTGTTATCTCCCTGCATCAATGGCATTTCCATATAACCGCCCTCAGACGCAGCTTCACGCAGCACGGACTGCATGGAGTGGTACAACCGCTCGGTTAGTTCTGTCGAGTTTGCAATATTCTGCGTTTTGGAGCTTGGTCTAAGTCCAGCCGCAAAGGCAATTTCATCTGAATAACAGTTACCGATGCCTGCAATAATATGTTGATTTACCAAGGTTGTTTTGAGTGTTCCCCGGCGTCCTTTAAGCAACCCGGCAAAACGCTCCTTGCTCATCCGGCGATCCAGGGGCTCTGGACCAAGATCGGACATCGCTTCTTCCGTTTCTTTGGAAGTCATCAGATGCAGATAACCAAGGCGTAAACCGATAAAGAACAGAATATGTTCTCCAAATTGAATCTCTACCTGTGTGGTGCGGTCAGGACGCTCGTCCTCTGTACCCCAGAACAGCATGCCACCTAACATAAGATGTAACACCAGGCGTTTGCCGTTTGCGAGGTGAAAGACCAGATGTTTTGCGCGCCGTTCCACAAATATAATCCGATTGCCTGTTAGTTCACTTATGAACACATCAGTAGTTGTATTAATCGTCTTTTCACGGTTCACGACTACCCCTGTAATCGGTAAATCAAGTATATGCTCGGACAATAACGTCCGGTAATTTTCCATTTCCGGCAACTCTGGCATTCTTTATCTACTCCTTCTTGGAAGCTTGGTCTGCCCGTTGGGTCATCCATGCAATCAATGTATGCAAATCTTCAAAAACATGATCAGGACGTGCCTTCACAGCCTGAACATGTCCATCCATGTTCTCATGTGTAGTTACGCCTGTCAGAACAAGCAACGTCTCACAGCCCGCTGCTACACCTGCGGCAATATCTGTACGCATATTATCTCCGATAACAGCAACTTCTTCAGCTTTTAAGTTCAACCTGTGAATGGCTGATCTCATAATAATGCTTGAAGGCTTACCGATAACCGTTGGCTGCACGCCCGTTGCAGCCTCAATAGCAGCTCCAATCGTACCTGCACCAGGTGTTAATCCATCATCAGCAGGAAGTTGAAGATCAGGATTCGTCAAAATAAACTTAGCTCCCCCATTTATCCAGCGGAGTGCCTTCGTTAATTTTTGATATGAAAATTCACGGTCAATGCCTTGAATGACATATTCGGGCTCATTCTCTGTCAAAACTAAACCAGCTTCTTCAATAGCCTGTATAAGGCCAATCTCACCAATGCAGGCTACCTTCGCCCGAGGAGTTTCTGCAGCAACATATTCAGCCGCGGCCACCGCAGAAGTACATACCTCGGAAGCATCAGCGGCAATTCCCATGCCATTCAGATGATCTGCCACACCTTGCGGAGTACGGGATGAATTATTAGTCACGAACAAATAAGGCACTCCCTGCTCCTGCAATGTCCGAATGAGCTGATCGGCTCCATCGATACGATGTCTGCCATGATATAACGTACCATCCAGATCGATCAGATAGGCCTTAATCATACACAGCACTTCCTTTCTTCATTCCATTCACATTTCTTACCCGACAAAAAGTCGGGCATGAGAACAAACATAATATGTATGCAAGCGTGTAGGATGCTCATACTCGCAGGAACACGCAACAAGTCGAACCGAATCGAAGACAGACGGTTTATCTCGCGCGTCTTCTGTACAAGCTTGTCACTTCCTGCGCTTTCCCGGAAAATAATTCGGATCATTTCCCTGCTCATATTGCCCATCCTACACGCTTTCTGACCAGATTGCAAAAGGGACCTCGGGAACATTTCCCCCTCAGTCCCATCCCATTTGCCGGTTGTTGATTATTGCCTTCGCTATCCTTCAAAGCTTACGCTTTATTCCAATGAATCAGGCTTGCCATGCACCACAGGAATAAGCTGGTGCTCGTTCGCAAGTCGTGTGTTTGGGAAGATGGACTTCGCTTCTTCCAATAGAGGCTGAAGCTGCTCCTCATCCTTATAACGCGAACTGAAGTGAGTCATGATGAGCTGCCCTACATTCGCCGCTCGGGCCGCTTCCGCCGCTTCTCTAGACGTACTGTGATAGTACTCATTAGCTGTATCCGCTAGATCATGCATAAACGTTGCTTCATGAACGAGAACGTCTGCATCTTTGGCTAGAGGCTGCACGTTATCGCAAGGACGCGTATCCCCCAGGATCGTGATCACCATTCCGCGTTTTGGGGCTCCCAAAACATCCTCGGGACGTACCGTATCACCATTGTCCAGTATAATCGTCTCTCCCCGCTTTAACCGTCCAAACAACGGACCTGGTTTCAGGCCGTAAGCCGCTAGTTTAGCAGAATCGAGACTACCAGGACGATCTTTCTCAGTAATTCGATACCCATAACTATCGATACGATGTTCAAGTAAGGCAGACTCTACAATAAAGCTCTCATCTTCAAACAGAACACCGCCAGTATGCTCTACAATGTTCAAATCATAATTTAAGCGGGATTGACTAAGTTCCATCGTTGTTGCAATCATTCGTTCCGTTCCAGGCGGTCCATACACCGTGAGTGGAGTCGTTCCACCCTGATATGCTCTGCTGGACAACAAGCCCGGTAATCCAAACACATGGTCACCATGCAGATGGGTAATAAATATTTTCTCCAATTTGCTCAATTTGAGCGGAGAACTTAAAATCTGGTGCTGTGTTCCTTCCCCGCAGTCAAACAACCACAGAGCTCTTCGCTCATCCAACATACGTAGTCCAATGGACGTTACATTCCGTTGCAGCGTAGGTACACCAGCATTAGTTCCCAGGAAATATAGTTCCATTCTGGATCGCACCTCTTTCTTTTGCCAGCAAAAAACCTCCGACCATGCGGAGGGCTTGCCTGACAACTTAGGAATTTATGCTTTTTCAACGTTAAAATATTTAGCCTGCGGATGGCTGAACACCATCGCGGACACAGAAGCTTCAGGTTCCATCATGAAACCTTCGGTCAATTCTACTCCAATATCTTCAGGCTGCATCAGCTTGAATAACGGGCCCTGATCCTCCAGATCGGGACAAGCCGGATATCCAAAAGATACTCGAATCCCCTGATAACGTGCGCCATGACGCTGCTTCATTGTCATTTCAGCTGAATCCGGGAAGCCCCAGATATCTCTCATCATATGATGCACACGTTCAGCAAGTCCCTCAGCTACTTCCAGTGCAACCGACTGCAGTGCGTGTGAACGTAGATAGTCCCCTTGATCCTTCCACGCTGTGGAGAGTTCGCGTACACCATGGCCCGCAGTAACAACCAAGAAACCTACATAATCCATCTCACCGGATTCAACTGGTTTCAGGAAGTCGGACAGACACAGGAATGGCTCTACCTTTTGACGTGGGAACGTAAAGGTATGCAGAATGTTACTGGTATCTTGCGGATCATAAATGATGACGCTATTGCCGCTCGACTGTGCCGGAAAAAAGCGATACATCGCATGAGCCTGAATGATTCCGTCACGAACTGCCTCCTGCATAATGCCGTCTACGACCGCTTTCAGATCCGTTGCCTTGGGATCACCAGCAGCGAGCAGCTGTTCAACCGAACCGCGCAGCCCCAAGTGATGTCCTAGCAGCATCTGCATATTCACATAAGGCAGGATGTGTGATAACGGATAATTTCGCAACGTATGACGCTCCAGATCTGGCGGCACAAGCACAGGATGATCAGCGGAAATGGCCGAGCGTTCTACCCGGGTAAGTTCAGGAAGTACCTGGACCTCCCCTGCATTTGAAGCATCTGCTTCCTTTTCCGCCTCCATCTCGGCCTGCATCTCTTCACGCGCCACCGGATTCATCAGCTTGTTTGCCAGGTCCAGACCATCCATCGCATCCTTCGCATAGACAACCATGCCGTTATATTCAGGACGAATCCGATTTTTGGTAAACTTACGTGTAAGTGCGGCTCCACCTACCATGATGGGTACATCAATTCCGGCTGTGCGCAAATCCTGAGCGGTGAGAATCATCTGTTGTGCTGACTTAACAAGCAAACCGGACAGGCCGATAGCATCGACCTTCTCTTCCCGGTATGCCTCGATAATACGCTCTGGTGGTACTTTTATACCCAAATTAATGATCCGGTAACCGTTGTTGGACAAGATGATCTCCACCAGGTTTTTACCGATATCATGTACATCTCCTTTAACGGTCGCTAGAATGATCTTTCCTTTGACAGAGGTTTCATTCTTCTCCATAAACTGCTCCAGATAGGCTACGGAAGCTTTCATCACTTCTGCACTTTGAAGCACCTCAGCTACAATTAACTCATTGTTGTTGAAGAGACGTCCGACTTCTTCCATGCCGCGCATCAAAGGACCGTTGATGACTTGGAGCGCTGTATATTTGGCTAGAGCCTGCTCCAGATCGGGCAACAAACCCTCTTTGCTTCCTTCAACCACATAAGATGCGAGGCGTTCTTCCAGTGACAGGTTAGAGATTTTTTCTTTTTTCTCTACTTTTTTGTTTCGGAATGCCGCGACGAAAGCAGCCAGTGTATCATCATTTGTATTATATAGTAGTTCTTCCGAGAGTCTGCGTTCTTCTTCTGGAATGGATGCATAACGCTCCAGCTTTTCGGTATTCACGATCGCATAATCCAGTCCTGCTTTGGTACATTCATATAGGAAAACAGAGTTTAACACCTCACGGCCCGCTTCAGGCAGACCAAAGGAGATGTTACTGATCCCAAGGATCGTATGACACTCAGGTAATGCTTCCTTAATGACACGTATACCTTCAATCGTTTCTTTGGCTGAACCGATATACTGCTCATCACCCGTTCCTACCGGAAACACCAGTGTATCAAAAATAAGGTCTTCAGCCTTCAGGCCATATTTGTTCACGAGCAAATCATACGAACGTTTGGCTACCTCAAGCTTGTCCTCACGACTAATTGCCTGCCCACGTTCATCAATGGTTCCGACAACCACTGCTCCGCCGTATTTATGCAACAGCGGGGTTACTATTTCAAATTTCTCTTCGCCATCCTCAAGGTTAATGGAGTTAATAATTGCTTTTCCTTGAGAATATTGGAGGGCCGTATCAATAACCGCAGCATCTGTTGTGTCAATCATCAGCGGAACCTTGACCTTTTTGACAACAAGTTCAAGGAACTTAATCATATCTTCCGTTTCCTCACGGTCGGGATCCTGTACGCAAACGTCAACGATGTGTGCTCCATTTTTAACTTGTGCCCGGGCAATTTCCGAAGCTTCTTCGTACTTGCCTTCGACAATTAAGCGTTTGAATTTTCGTGAACCGAGTACGTTGGTGCGCTCACCAACCATGTAAGGACGATTATCCTGCTCAACATATACCGGTTCAATTCCCGACAAGGCAGGCGGGTGTGTTCCGTTCAATTCTCTTGGGGGGTACTTGGCGAGTGTATCACGCATGGCGCGGATGTGTGCAGGCGTTGTCCCGCAGCATCCGCCTGCAATGTTCAACCATCCCTGTTCTGCAAATGCCCCAATTTTCTGAGCAAGAGAGTCTGGTGACTCGTGATAATTACCATTCTCATCAGGTAGACCTGCATTCGGATAACAACTCACAGCTACAGACGCCATGCCAGACAGGGAACGGATATGGTCACGCATGAACTCCGGACCTGTCGCACAGTTTAGTCCCACCGAAATTGGGTTAAGGTGTTCTAAGGATATATAAAAAGATTCAATGTTCTGACCAGCCAAGGTCGTACCCATTGGTTCGATCGTTCCTGATATCATTAAAGGTAGCTTGATTCCGCTTTGGTCAAATGCTTGCTGAATGCCAATGCTGCCCGCTTTCACATTGAGGGTATCCTGTGAAGTTTCAAGCAGTAGCGCATCAACGCCTCCCTCTATTAAAGCAAGGGCTTGCTCGAAATAGCTGTCCACCAGCTCCTGGAATGTCACACCACCAGTCACAGACAACGTTTTGGTTGTTGGACCCATCGCACCGACCACGTATCGTGGTGACTCTGGTGTGGAGAAGCGATCAACCGCTGCTTTGGCAATTCTGGCCGCTTCCAGATTTATTTCGCGTGTACGATCTTGTATATCGTATTCCGCAAGCACGACTGAAGTCGCACCAAATGTATTGGTCTCAATTAAATCGGCACCGGCTTCCAGATAATCTTCATGAATACGCTGGATCAGTTCTGGACGTGTCAGCACCAACATTTCATTACATCCATCCAGATCTTCGCCGCCGAAATCTTCGCTGGTCAGATCCACTTGTTGAATCATTGTCCCCATTGCGCCGTCGAGGATTAATATTCGTTGTTTTAATGCATCGTGTAGACTAAGCTTATCCAATATCATCACCCCCGCAAAACGTTAAATCTTAGTTTAACAGAAACTAACTTAATGTGAAAGATCGGTTTTGCTCCCGAAAGGTCGCGAATTTGCAAGAATGAAGCAGAATTGTGAATCGACAAATTTTGTGCAATCCGATATAATATCAATTAATCCAAGTGGAAAAGAGGGAAAGCGCATGGCTGAAATTGTAATCCGAAATACGAACGAACGAATCACTGGAGACGAGAACGTTCGAAATTTCTTGAACAAATATGACGTATTATATGAGAAGTGGGACGCTTCCAAATTAAGCGCTGAACTGCAAAATAATTTCGGACTGACCGATGAACAGAAGCAAGAAGTATTAGAAACCTTCGATTACGAGATCAAAGATTTGGCAGCACGTCGCGGTTATCAAATCTGGGATGTCATCACTCTTTCAGAACAAACACCAGACATCGAAGAGAAACTGGCCAAGTTCGAAGAGATCCATACACATGCGGAAGATGAAATCCGCGCAATCGTTTCGGGTAAAGGCATCTTCGTCATCAAGTCAACGGATGATACAGGTTACTTTAATGTAGAGTTGTCTCCTGGGGACGTCATTTCTGTTCCTGAAAACACACCGCATTTCTTCACATTGATGGAGAACAAACAGATTATTGCGGTACGTCTGTTCATCGAAAAAGACGGCTGGATCGCCGATCCATATCCGGATCCGACATTTATCAAAAACGCTTAATCTATGTTAAGTGAATAGTTAACGTGCTTAATCAACCCCCTGCTCATAAGAGCAGGGGGTTGTGTTGATGTCTTTAAGTTACGTCTTGTAAGAGAATGGACCATCATCTGCAAGAGTATAGAAGTAAAATGACTCCATCATCTATCGCTAGGTGAAATAATGTGGATACTTGTCCTTTAACATTTCCTGCTCGACAACCACAAGTCTAAGATGTGCTTCCATTACTTGAGCCGCTTCCTCCGCCTGTCGTTCTGTGACCAGCCGTAGAATCTCTTTATGTTGAGAGATGATCACTTCGAGATTGGAATCCTCTGCTAGCCGAAGCAAACGCAATCGATTAAACGGCATGTTCAACTGCTGCAGCATCTTCCACGTCCGTAGCTTGCCAGTACCCTGAAATAAAATCTGATGAAATTCCTCATCCAGCTCAAACAACCGATAAAAGTTTTTTTTTCCTATACACACTTCCTGCATGGCAATATTGGTTTCAAGTCTGAACATGTACTCGTCAGGGAAGGAAGTACAGGCTAACATGACAATTTCCTTTTCCATCTTCTCTCGCATAAACCGGCCTTCTTCCACATGCTCCAGGTTAATATGCGAAACAATGGTACCACTCTGTGGAATGATGTCCAGCAGTTCTTCCTCCGCCAGCTTCATAAAAGCCTCGCGCACCGGTGTTCGACTCACCTTTAATTCATCTGCGATCTCTTTCTCCGAAATTTTGGTGCCTGGTTCGAGCTGCAGATGAAGAATTCGTTCTTTTAATAAATTATAAGAATAAGCCCGGGTAGAGCCTCTCTTTTTTTGATTAAGTACCATGCCTTGACCTCTTTCTCTAAGCCATATTCCCTTCATATTAGCACAAACTACCGTTCCACTTAAATATTCTTAGTGAAACGGTAGCTCGGCTTCAAATCATACAAATTATTTTTTGTTTTCCTTATACGTCTTATAGGTGTCATTCGCAAGCTTCACATAATTGGACAAGCCCTGGCTCTCCAGCTCTTTTAGAAACGTATCATATTCCGATAACTTCCGTTCACCTATTATAAACTTCAACGTATTTTGGTCTGTGTAGTCTTTGAGCGGGGTACTCATAAGTGTTACACGTTCACGATCTTCGGAAGAATACGGGATAGGCGGTTCAGCCGGAATTACTTCTTTTGTCTCTTTCATATTTTTCTGGAACTCAAGTTCTTCATCGCTAAACATGGATTGAAGTAGCTCTGTTGTGCCTCCGTAAGCAAATACCCCTCCAGAGAATCCAAAGTCAACACGAAGGTCTTTCGTACCTTTAGGGTTCAGTCCATTGTAGTTAACATCATCTGCCAACTTACGTTTGCCGCCTTCTTTAGTGTACGTCTCGTTCTCTACACCCCACTTGGTGAATTCCTGTCCTTCGTCACTGTAATACAACCAATCGATAAATTGTAAAATAGCTTTGAAATTGTCACTATCTTTAATCTTCCCAGAAATCATCACACCGTTTTCGAGTCTGGAACCCGACATCAACTGGCCTTTCGGCCCGCCCGGAACCGTAATCTTGGCGATCGAGAATTTCCCTTCACCCAACGTTTTATTCATATCATTCCGATGCAGCACAAGTGTCTGTGAGTTACCGTTAATCATAAATGATTTACCCGAAACGAACTTTTGAGTAGCTTGATCATCACCTTGTGTGAAACTTTCCTTATCAAGGAGCCCTTCTGCTACCATTTTGTGAAAAAACGTCAGCAATTCTTTGTACTCGGGTGTCGTTGCCGTGGCAACAAATTCATCCTGATCGGCTTTGTAGGTCAAGCCGTTTCCATATCCCCAGCCAGCCTTAGTCCCGAAACCAGTAGCTGCAATGTTAAGTGTACTGTTGAATTTGAAACCGTCTGAGAACGGCATGGAGTCAGGATAGATTTCTTTTAATTTTTTCGCAGCAGTATAGAGTTCATCCCAAGTTGCAGGAATGGCAATATTATTTTCTTTAAAAACATCCGTTCTTACGATTAATGTATAATCAGGCCATACTTCCTCATGTAATCCTGGTAATACGTAGTACTTGCCATCTTCTTGACGGAGCCCTTCAAGTTCAGGTTCGAGCTTCCACTTTTCCACCTTGTCCTTGAAGTTTGGCATCAAATCAATATAATCACTGATCGGCAGGACAGCTCCCGAAGATACAAACGCTGCCTCTTCTCCTGGATAAGTCTTTGGAATGACAAGTGGTGCATCACCGGAACTGATCAACAGGGATCTCTTCTGCGGATAGTCACTCATCGGCACAATGGTTGGCTCCAACGTTACTCCCGTCATTTCCGATATTTTTTTGAATAGCAGCCAGTCTTTTTTGTATGGATACGTCGGATGATCACTATATAAAATAGAAAGATTAAACGGTTCCGTTGCTTTGAACGCCTCACCTGCTTTATAACTCTCCATCGCTGATTTTGTGCCTACCTCCGAAACATCTGGGCCTGTTCCCGCACCACTGCTGCATGCAGCAAGTACAGCCGACATCGTCATTGCCAAGATCATCTTACCAACCAGTTTGCGTGGCTTTCTTTTCAAACCATTCATCCCCTTTTATTTAGTTTCTAACCCATGTGTGCAATGATTACTGCTTAACAGAACCCAACATGATACCGGTTACAAAGTAGCGCTGTACAAATGGATAGATGGTTAGAATCGGCAGGATCGTTAGTACCATCGTTACCGACTTGATGTTGGCTGCAATCTGAGTCAGATTATCCGCTGAAGTTGCTCCGGCAGTAGCACCGCTCGTTGCACCGGCGATCATGTTACGCAAATAGATCGTGACCGGGAACAGCTCTTTTTTGTCCAGATACAAGAATGCTGGAAACCAGGAGTTCCAATGTCCAACAGCATAGAATAGTACCATCGTAGCCATGACTGCTTTACTAAGAGGCAAAATAATACGCAGCAAAATACCATACGTGTTCAAGCCATCAATTGCTGCGGCTTCCTCTAACTCTTCCGGCATGTTTTCAAAAAAGGATTTCATGATCAGCATGTTATATATGCTTATTGCACCTGGGACAACCAGTGCCCACATGGTGTTATTGAAACCAAGGGAGTTGATCAAAACGTAGTTAGGAATCAGACCACCGCTGAAAAACATCGTGAACACGGCAAACATCGTCAGAAATTTACGCCCCATCAACCTTTTTTTAGACAGTGCGTAGGCAAAAATGGTCGTCATAAACATGGAAATCAGTGTACCTACCACCGTGTAAATAATCGTGTTTTTATAGTTCAACCAGAACATGTTGTCCTTTGAAATGGTTTTATACGTTTCCACATTGAACCCTCGCGGAAATAAACTTACCTTGCCTGAGTTGATGTACGCTTCACTACTGAAGGATTGGGCAACAACATTAAGGAAGGGGTAAAGTGTTATAAAAACGATAAACAACAAGAAAGTGACATTGAACACTTTAAATACCTTGTATGATCTGGATTCCTGCATGGTGCTCCTCCTTTACCATAAACTTCGTTGTGTCAGTTTGCGTGAAATTGCGTTTACAGTGAATACCAGAGTCAGCCCAATAATCGATTCAAACAAACCAATAGCTGTGGCATAACTGAAGTTGCTGGATTCAAGACCTACACGATATAAATAGGTAGAAATTACATCGGAAGTCTCATAAATAAGCGGATTATACAAAAGCAAGATTTTTTCGAAGCCTACTGCCAGGAAGTTCCCCATGTTCAGTATTAGTAAGGTCACAATCGTTGGCAAAATGCCTGGAATCGTCACATGAATGGTTTGTTTCCAGCGGTTCGCTCCATCAATTCGAGCTGCTTCATACAAAGAATCATCAATCGTTGTTAGTGCTGCCAGATATAAAATAGCTCCCCAGCCCATCCCCTGCCAAATTTCGGAAGAGATATAAATAGTTCTGAACCACTCTGCACGCTGCATGAATGGAATGTTATCCCCTGTAAAAAAAGCAACAAGTCCGTTGATTGAACCATTCATTGCTGTTAATTGTAGAATCATACCCGCTACGATAACAACGGATAGGAAGTGAGGCAGGTATGAGGCTGTTTGTACAAACTTTTTGAATCGTTTGCTTTTCACCTCATTAAGCATCAGTGCAAAAATAATGGGGACCGGAAACGTAAATAACAATGCGAGTCCGCCAAGCATCAAAGTGTTACTGAAAACTCGCCAGAACGTTGGATCCTCAATGAACATTTTAAAATAACGCAGACCAACCCAGGTTTCTCCAAAAATACTCCCACCCGGTACAAACCGTCTAAAAGCAATAATATTACCTAACATGGGACCATATTTGAAAATAATCAGATAAATGATGGGAAGAACTAACAGCGAGTACAATTGCCAATCTTTACGAATCAACGTGGCTGCCGTCCGCAACCTGCTTTCTTTACGTGAAGATATCATAGGGATTGTTGCCTTAGATGTTTCTGACTCCATGTGTCATTCACTCCGATCCATAACTTGATTAAGAGATGATATATTCATTCGTTGCCTGCCATGGATATCTTTGCTGATCATGCAGAGGATACCCGTGCTGTTCGATTCACCCCCACTACAAAATAAAATGTAAACGGTCTCATTTTTTTGTTTTTATGTACAATCAAACACATGCAAGATTGTGCAATCCGAATAGTCTTACATTGCTTGAAAGCTGTTCGAGGTTAGAGACATACATTGTGAAGCGCTTACAAAAACGATGAATGAATTATTATTCACTTCACTTTCTTAAAGGGATCGTATGTTGTTACTTTTATCGGGTTGAACATACACATACACATAAACTGGTAGATGATCTGAATTAGATTGGATAAGGTTATAAAATAGATTTCAAAAAACTAGTTATACTAGTATGTTAGTTGTATTTTAAATCAACCATTTTTGAATTTCAACATTTTTTCTTAAAAAAAATACATAATCACCTATAACAACAGTTTATAAACATTAATAGTTTGGATATAAGCAGACAAAAAAACATTGGTCATGACTGATGAACAAACGATCATTCATGTCATAACCAATGTTTGATAATTTAAGGAGATGTGTACAGACTTGCTTGAGCATACTCTTTTTTAGAAATTAGCGATTAGACCGTCTAATTCAGACAAATGTTTAATCTCATGATTCGGCGAATACGTTTCATTGTTCACTTTATTCTCACGGTTAATCCACACAGCACGAATCCCCGAAGACAGTGCACCACGAATATCTGTTGTTAACTTGTCGCCTACCATCATGCTTTCTTCAGGTTTAACACCTAGTTTCCTCAGAGCATGTTCGAAAATGGACGGATCCGGCTTCCCCTTGCCAAAGCTACCCGAGATAATAATCTCATCAAAGAAAGGAGATAATTCCGGAACACCATCCAGTTTCTCTTGCTGTAGAGCAGGGCATCCGTTAGTTAAGAGCAACAATTTGTACTTTCCTTGCAAATGACGCAGCGTATCCAGCGTTTCTTCATAAACATGCGGCCTGGATCTGCGTTGTGTCCCAAACTGGGAGGCCAAGCGTTCTGCAAGCTCTTCCTGATCCACACCTAGCTTGAGTAAACCACGACGCCATGACTCTTTACGATAGATCGGAGCCAATTGTTCTAACTGGCGAAATTCTGGTTGTTCTCCTCCCGTAAAGTTCGCCCAGAGTCCTTCAAAAGGGTTGATTCCAATCATTTTGGTAAAAGGAAACGTTTCATAGGATTCATATAGTTCACGTGCTTCGTGACGAACAGCCTCTTCGAGTGCTGCAGCATTAACACCTGTTTCTGTTGCCGCAATTAGACAAGTTTCATGAAATGCTTCTCGAACACTGCGTTCGTCCCACAATAAAGTATCATCCAGGTCGAACATAATCGCTTTCAACGCCATTCCGATCATCTGCCCCTTTATACATTAATTACTTATCAATGGTTTCCACGGTGATCTGGTGTGCCTTTGCAAATTTCTGCAATCGCTCGGTTATTGCATCTGTATCGTAACGGTTTAACAACTTGGTGAAGACCCATCGTTTTCCGCGACTATTGTGTTCAATCACAACAGTACCTGGTTCAAATCGGAACTTGATAATATCTTCAACACCTATAGAACGTTCGCGATTACCCTTCGTTGTAATGATCCGATTGCTGCTGATTTTAATGTAAGGACGGCGAAGCATAAAAATGACCGCCAAAAATACATAAAGCAAAATTGTGACCCAATCCCATGTTGTCATTGGTTTTTGAACCAAAAAAGTACTCATGAACAGGTACAGAAACGCCAGACCAATCAAAAAGATGGGGAATAACAGGCTTCTGCCTTTGTACATATCCTCACCTGGACCTCGTGTGATTGGTTGACCGCTTTTTTTACGTTGCTGGTTTAATTGCTTCGAATTCTTCCGAACCGTTCTCTCGAACGAACGCCGCGACATGTAAATCCCCCTTATGTGTCTTGTACCGGCTTACATAACTATACTGAAAACCGATATTCCCCCTTATAGTAAGCATTCCCAACTAACATGAAGAAACCTAAATATCATAACGATATGTTTAGGTTTCATTAATTAATGTTTGAGTTTGCCTTGGTGGCCTTGGTCTTTGTCGTCATCAACAATCTCAATTGAATCGAGCTGCTGTCTGAAGTTGCTACGAATGTTACCTAAATAAATCTCCCTCAACTTGGCACGTTCAACAAGTTCTTCCTCTGACAGTCCAGTGGATTTCTGCTTGCGAGCCAATTCGTTAATACGTGCTACCAGACTATCTATATCCAAGCTTGTCCCCTCCAAAAATACAAAGTCATATTAACTTTGACATGATAAAGGCAGCTTGTCAAGTTGGCGCGTGCCAACACAGATTGATCCGCATTTTATTTAACAAACTGAGGTAATGTTAGCACTTGACCTGTCTGGATTGTTGTGGATTCAAGTTGATTTACTTTTTTGATTGCTTCTATATAAATACGTGTATCCATCGTCATTGGTTTATGTTCCAAAGAAATACTCCATAACGTTTCTCCCTGAGATACAGCGATCTTTCCTCCGGGTAGCAAATCATTCTCATTACCGGCAAACACAGTTAGAACAGTGCTGCACCCAATAAATATAATTAATGATGCAATAACCAGTTTTATTAATCCCTGAGAAAGTTTAAACCGAGTTATAAACATTCGAAATTCCCCTATATTAGACTTCACAGCTTCTGAATGTACTGGTTCATAAATGCTCTGATACGTAGAATATCTCATTTCCACTCCGCCTCCAAACGTTTGTTCCTATCTCTTGAAAATAATATAACACGAACATTTGTTTTGTTCAAGACTTTTTTAGAACAATTGTTCGCTATTTTTAGCGACATTAAATCGTCTTTTTTCTACATTAATATTATGTGCAGATTGGTTTTGAACTCTCTTTTCCAGCGAATATGAGTCTAATTAGAAAAAAACCTTGAAATAATGCGTATTCTTTAGAACTTATGTTTGTACGAACGGAGGTTCTATGTTATAATTTTCCCAAACGTTACTAAAATGGGGTTGATACGGTATGTCGAAGATATCCAGCAGGCAACAGGCTATCCTGGAGTTTATACGAAATGAAGTCCGTTTGAAGGGGTATCCTCCTTCCGTACGAGAAATTGGCGAAGCCGTCGGACTGGCTTCCAGTTCCACAGTGCACGGACATTTGGATCGTTTGGAGAAGAAAGGGTTGATCAGACGTGACCCTACCAAGCCAAGAGCGATTGAGTTATTGAGTCAGGAAGAGTCCGAGCATTCTCATCAGTTCGCCCATAGCGTTGCACGTATTCCAGTTGTGGGTAAAGTAACAGCGGGTGTTCCGATTACAGCAACAGAAAACATTGAAGATTACTTCCCTCTTCCTACTCATTATGTAGGTGAACAGAAAGTGTTTATGCTTTCCGTGGTTGGTGATAGTATGATTGAAGCTGGAATCGTTAATGGAGATTATGTAATCGTTCGTCAGCAGCAAACAGCTGACAATGGTGATATTGTCGTTGCCATGACTGAGGATGATGAAGCAACAGTGAAGACGTTTTACAAGGAAAAAGATCATATTCGCCTTCAGCCGGAGAATGCCACGTTTGAACCGCTACGGTTGAAACACGTTAGCATTTTAGGCAAGGTCATCGGACTTTTCCGTGATATTCATTAATGCACCTGATTTATTAAATTACTAATATGTTATACCTGATGTAATACGAAAGAGGTTGCCCTGACTACAGGACAACCTCTTTCTTTTCATTCAACAATTCGAATTATATAATCTGCTGACAAAAATCTTAATTAAAAGCTGCGTTATAAACAACAAAATTACTTGTTGCGTTTAAGAATACTTTTGTGGTGCGAAAATACTTCAAAGCTTTGTTGTCCATGATATGAACCCATCCCACTCTCTCCCACACCGCCAAAAGGCAAATAATGCGAGGTCATATGGAACAATGTATCGTTGATACAACCTCCACCAAAGGAGACCTGATTCAATACCTGCTCCTGCATTACTTCATTCGGAGTAAACAGGTACAATGCAAGCGGTTTAGGCCGGCTGACAATTTCCTCAACCATCGGATCAAGATCACTGTATTTTAAAACAGGCAAAATAGGCCCAAAGATTTCTTCCTGCATCACTGGTGAATCCCAGGCAATATCGCCCAGAACGGTCGGTTCAATCATAACCTGATCACGATCTGAGCGTCCTCCCATTAACGTCTTGCCATTCGTAAGGAAAGCGGACAAACGATCGAAGTTTCGTGTGTTGACGATATGCGGAAAATCAGCATTTTGCATCACATCATCCCCATATACGTTACTCACCTCGGCTCTGATCTGTTCGATCAATTGATCATGTACCTCTTCATGTACTAATAAATAGTCTGGTGCAACACAAGTCTGTCCGGCATTAAGGAATTTACCACGCACAATGCGTTGTGCCGCCAGTTGCAAATCAGCATCCCGATGTACAATTGCCGGACTTTTACCGCCTAGTTCTAACGTCACCGGCGTCAGGTGCTCTGCAGCAGCCCTCATAACAATACGGCCAACTCCTGTACTGCCTGTGAAGAAAATGTAATCAAACTTCTCTTTAAGGAGAGCTGTGCTCGTTTCAACCTCACCTTCCATAACTGCAATGTACTCCTGAGGATATATTTCCTGGATGAGATCGTAGATCAAACGAGATGTAGCGGGTGTAAGTTCAGAAGGTTTAATCACTGCACAATTCCCTGCGGCTATAGCACCGATCAACGGCCCAAATGCCAATTGAAATGGGTAATTCCAAGGTGCAATAATCAATGCAACTCCATAGGGTTCAGGATAAATCGAACTATTGGCATCTGGCATTGCTGAGTTCGTTGGCACAGTACGCGGTGCAGCCCACTCACGCAGATGTTCCAGCGTATAATCCAGTTCACCCAACACGATACGAATTTCGGAGCTAAATCCTTCAGCCTCTGATTTATTTAAATCAGCGCGAAGTGCGTCCAGAATGCGTTGTTGGTAATTCTCAATCCCTTTTTTCAAGTTTTGCAGAGCCTGAATCCGATACTCTACTGATTTAGTCTGTCCTGTATTAAAAAACGTACGTTGTGTGGTCACAAGTTGTTTCGCTTGTTGTTCCAAGAATATCATCTCCAATTGATTGTTAAAAATCATATTGCTCAAAATCAAATTAATTATATCTCTTATATATGAAACTATCAACATACATCTGAAACAGGTTGGATAAATGGATACAAAAATAAATTAACAAGGATGTTATTTCTACCCTTTCCACTTTGTACTAAAATCACTTACTCTATTATGAAATTTTCATCTAATGATTTTATCACTATTGTGAATCCATTAGATTCTCATTGGTTTATTTCCCATCTTTTTATGGAGTCGCTTTAATGATATTTATACATTTTTTCAAAAGAAACTAATGATTAATTTTCATATAATATATAGAGTGATATATGTCATTATTTTACATAGAATTATATGGTATTTTTAGAAAGTAAAGTTTCTTAAATCATATATAAACCTTAGGAGGTATTAGAATGAAAAAGAAATTATACTCACTTGGAGCTCTGACTGCAATTGTAGCAAGTATCGCTATTCCAGCATCATTTGCTGCTGCCTCACCCTCTGCTCAAAATTCTTTAACTGCACAAAGTATCACGATTCAGGCAACGCAGAAATATGTAAGATATTCAGATGTGAACAACAAATATGGAAATGCAAGTTATGTTCCACAGACTTATGCTTATTCTGATGGTGTCTGGTATGGGAAACTAACACTAACTTCTACTACCTATTCAAATGGATTGTATTACGGAAACTATGAAGGTTACGTAACTAAGATGGAGTAGTTTATTTTAAAGAAAAATTCATTTTCATTAAATATAATAGTAGGGAGAGTTCATTGTATGAAAAAGACATTACTTGCCGGGTTATTAGCTGTATCTGCATGTTTTTCAATTGGATCCACTTCCTTCGCTGCTGATGCCACGATTTCAACACCTGGTGCTTTACCTTCGGAAGTTTCCGAGCCGATAGTTTCTCAAGCATTTTTTGAGCGTGACATTTACCTAAAAGTTGGCCAACCTGGTCAATGGTATAGCGGCTACACATATGATGTAATCTATAGTGATGGTGCTTGTGATATTGGCCCTGACTTTTTGGTTACTCCTGTTCAGCCTGGGCTTACAGTTGTAAGTGCAAA
Organism: Paenibacillus sp. TSA_86.1; assembly: GCF_052691815.1. Classification (NCBI taxonomy): domain Bacteria; kingdom Bacillati; phylum Bacillota; class Bacilli; order Caryophanales; family Paenibacillaceae; genus Paenibacillus; species Paenibacillus sp. TSA_86.1. Next base: position 270,012 of record NZ_JBQZGE010000004.1, on the reverse strand, counting down.
CTTTGGTACTTATGTTATACTTTTTAAGTTCCATGTTAGCTAATAGTTTATCAACAAAATGACAAACTAAGTGGGTTTATTTTAGTCATCTATTTCGACTTTACTATATTAATAGGCACTTTCAGAGATTTTTCTGACAGTGCCTATTTTGAATCGAACTGGTTTTCCACACTTTTTCATTAAATAGCTGATATCTAGTAATCTCCAAAATGCCTTTATTAACGAATCCATATCTTATTTCAACTAGATCCAGTTATTTAAGCAAGGGTTCATTTGTATTGCTAAGTCTTTTGGACTTTCTATTAAAAGTGACTCAGCAAACGTACAGTCGAGATCATCAACTTTACTGCATACTCAGCCATGGAGCATGAATTGATTCAGAAGACATTCCTAAATTTCGCCGCTCGAAAATGTTCGGATATCCATTTTAAAGAAAAGACGATTGGATTGGATAAAACACTCGATTTTCATGCTGAAGGCGAGGATTAACTTTTGGAGATGCAAAAACCGGGGGACGTTTGGGGGACGCAACCTCAATAGAAGTGCAATTCCCTCAAAACGTCCCCCGGCTAGTTACTTCAAAACCCCGTAGTTACAAGGTTTTTTAGATTAGTACAACGTGATATATTGATCGCGTTCCCATTGGTGGACTTGTGTTCTGTACATGTCCCACTCAATTTCTTTCAGCTCGTAGAAGTGAGCCAGGGCGTGGTCGCCAAGAGCGTCACAGATGACTTCGCTGCGGATCAATTCGTTCAATGCTTCTTTCAGGTCAGCTGGCAAGCTAGGAATGCCTTCTTCCACACGCTCTTCTTCTGACATGATGTAGATGTTGCGGTCAATCGGAGCTGGTAAGGAAAGCTCACGTTTAATTCCGTCCAGACCTGCTTTCAACAACACAGACAAAGCCAGGTAAGGGTTAGCAGCCGGATCCGGGTTACGAACCTCAACACGTGTACTCAGTCCACGTGAAGCTGGAATACGGATCATTGGGCTACGGTTACTTGCAGACCATGCTACGTAGCAAGGTGCTTCGTAACCGGGTACAAGACGTTTGTATGAGTTAACAGTCGGGTTAGTGATTGCTGCAAACGCACGAGCATGCTTCAAAGTTCCAGCCATGAAGTGGCGTGCAGTTTTGCTCAGACCCAGCTCGTCAGACTCGTCAACAAATGCGTTCTCATTGCCTCGGAACAAGGATTGGTTACAGTGCATACCGGAACCGTTCATACCGAACAATGGTTTTGGCATAAATGTAGCATGTAATCCATGCTGACGTGCAATCGTTTTAACAACGAGTTTGAAGGTTTGGATCTGGTCTGCTGCTTTCAGAGCATCTGCATATTTGAAATCGATCTCATGCTGACCAGGAGCTACCTCGTGGTGAGAAGCTTCGATTTCAAAGCCCATTTCTTCAAGTGTAATAACGATATCACGACGACAGTTTTCGCCAAGATCTGTTGGCGCAAGGTCGAAATATCCACCTTGGTCATTCAATTCATTTGTTGGGTTACCTTTTTCATCCGTCTTGAACAAGAAGAATTCTGGTTCAGGACCAACGTTGAAGGAAGTGAATCCCATTTCTTCTGCTTCCTTCAGGTTCCGTTTCAAGATGCCACGCGGATCACCTGGGAATGGATTGCCATCTGGAAGATATACGTCACAGATCAAACGCGCAACGCGATTATCGGACACCCATGGGAAAATAAGCCAAGAGTCAAGATCCGGATAGAGGTACATGTCGGATTCTTCGATACGAACATAACCTTCAATGGAAGAACCATCAAACATCATTTTGTTATCCAAAGCCTTCGTCAGTTGGCTTACAGGAATCTCAACGTTTTTGATTGCTCCAAGCAAGTCGGTGAATTGCAATCGAACGAATCGTACGTTTTCTTCTTTGGAGATGCGGAGAATATCTTCTTTTGTATAACTCATGATTCCTCTCCCTTTCTTATCTGCGTATTTGGCTTGCATGTTATATTTGTACATTAGAATGTTCCACGGGTCAAGGAGTCTGACATCAGAAGTTTAAAATTTACCTTACCCGCCTCGTTAGGTGAATTAATTATTTCTTATTAAAAAACCGAGAAAGTTCACCTTGGATGAGAGACACTTGACCAGGTCTTTTGCCTGACACAAGCTGCTGCTTCAGCAAACGGTGAAGTTGTGTATCTGACAATTCTCTGCGTTTAACTTCCGTATCCGGCGTAATTACCGTTGCTTCCTCAGACTCTTTTGAAACGGGATTCATCACCTGCTTGATGCCTGCAATGTTAACACCCTTTTCAATCAGAGCTTTAATCTCTAGCAATCTCTCAACGTCGTTAAAAGAAAACAGGCGTTGATTACCTGAAGTTCTTGCGGGAACAATCAGACTATGCTGTTCATAATAACGAATCTGTCTCGCAGACAGGTCGGTAAGCTTCATTACAATACCAATTGGGAATAAGGCCATATTTCTGCGAATTTCGTCACCCATGTTCATCAACCTTCCAGTCATCTATTCTTGACCCTATTGTACATTTAGTTGTTACAAAGTGTCAATGACATGTTAGATAAACTCACAATAATTTACGATCTTTCATCGCTTGTAATGCCATTAAAACGCCATATTTAACATGGGAGTAGGTTAGTCCACCTTGCATGTATCCTATAAAAGGCTCTCGAATCGGTGCATCGGCTGATAACTCCAGGCTGCCTCCTTGAATAAAGGTACCTGCCGCCATAATGACAGGATGCTCGTATCCAGGCATATCCCAAGGCTCAGGCACAACATGGCTGTCTACAGCTGCTGCTTGCTGAATCCCTTGTACAAAAGCGATTAAATGCTCAGCAGAACTGAATTGCACAGCTTGAATGAGGTCGGTACGCGGCTCATCCCATGTAGGTTTGGTCACAAATCCGGATGCAGCAAACATCGCGGCAGCAAATATGCTTCCTTTAATAGCTTGACCGACAATGGTCGGAGCCATGTAAAGTCCTTGGTAGATGCCTCGCGTTGTGCCAAGCATAGCTCCGACCTCGCCCCCAATACCGGGTGCAGTCAAACGATAAGCCGCTAGTTGTACATATTTCTCTTTACCGCATATGTACCCTCCGGTTTCGGCCAGCCCACCACCAGGATTTTTGATCAATGAACCTGCCATCAGGTCCACGCCCACTTCCGTAGGCTCACGTTCCTCCGTAAATTCGCCATAACAATTATCCACAAATACGATTACGTCTGGCTTCAACGCTTTAACACGCGTCACCATATCAGCGATTTCAGCAATGGTAAAAGAAGAACGCCAATCGTAACCACGGGAACGCTGAATGCCTATAACCTTCGTCGCTGGAGTAATCTGCTGTTTCACTGCATCCCAATCGACTTCCCCTGTGGATGTCAGTGCAGTTTCAGCGTAGCCAATACCAAAGTCACGCAGTGATCCTGTTCCGTCACCAGGCTTCCCAATGACCTTATGTAATGTATCATAGGGCTTACCTGTGATGTACAGCAATTCCTCACCAGGACGTAACACGCCGAACAGAGCTGTGCTAATCGTATGTGTACCTGAGGCAAAATGAGGGCGTACCAGTGCACTCTCTGCACCAAACACATCTGCGTACACCTCGTCCAGCACCTCACGTCCACGATCATTATAGGCATAACCTGTAGAGCCCGCAAAATGGAAATCGCTCACTTTTCTACGTTGAAATGCATCTATAACCTTCCATTGATTGTGATCAACAATGCGATCGACCTGGTGCAACTGCCCTTCAATCTGACATTCCACCTGCTGTTGAAGTTCTACAATGTTTGAATCAAACCTTGCCATCTTGCTTCATTCCCCTTTTATAGCACGAAACTGATGTATTCGTAATCGAGTCAAATCAATTATCGTGTCAACTTATCACATTAATATGTCATGAAGGTTACAGTTCAATGAAATCTTCGAGTAAATAACTGAACTTCTCATATTCACCTTTTTGCAGCTCAACTTGGTAAATGACATCATTCTCTTCATATTCCGTTCCAACGACATCACCTATCTTGTAAAGTACAGATGTCAGATCCCCGCGCTCCGCCGGGATACGGAACCGTTTGGTATCTCCCGTTAGCTCAGCTTGAATCAATTCACGAACCTTGATCAAGTCTACTTCATCCAACGCACTTATTTTAATATGCTTATTATCTAAAGGAAGCATTTCTAGCTGCTCCGCCGTGCAGGCATCTTTTTTGTTGTAGAGTACAAGCTGAGGCTTGTCCCCTGCACCAAGTTGCTGCAAGATGGCATGAACCGTACTCATCTGATCCTCGCGCATTTCGGATGAAGCGTCTACAACATGTAAGATCAGGTCAGCTTCATTTACCTCTTCCAGTGTAGCGCGAAAAGCGGCAACCAGATCATGTGGAAGATTCTGAATAAATCCAACGGTATCCGTCAGAACAATTTCCTTGCCACTTGGCAGCTCCATCGTACGTGATGTGGGGTCAAGTGTGGCAAACAGCTGATCCTGAATATACACATCTGCAGATGTTAACTGCTTCAGGAGTGTTGATTTACCCGCGTTTGTGTAACCTACCAAAGCCACTTGAATAATACCCGTTTTTTTGCGGCGCTCCCGGTGCAGTTTACGATGACGTGTGACCTCTTCGAGATGACGCTTCAAGTCATCAATACGTCCACGGATATGACGACGATCTGTCTCCAGCTTGCTCTCACCCGGACCTCTTGTTCCAATCCCGCCACCAAGCCGTGAAAGGTTTTTCCCGTGTCCAGACAAACGCGGCAGCAAATAGCTATGCTGGGCCAGTTCTACCTGAATAATCCCTTCTCTTGTACTGGCACGCTGGGCAAAGATATCCAGAATCAGCTGTGTTCGGTCAATGATTTTCAGATCCAGTGCCTCTTCCAGATTTCGAACCTGTGCGCCCGACAACTCCTGATCAAAAATAGCCGTCGTTGCTCCCAGCTCGTCCGCAACCAAACGTAATTCCTCCACCTTACCTTTACCGATAAACCATTTGGTATCCCGGGTTTCCCGGTTCTGGGTTAATACACTCAGCACTTCAACGCCTGCGGTTTCAGCAAGCTTCACAAGCTCCTGTAATGAATATTCATGATTAATGCCTGAACGCTTTACCTCATCGGTGACCAGGCTGACCAGTATCGCTCGGTCTTTTTTAGTTGTTTCTGTATCATGTGTGCCGTTTGTCATATGTAAGTTCACTCCCCTGTTCCGTGTAAGTTCATTACACCACATAAATCCGTGGCATGGTTAAAGCCGAACCGGTTAGCCCGGCCGGCCCTGTTAAAAGGTTATTATCGCTTACTTTCGTTCAAACTTCAAATCCTCTGTACGGATTGTCATTAGCTCCAGCTTGCCTGGACTTCCATCCTCGTATTGCTCCAGCAAACGAACAGCCTGATGCCTGATCGATCTCTCAATCGCATTCCTTACATACCTGGCGTTACTGAACGCGTGCAGCGAATCATTCTTTTCCTGAAGAAGATGCTGCTTTAACTTGAGTATGGTCTGTGGCATCAAAATATAATCACGTTCTTTAGCCATAATTTCAGAGATTTGAATCAATTGGTCAATCGTATAGTCTGGAAATTCAACCTGAATCGGGAAGCGGGAAGGTAAACCCGGATTCGTCTGCAGAAAAAAATCAATTTCCTCCGAGTACCCCGCCAAAATCAGAATAAACTGATTTTTATGATCTTCCATTGATTTCACCAAAGTATCAATCGCTTCCTTACCAAAATCTTTCTCCCCGCCGCGAGCCAAACTGTACGCCTCGTCAATAAACAAAATGCCGCCAAGGGCTTTCTTAACCAAGTCTCTCGTTTTCTGTGCCGTATGACCAATGTATTCACCCACAAGGTCAGCGCGTTCTACCTCAATAAGATGCCCTTTACTGAGCACACCCATCTTCTGAAACATTTTGGCAACGATTCTGGCTACTGTTGTTTTTCCCGTTCCGGGGTTACCTTTGAAAACCATATGATATACGTGTGCACCGCTAACCAGGCCTGCCTCGGAGCGCATCTGCGCAATCTGAAGAAATGCATAAATCTCAAATACTAAATCTTTGATATTTTCGAGTCCGACCAGCTGCTCCAATTCACCCTGAATCTCCTGAAAATGCGCATGCTTTGTTATACTTTTGGCCGCTTGTACCGAGAGTGCTTCATCTTTGGCAAGTATTTGAGGTTCCTGGTTACGTAATACCACATTAATTTGTCTGGATGGTCTGCCCCCCGGTTGCCCTCCTGCAGCCATGACCCGTCCGTTCATTCGCCATCACCTCTATTTTATCGGGCTGATCTCTCCTGATTATTAATGTATTCTATCAGGTGTCCAGATATTAGAAGGATGTACAAGAAAAGTTTGGGGCAGACAAATTCGTTTCAGACCTGGATGTTTTTCCGAAACTCACCGTTCTCAAATAACGTCTGTCTGTGCTTCAGTGATAACTGAAAGTATGGAAATACGTGAGCATCAATCGCGTGCAACAATTCCTTCGCCGTTTTGTTTGCGAGATCATAATCACCCGTTGTAATATGTTTCCGAGACAAAGCATCCTCTAGCTCATCCTCGTCCAGCAAAAAGATTTCCCCATCCTTAAGCACAACAACATCAAGGTAAAGATCATCAAACCATGGAACGCCCTGATCCGTAATTCCTTGACTGCGGCAAGTATCGATGTACCACTCTACGATCCGTTGCTGATCATCAAACATCGCTGTAACGACAAAATGCTCTCCCTTCGGGTAATATTGCAGCCAGGAATATCCCTTGTCAGCAATACAGAAGGTAGTACCTCCATACGTCTTCCACAAGGGTTCTTTCAAATCCTGTATGGTATACAGCGTGATATAACCTGTAAAAATTTTGGACTGAACGAACCGGCATGTAAATTGTCGGTTCGTAATCCGGCGCCAGTTTGCGCGATCCCCGAATTTCCGTTTCATACGAACCCCTCTTTGCCGACTGCAGATCCACGATCTGCATTTTAGATTGGTGAACACTTATACGTTGACTAGAGCAATCACACAGAATCTGCTCTTCATAACGTATTACGAATAGCTACAGCTTACCATATTTAGAGGATACACTCAAAACCAAGCTTTCCAGGTTATTATCCTAGTTTGCATGATCCGGGAAATGGTAGACTAGCTTACCTTTTGTGCATAAAAAAACTGCTTCCCCGGGCGAACCGGGAAGCAGTTTTGAGAAAACGTATCTTCTTCTACTATATTCTAATGTAAAGCTACAATCTTATTCTCATCCTCCTGAACCGGATTGAGGTGTGGAAGGAGCTTCCGTCCCCCCGCCGTCTCCATTGGTTCCACTGTCTGGTGGAACGACCTGACCCGGTGTAGTCACTTCACCATTACTCGAACCGTCGCCTTCAGGACCTGTGTTTCCTTGACCTGGCGGAGTACCACCACCATCCGGCTGACCATTGCCAGGGCCCGATCCACCATTGTTACCGTTGTTACCATTCCCGTTATTCCCGTTATTCCCGTTATTTCCATTATTGCCATTCTCGTTACCATTGCCATTGTTGCCATTCGAATTGCCGTTATCGCCTCCGCCATTGTCCGGATTATCCGTACCTGGCACCTCAGGATCAGTACCTGTTCCATTGTCTGTACCCGGACCTGGCTGCTGTTCGACCTCTTGTGCCTCGATCATAAGCGAAACGGTATTCGATGGACTGGTTTCCTGTCCGGAAGCTGCATCATAGGCCGTTACATAATATTCATAGGTTAGACCCGCCAGCGCACTTAAATCCTGCGCACTCGTTGAGCCAACAGAGTCGATCAAATGTGTGAATTGAGCTTCTGAAGTCTCCTTACGATATACACGATACTGTGTATTCGCATCACCTGTTCCCGTCCAGTTGAGAGAAACGGTCTGCGTCGAAGAATCATAGGATGCATTCAATCCGCTGACTGATAACGCCGGTTGCTCTGGTTTCTCCACAGGTGGAGGTGCCTGACCGCCAGCAGGCGTTTTGAACTCTTTTACAGGAACACCTTTTAAGGCATCTCCCATGACTTTGGCAAAAAACGCTGCTGACAGCTTACTGCTGTTCTTGAGCATATGTTTAGCATCCGGATTGTCATAACCCATCCAGACGGCAGCCGTCCACTCTGGCGTATATCCAACAAACCATACGTCGCGGTTAGAACTGTTTCCAGCAATACCACTTTGTACCGTTCCCGTTTTACCCGCTACTGGTCGATCCAGACGTGCCGAGCGTCCCGTACCGTCATTTACTACATTTTGCAGCATCTGAGTAAGCTGATACGCATTTTGCTCACTCATGACACGTTTGGTCTCTGATTTATCATGTTTGTAAATGCTTTTATTGCTGCTATCTTCAATACTTTTAATCGAGTAGGCTTGCTGATACTCACCAAGGTTAGCAAATGCGCTGTAGGCTTGAGCCATCTCCAGCGTGTTGGTCCCTTTGCTGAGACCCCCGAGAGCGATCGCCAGGTTTTTATCCTGATCGGTCAGCTGAATACCTACACTTTTTGCAAAATTAACCCCGGTATTTACCCCGATCTTATCCAGCAGCCAAACAGCAGGAATGTTTTCCGACTTCGTTATGGCTTCCGTCATACTGATCGTGGAAGAGTACCCATGAAGGTTGCCTGGACAATAGTTGCCAAAACATTGCTTCGCGTTACTGAGGGCGGAATTTGCACTATATTGTCCTGACTCAAGTGCCGGAGCGTATGATACGATTGGTTTAAATGCTGAACCTGGCTGTCTTCGGCTTTGCGTTACGCGGCTGTACCCTTTGGTCTGGTAATCACGTCCGCCGAGCAAGGCAACAAGACTGCCATTTTCATGATTCATAATGACCATCGAACCTTGAACTTGTTGATCATCCTTGCTTTTTTCAAACAAACTGTCGTCCGAGAAAGCATTCTCCACAGCTGTTTGCGCCTGTGCATCCATGGTTGTATAGATTTTGAAACCGCCAATGTTGAGATCGTCTTCCGTCATGCCTGTTACGCGCTCTGCTTCACGGAGCACATAGTCAATAAAGGCTTGATACTTTCGGTCTTTCTCAGGCGGCGTATATTTATAAACCACGGCCTTTGCTTCGTTCATCTCCGCCTCGGTGATGTAACCTTGCTCATACATTAATTGCAGAACAACACCACGGCGTGTTTTCGAATCATTTGGATTACTTAGTGGATTGTATGCAGATGGCCCTTTAGGCATAGCAGCCAGTGTGGCGATCTGCCACAGTTTCAATTGTTTCAAATCACCCTGCCCAAAATAAAACTCCGATGCAGCCTTGATCCCGTAACGTTGATGACCAAAGAAAATCCGGTTCAGGTACATCGTCAAAATTTCGTCTTTGGAAAACTTACGTTCGAGCGCCATCGCAATCGATACTTCGGTCGCTTTCCGGAAGAACGTTTTATCACGCGACAGGAACATATTTTTAGCCAGCTGCTGTGTCAGCGTACTACCGCCCTCTACCATGGAACGTGCCATGATATCTTTGACGGCCGCACGACCAATGGACCAGATATCTACACCTTGGTGGTCATAGAAACGTTTATCCTCTGTTGCAACAAAGGCTTCCTTGACCAGTTTCGGAATATCATCGGATTCCACAGGATCCAGCTTTTTAATCGAAAGCTCACCAATAATATTGCGGTTGCGATCATATACCTTAGACGTTTCGTTAATCGTTGTTTTATCCATGTTGGCTGTAAGCAGGCGTTCACCACTGATTAAAATAAACAGATATCCGCCTAACGCACAGAATATGGCGATTGCCATCGTGAAAAATAAAGTCCATCCAACGCGTTTCCCCGTAATTTTTTTCTTTTTAGAGGTCTTTGGTTTCGCTTTTTGGTTTGACTTGTTATTGGTGTTGCGATTGTTAGACCTCGATAACGGATCGTTTGGCATGTTACCTCCTGACTCCCTTTCAGTTGCATGTTTTCTATTTCTCTGGCGAGCACAAGCTTATATTAAACCTATTTTGCCCGGAATGAAAAGAACAACCCTTATTAGGTTGCTCTGTTTCATTACCTATACTTGTAGACGAAATGGTTTGTGAAAAGGTTTCGAATTTTTTAAGCTTCGCCGCCGTTGTCTTGCTGCATCAGCGATACGCTGCGTTGCGGCGTGAACGTGGAGATGGCATGCTTGTAGACCATTTGCTGGCGTCCGTCGCTGTCAATGACGATCGTAAAATTGTCAAATGCCTTGATCGTCCCGCGGATTTGGAAACCGTTGGTCAGATAGACCGTAGCCGGAATGTTTTCTTTCCGCAGTTGGTTCAAGAACGTATCTTGGATGTTGATGGACTTGTTCATTAGCCGTACCCCCATTGGTTCATTTGAATTCGTAGTGTAAGTATTATTCAATATCGCTGAGTAGCTTTCGTGCTATTATATCATGAACAGTTTCATATAATCCACAAAAACCCCTTGTCCCCTTTTCCGCAGCCCCTGAATCAGAGATTTCCGAATTAGAAGACTTATCCATTATACACTGCCTTACAGATTTGCAAAAGAGGAACAAATTTCACGTAATAACCGTGTAACAAGGCCAAAAAACCTATGCCCGAAGAATGATCACTTAAAATTTATCCTGAAATAATTGGTTTGAATCATATTTGGTGAAACATTATTTTCATATAGAAGTAGCCTTAAAAATCCGACAATTCTATCATCATAAAAAAACCTCCAGCTTTTCAATTTCCATGAAAAGATAGAGGTTCCATCTGTCTGACCAAGGTTACTTCAATTTACGTGTAATCAGTTCGCTCACATGGTTGTAATGACCTTCGAAATTTTCAGTGTCTGTCATATCCACCCACTGAATGTCCTTCATATGGCGGAACCATGACAGCTGGCGTTTGGCAAAACGGCGTGTGTCCCTTTTGAGCCATTCCACCGCAGCATCCCAGCTAACTTCTCCTTGCAAGTACGCGGCAATTTCCTTGTATCCCAGGCCCTGCATGGAGATATGCCCCCGCGCAACCCCACGTTCCAGCAAGGCTTTTACCTCATCGACCAGCCCTTGCTCGATCATCAGATCGATTCGTTCTTCAACGCGTGCATATAACTTCTGGCGATCCATCGTCAAACCGATGATGAGCAGATCGTACGGAGACTCCTTTTTCTGAACAGCCAGCTGCTCCGACCATTTCTCTCCTGTTAGATGGAAAATTTCAAGCGCACGTACAATCCGTCGTTGGTCGTTCGCATGAAGACGATCCGCACTCGCTGGATCAACTTCTCTCAGCCGGTCATGGAGCGCCTGTGCCCCGTGCTGCTGAGCATAGCTGAACTGCTCTTCCCTGAAAGCTTCATCTGAACCACTATCCGAAAATTGGAAGCCATAACAGACAGACTCTACATACAGACCTGTTCCACCCACGATAAAAGGTGTTTTACCGCGTGCATGAATTTCAGGAATCAAACGTGTGCAGCTCTCCTGAAACTCAGCCACGGAATATGGATATTCCGGCTCATGTATGTCAATCAGATGATGAGGAACCCCCCTCATTTCTTCCGGCGTTATTTTCGCGGTTCCGATATTCATCTCCCGGTAAACCTGCATGGAGTCTCCCGAAATCACTTCACAGTTAAAAGCCTGTGCGAGCTCAATGCTCAATCTTGTTTTGCCTACAGCTGTTGGTCCAACCAGCACTAGCAGCTTTGGTTTTGTTTTAACTTCCGATCTCAACATTAATCACTCCGTACAAGGTTTTTGCATTGGCCCGATCCAGCACCTGGAATCCAAGCCTTTCAAACTCTGCGCTGCCGCGTTTTTCTTTCATGACCACTCGCTTGCGGGCGACTCTTATCGCCTCTCTAATGCTCTCTTCCGCTAATGCATGGGCATTCGCATAGTCCCGTAAAGGCTGGATTGCACTCGAATCCATCATCGGCTCACGAAACATCGGATCAAAATAAACCGTGTCACAGCTACCGTCAGGCAGCGAACGAAGCAGTTCCAGATGATTCTGATTCCGCAGTTCAATGCGCCGGAACGCCTCGTCTATGGAAGGCTCGTTGCTCTCATAATGGGACATGCCATCAAGTAGAAGTGTATAGAGCGGCTCGGAGCTTTCACAGGCAATCACACGGCCTTGAACACCTGTCGCAACCGCAAATACGAGTGCATCCGAACCGAGTCCGGCCGTACAGTCCACAACGGTATCTCCTTTGAGTACAGCACCTGCTTCCAGCATCGGATCAGACTCTCCACGTAGAACACGTTTGGCACGTACAAACCCCATACTCGGGTGGAATTCAAGCTCCGACGCATCCTTTCGGAACAAGCGTGCTCTACCTTTTAACACCACCAGAATCTCCTGCACCCCATACCGCTCAAGCAATTTGGGCAGAGATGTTCTGTTGCGTGCTACATAGGTGCCCCCAGTTGAAGCAGCCAGTGCTTGCGCACGTTCAACCAGAGTGGCCGCCTCCTTGTCACCCGTCGTTATATACATAATATCCCCCTATAAAACTACATCACTCGTTTAAATAATTTCTCCAGATCATATGTTGAAAATGAAATCACAATCGGTCTTCCATGTGGACAGGTGTATGGCTGCCGGCATGAACCCAGACGCTGTATCAACACTTCAGCCTCCCGATCCGTAAGCTTCTGATTTGCTTTAATCGAAGCTTTGCAGGAGCACATAATCGAAGCTGCTTCCCGCATCTTGGCCACATCAATGCTACGTTCGCTAAGAACCCATTCGGCCATTTCTTCGATAACGTCTTTTTCGTCCCCTTTGGGGAACCAGTAGGGGTGAGAACGTACGCGGAAGGTTTGTCCGCCGAAATGTTCCAGATAGACACCTGCCTGTTCAAACCAGGCAAGTCTTGCTTTTAGCTTTTCCGTCTCCGAAGGTGTGAATTCGAGTGTAATCGGCAGCAGCAGTTCCTGCGAAGCCTGGGCCGGATTGCCAAACTTCTCGTAATAATACTCGTAATTCACCCGTTCATGCGCCGCATGCTGGTCGATCAAATATAACCCTTCATCGTTTTGTGCAATTAAATACGTTCCGTGATGCTGACCAATCAGACTCAGTTCAGGGAACGCAGGCATGGAAGGATCGGAGTGCATTGCAGCTGAAAGTTTGGCTGGATCAGGCATTGCTGTCCTTTTCCAGCTGCGTTCTCCTTTTTGACCTGTCGAAGTGTAAGGCGTAAGGCTTTCCCTCACTGGAGCGCTGTATGATGGTGAACGATATGTGCCTGTTTGACCCTCGGCAGCATCTCGGGTTTCAGTTACACTCGCCACAGTCTCTTCGCCAGGGTTAGGATTACCCCCTGCGCTTTCGCCGGTATTCTTGCTTGAATTCACATTAAAGCTTTCTCGTGTATCTGTAACCAGATTCTCACTCTTCATTTCTTCGTATGCCGGAGTAGATTCTGGTGGCGCTTCAGGTAATGGATGGGTTTGCGTTAAAGCGGACGCCATCTGCTCCACTACTGATGCTGACCCATTCGCAGTGTCTGCACTTGTTCCTGTCACTGTTCCAGGCTCCGCTGGGGCATCCAGATCCGAATGATCGTCTTGTATTACTCCAGAGGATAAAGGAGCAGCTGGAGAAGATGATGAATGCAACGTTTCGGAAGGCAGCGTTTGCCCCGCGTCCTTCACATCTTTACCGTCTCTACTGTCTTTGAATGTTTTGCCAAGTGGACCATCTTGACCATAACCTGCAATAGTATCCTTTTCTTTCACCGGACCGCGCGGAAAAAGAAACTGTTCCTGAATAAAGGAACTGTCATCTCCACGTCTGATCTGCTGTTTCCGTACCTGTGGGATCAATACCTCCTGGCGCAATATACCACGCAGCGTGGTTTCCACAAACTCGTAAAGCTCCGCCTCTTTGCTGAAACGAACCTCAAGTTTCGCTGGATGTACGTTCACGTCCACGAGCGAAGGGTGCATCTCCAGTTGCAGCACCACCAGCGGGAAGCGATTAATGGGCAACAGTGTATGATAAGCTTTCAGAATCGCCTGGTTTAACCCATAGTTACGAATATATCGCCCATTCACAATCGTTGACATTCCCGCACGGTTCGCGCGTGTCCATTCCGGCAGACTAATCAGACCGCTGATTTTGTAATCCAGGTTCTCTCCCTCAATCGGCAGCATCGCTTTAGCCGCACTCGTGCCATAGATGGCTGCGACCACTTGTAACAGATCGCCGTTACCTAGCGTCTGCAGCAACGTATTTTCATTGTGGCGAAGGGTGAACGAAATATGAGGGTGAGACATCGCCATCCGATATAACACATCCGAGATGTGCCCCAGCTCGGTCTGAATGGTTTTCATATATTTTAGTCTTGCAGGTGTATTGTAAAATAACTCCTTCACCACAAACTCCGTTCCTTGTGGTGATGCAGCATCCTCATGCGCGCAGAGCTTACCGCCTTCAATCACGATACGCCGTGCTCGTCCGTCGTCTCCACTAGCGGTCAGTACTTCCACCTTGGAGACGGCTGCAATACTTGGTAGCGCCTCTCCGCGAAACCCGAGACTTGTGATCTGAAACAGATCACGTCCATGCGTTATTTTGCTGGTTGCATGACGGTAGAAAGCTGTTTCCAGATCATCCGGCTCAATGCCTGAGCCGTTATCCTTCACCCGGATGCGAAGCAGTCCACCTTCCTCGACCGCAACTTCAATCTTTGAGGCTCCCGCATCCACTGCATTTTCCAGCAGTTCCTTAACGACGGAGGCAGGACGTTCAACCACCTCACCTGCCGCGATTTGGTTGGCAATATGTTCATCAAGCACATGAATTTTCGCCACTGGCTCTCCTCCTCCCAGTTACTCAGGATAATTGCTGCGCCTTTAATTTCAGTTCATTCAAGATTTGCATCGCCTGCAAAGGCGTCATGTTCATCACATCAATCTCTTTCATATGACGGATCAGTTCGCGGGCAGGTTTATCTTCCACCATAACTGTTTTTGTAGGTTGAACAGTTGCTGACTGCGCGTCGTCGAAGATCGACAGCTGTACAACTTCCTGCTGTCCCTGTTTGGACAGCTTCTTCGTGTTTTCCTCCCGAATGAACGGCTCCTCATCAGAATTCGATGATTTGTAATGAATCGCCGCTTGCACTTCTGGCTGCTGTCTGGATGGCGCTCTGTTCTCACTCGTAAACTCACTGCCAACCGCCACCTGAGATGCAGCTTGTTCGAAGCCATGCAGCAGTCCATTGGCACGCTCAATGATGCTGTCAGGCAAGCCCGCAAGCCGTGCACAATAGATGCCATAACTGCTGCTTGCCGCCCCCGCAATCAACTTGCGGAGGAAGTTCACCTTGTCTCCGCTCTCCTGAACCGCCATCGAATAGTTAGCCAGCCTGTCCAGACTTTCCTCCAGATGAGCCAGCTCATGGAAGTGCGTCGATACCAGCGCTTTACAGCCAATCACGTCATGCACATATTCAATGACCGATTGTGCAATCGCCATCCCCTCACTGGTTGAAGTTCCGCGTCCTAATTCATCGATGATGATCAGACTGCGCGGTGTTGCTTTTTCGGTCATGACCTGAATATCTGCCATCTCCACCATAAACGTACTTTGACCGCCAATCAGATCATCCGCAGCACCAATCCGGGTGAATATCCGATCCATGATCGGTACTTCCGCTTGACCCGCAGGCACGAAGCAACCAATCTGCGCCAGAATCGAGATCAGCGCCACTTGTCTCATATACGTACTTTTCCCCGCCATATTCGGGCCGGTAATCAGCAGAATACGTGCTTCTTCCTTGGTCATCTCGGTGTGATTGGCAATAAAAGCGCCATCCCGCATGACGGCTTCCACGACCGGATGTCGTCCTTGCTCGACAACCAGATTATATCCATCGGTCAGCACGGGCCGCACAAAATTACGCTCCGCACTAATCACAGCAAAGGATTGATATACATCAATTTCAGCCACTTGCTCAGCAAGCTTCTGTAGACGTGCAATCTCTTTGTTAAGACGCTCACGTAACTCTGCAAACAGACCATACTCGATATCGACCATTTTGTCCTGAGCTTCAAGAATCAATGTTTCCTTCTCTTTCAGTTCAGGCGTGATATAACGTTCCGCATTCGCAAGTGTTTGTTTACGCTCATATCGCCCCTCAGGAAGTGAAGCAAGATTCGATTTGGTAATTTCGATATAATATCCGAAAACTTTGTTGTACCCGATTTTCAGCGAACGAATGCCCGTGGCTTCACGTTCTCTTGCTTCCAGCTCGGCAATCCACCGTTTACCGTTCACGGAAGCTTCTCGCAACTCATCCAGACGAGCGTGGTAACCTTCGCGGATCAAGCCTCCATCTCTAACCGACACTGGCGGTTCGTCCACAATGGCCTGTCCAATCTCATCACGTAAATCCGCGCAATCATCCATCGTTTCAGCAATGTGTCTAAGCGTTGTAGACGAAGAAGCTTCACAGTGCTGGCGCAAACTCGGAATTTTGTCCAGAGACGATTTGAGCGCATTCAGATCACGACCGTTGGCATTACCAAAAGCAATTCGTCCCACCAGACGTTCCAGGTCATAGATGTCTTTCAGCTCAGCTCGCAGATCCTCACGCAGAATAAACTGATTGTACAGGGTGTCTACCGCTTCCAGCCGTTCATTGATCTTTCCTTTTTGCAGAAGAGGTTTATCTACCCAGCGCCGCATCATGCGGGCCCCCATAGATGTCTCCGTGCGATCCAGCAGCCACAGCAATGAACCCTTCTTGGAACGTTCCCGTACGGTTTCCACCAGCTCCAGATTACGGCGTGTAAACGGGTCCAGAATCATATAATGATTCGGCTCATACGCAGATATCTGTGTCAATTGTCCAAGCGAGCGCTTCTGCGTCTCGCTTAGGTACGAAAACAGGCGGGCTACACATGCCTGACGTTCCGGCTCCAGCCTTGCCCATACGGACTCGCCAAATTGCTGACGCACGAGATCTTCCTTACTTTTGGTCCAGGCGGTGTAGACTACAGGACGCCCAATCGGAGATGACTCGGATTCTACCAGTTCCAGCAGGGCTGCATCTCCCAGAAGTTCAGACGGCTCGTAGATACCAATTTCGTCCTTAAGCCATTCCTTGGAATAAGGGACAGATGTCACGTACAGTTCTCCAGTAGACAGGTCACAGGCAGCAAGAGCGAGTGTGTTTTGGTTACCGGTCAGACATACCATATAGTTGTTGGACTTGTCTCCCAGCGTCTTGCCTTCCATCACAGTTCCCGGCGTAACCACACGAACGATCTCGCGACGTACCATGCCTTTGGTTACTGTCGGATCTTCCATCTGCTCACAGATGGCTACTTTATACCCTTTCTCAATCAGACGCTGTATGTAATTTTCAGCCGAATGATAGGGCACGCCGCACATCGGAATTTTGTCGTCCGTTCCCCCGTTACGTGCCGTTAATGTAATTTCCAGTTCCCTTGAAGCATGGATTGCATCATCGAAGAACATTTCGTAAAAATCACCTAGTCTGAAAAAAAGAAATGCATCCTGTGCTTCGGCCTTCACTTGCAAATATTGTTGAATCATTGGCGTATACTGAGCCATGATATCGATCCACCATCCGTTCCTATGATGTCAGGAAGATATGTCCTTGGAAGGCAATAAGGCGGTCAGGCACCAAAAACGCACCTCCGCCTTATGTCGGGCTATCCACCTGTTCCTTCAAGGGCTTACCGTTTCATATCTTCCGTATCTTAACGTATTAAAAGTCCTATATTTCATTATAACAAAAAAATGCCGCTTCTTCATGAACCTGCCCGAATATTCCAAAGTTTACGGATATCCCGGCTCTCGTCCCAGGTATGCCCCCGTTTGAACTGCCGCATCAAAGGAGCCGCATACCGCTCATAGCGGGCATATGCGCTCAATTGCTTGAGATCATCCATCAACGAGGGAATAGATGCCATCATGGTGTCTCGCTGCCCGTCATAAAACGCGGAATGCACCTTCGCTTCCGCCAGTGGGTGCTGCTTTAACTCATCGTAGCTGCACGCGATCAGACCTGCGAGGGCAACCACACCTTTGGCCACCACGGGAGAAACGAGAAAACTCGGCAAGGTTCGATATTCGAATCCGCCATAAGATTTCAGGCGAAAGTCACCGAGCGTCCCATACCTCGGCCGTCTGCCCGATCCACGCGGATCTTGCAGTACTGCGAGTGGCAGCGCCAAATAATTGTCCAGTGCACGCAGTAATCTGCCCGTCAATTGCACACCACTAAAATGAATGTGACCACCCAGCGGAAGCCCTCGTTGAGGCATTCCCCCTGCCTGCCAGATCAAAGAGGGGTCACTAATGCTGCGTGATGCTGCCGCAAAAGCCCGCAGCAAATGAGACAACAACTCACGCGGCTCAGCACTCGGGGCGGGCCGAAGCTCGGCAACAGGGTACACCCTTCTGCCCCCAATCGTTACCGAATCACATCCTGCGACACCCGCGCGTTCGAGATAACGGGAGGCAGGTACGATTTTGGACTCAGGCATCTGCACCAGTAGAAACTCCGGGTCCATGCCGAGTACAGGAACCCGGTTCCCCTGCCGTTCCTGATCTAATAAATCCTGATGTTGCTGCCAGCTTTCCCTGTACAGGGCAGCAAGGTCTGTTACACCTTTCCACGGGCTTGGATCAACCGAAATGACTGCACACCCACCATTCCCTGAAGATTCCAAGCGGACAGCCCCGTGATCCAGCCCTAATGTGTACAAGGTCTTAATCGCAAGGCGCTCTACACGTTTATACACGGACGAAGCTGACTCGCGATCCAGTTCCCCTTCTTGCCTTGCTCCCATTCCGCTTGTGTCTTTGCGTCTAATCCGAATCGCCTGAAGACAACTGATATCTACATCATACCGCACGCGCAACCCAGGTTCCCGCTGTCGCTGATCCCTTGTGGACAGCACTTCGACCCCTGCCTGTTTTAACCGCGCTATTCGTACACCGGAGCCCAGACGTGTATATGCCCGGGCAGCCTCTTCGGCTTCTTCCATGACGTTCATTCCATCCCCCCTCTCGCCATACTCCTGCTTATCAAAAAAAGACCCCGCAGCTGCGGAGCCTTCCCGTTAGATTCTTCAGGTACATGATCAGGCTCGTCACAACCCATTTTTTGTACTTTATGAAAGAAAGAGGGCTTATGCCCTCTCACCGCACCGTGTGGTGCATATGATACCTTAGGTTATGAACATTCACTTTCTCATTCGGGATGAGCAACTTACAGCTCATCATCCAGCAGGTCTGGATCGAGATCATCATAGTCTCCATCCGCGCTGCCATAGTCATAATCCTTGTCTTCGTAATCACCGCAACCATCCGTGCATACCTTCACACAGACTTTCGTTTCAGCCACGAGCTCTACAGCGAATTCCCGCTCAACCCGGATAATTACGCTGCCGCCACCCGCGGACACTGTGGCTTCCACACAGCTAGGTTCCTGCGTTGCATCCGCAGATACCTCTACTGTGGAGGTCCGGTGTTTCGGGTCCAGATAGGACAAAGGCACATGTTCTACATACGATACCGTTTCTTTAGCTACATCTGTCTGAGAATTTTTGTCATAGGAATACCAGATGTTGATATCGTAAGTACCAATAACTTCAATCCCGTCCCCCGCTGATACGGCTTCATACTGGTGGTTGATAATCCAAGCCCCCAAAATACTGGTCGGACCATTTGGCGGAGTCACGGTATGTGTTACGGTAGAGAACTTACGACCTTTGCCGCAGATCGCCTTCGTGATAATCTCTCTACATTGATGTTTATGACTCAATGACATCTTTAAACCTCCTCCATACAATCATTCACTACAAGTGTATGCAGGACATCCGTCTAGGGTGACAACTATTTTCTATTATTCGTTTACAGATTGGGAGCGATCTGAGATTGGAGAAGGCGCTTTGTCCTTCTTGGCGATTTTCAGATACATAGAAAGCTCGCGGCACAGCTGGAGAATAGCGGAACGCATCTCGAATTCTTCACGTGTATCGGGCAACTCCATTTGTCTGAATTCTTCCTGCACATCCGCCAGCAATTTTTCTGTCCGTCCGGTATACGATTCGGTCAACACATCTTGACTCAGCTGGTCGAACAGCTCCGCCACCATCTCGGCATGAGGCATTTTCTGATAGACCTGGGATACAAGATGCATCATGTGCTGGATGGAATCCAGTTGGGTTTTACGCATATAAAAGTATACACTCCAGCCTTCATTCGGATGAATGACCTGGTTCTCCAGTGAACGTTTGGCCGCTTCAATTCCGCCGAGTACGGCTTTATCCGCTTCAATTAATTCTTTGCCTGCCCATACTTCATTAGGGTTACGCAAGGTTGTCGAGAACTCCTGGAAGATTTTCGAGAACAACTCATCGATCCGTTTACGTATCCGGAACATCTGTGGATCAGCTGCCGGCATATACGCCAGATTCACAATCATCGCTGAACCAAGACCAATCAAGAGCAGAGCAATCTGTACGAGAATGACATGCACATCCATCTCTCCACCGCTAAATACCCGAAACACCACGACAGAACCTGTAACAATGCCTTCCTTAAAGCCCACCCGAACAATGACCGGGAAAGCCGTTAGTATGTATACTGCCAGCACCCAATAATGGAAGCCGAGAAAGTGAAAAAGTACACTTGCAAACAAAAGACCGACTACCGAGGCAAAGAAACGTGCCGATATCGTTCGAATACTCCTTTTTCTAGTTACATCTACGCCCAGAATCGCAAGCAAACCTGCTGACGTAGGTCCTGGCAAACGACACCAGTCCGCAATCAGTACAGCCATCAGCGCTGCGATTGCTGTTTTAATGACTCTAAAACCCATTTCACATTCCATCTCCTCTAAGCTGTACAAAAGTTCGTGGTCCATATGTCGTCTGTTTAGTATGACTCAACCCGTTACAAACTAGACGACATCAACCGGCATGCGCAAAACATGCCGGTCACAGAAACATACCACGAAGAAGAAACAACGGCCCTTGCTGCATCAGAATCATTAGCTGCTGCCAAAGGACAGCCGCTAATCTTCTGTGTTTCTGCCCGGCACTGAAGTACTTCCTTCCATCAAATATCCTACTTGATTTTACTATTGGGGGCAACGTGACACCTCTTGTGAAATTGTGTACATATGGTGAAGAATTATAAACAGATCTTTCGGTTACCCTTAATTTCGAGTTATCTTCTGCGGCCGGTTAACAACTTACGCTCGGCATAGACAACCAGCTGATACATCCCGGTCGCTACGGCTGCAATGATCAACAGACTCGATAATACAAGGGTGAAGTTGAATACCTGGAATCCGTAAATAATTAAATAACCCAGCCCCTGTTTGGCTACCAGAAATTCACCCACGATGACCCCCACCCAGGCCATACCCACATTTACTTTTAACGTAGATACAATCGTAGGGAATGAAGCAGGGAACACAACCTTGGCAAAAATTTCAGAACGATCCCCTCCAAAGGTGCGGATGACCTTGATATAGTTGGGATCAACTTCATTGAAACTGTTGTATACAACGAGTGTTGTAATGATTACCGTAATGGAGAGCGTGGTCATCACAATGGCCGTAAATCCCGCCCCGAACATCACGATAAAGATCGGTCCGAGCGCAACCTTGGGCATGCTGTTAAACACAACCATATAGGGGTCCAGGACTTTGGACAAAAAAGGAGACCACCAGATCAGAACCGCAAGCAACGTTCCGACAAGTGTCCCCAGTAAAAAACCGACGACTGTTTCACCTACGGTTACCCCGACATGTGCCCATATTTCACCGCTGGCAACATCCTTGCCAATCTGTCCAAAGATTTTACTCGGATAACTGAAGAGAAGCACATCAATCCACCGCAGTCTGCCCGCCAGCTCCCAGAGTAAAAACATGCAGACCAAGATGGACAGCTGAACCGTAAGAATATGATGCCGCCACTTAGCCATCTTACGATTGTGGTCACGATGAAGCTCTTCCAGCCAACCTTCACGTACTGACTGCCTGCCTTGTCCTGAATGGTTTTGACTCACGTATCTTTCTCACCTCCTCCAGACTGAACGAGTTCGTTCCACAGCGACTGAAACAGCTCATTGAAGCCCTCTTGCTCCCTTGCATGGAAGGGCTGTGCCTGCCGAATATGTTCGGGAATATCGAAATCTCGCCGGATGCGTCCAGGATTACGATCCAGCACAATGACTCGGTCGCTGACCGCAATCGCTTCTGACAAATCGTGTGTGACCAGCACAGAGGTTTTACCATACTCTTTTAACGTATCCGAGACGAGATCTTCGAGCTGTAGTTTGGTTTGATAATCCAGTGCCGAGAAAGGTTCATCCAGCAGGAGAATTGCAGGGTCTGTGGCAAGTGTTCGAACGAGGGCTACCCGCTGTCTCATCCCCCCTGATAATTCAGACGGATACTGCTCCTCTGTCCCGCCAAGCCCCATACTGATCAGAAGTTCACGAGTACGCTCTCTGCTCTGCGCGTGCAGATTGCCTGTCAACTCAAGCCCAATCAATGCATTGTCCAGAATGGTGCGCCATGGGAAAAGGTAGTCCTGCTGCAGCATATAACCCATCCGGGCAGAGGGACCCTGAACCGGCTTGCCTTCAACTTCAACCTCTCCTCGTGTGGGCTTCAGCAGTCCAGCCATAATTGACAATAACGTTGTTTTGCCACATCCACTCGGTCCTACCAGACTCACAAATTCCCCTTGGTTGATCTCCAGACTTAAATCCTCAATGACGAGTGATGCTTCGCGTTCACTGACATACACTTGAGAGATATTCTCCAGTCGGATCACGTTCCCGGAACCAGCCATTGATGCTCACTTCCTTCCCTGGAGCGCCTGTTCTGCAAAGGACGAATCGACAATGGTGTTCAGTTCAACCCGTTCCTTTAATTCTCCGGCAGCGCTCATCACATTCAGCAGGTTGTTCCACTCATCACCATCAATGATCGGATCTGTTGCATACGTGCCTTGTTCCTTATACCGGCTTACACTGCTGGTTAGAATCGCTGGATCAATGTCTTTGAAAAACGGGGTGATCACTTGTGCAATCTCCTCCGCTGTATGGGAATCCACCCAAAGCTGAGCTTTGTGCAATGCATTCGTGAATTTTTGTACGAGTTCCTGGTTTTCGTTCAGATAACTTTGTTTGGTCATAAAAACCGTATAAGGCAGATGCCCGCTTTCCGTTCCAAACGATGCCACAACTTTTCCTCTGCCCTCTTGTTCAAAGATCGATGCCTGCGGTTCAAACAGCTGGACATAATCCCCCGTGCCTGAAGCAAAGGCGGAAGCAATATTGGCAAAATCCACATTTTGAATCAGTTCCAGATCACTTGACGGGTTAATACCATGTTTGTTTAGAGCAAACTCCCCGGCCATTTGCGGCATGCCACCTTTCCGCTGCCCGAGAAATACACTTTGTCTTAATTGCTCCCAATCAAAGCTGTCCGGGGCATTCCGTGCGAACAAAAACGTTCCGTCCGTCTGGGTGAGCTGAGCAAAGTTAATGACCGGGTCTTCTGCCCCCTGTTGATAAACATAGATGGACGTTTCTGCTCCCACCAGCGCGATATCCACCGAACCCGCGAGCAATGCTGCCATCGTTTTATCGCCGCCAGCCGTTGTTTGTATATCGACCTCAAGCCCTTCTTCTGCAAAAAAACCTTGAGCCACGGCTACATATTCCGGTGCGTAAAATACAGAACGAGTCACTTCACCAATCGTAATCTTGGCTTCGTTCTCTTCTTTATTGCAGCTCGTCAGCGCCACAATGAGAATCAACAGAATCACAATGCCCCGCACAAACCATGGCGTATATTTCATCTTATTTCCCTCCTTTACTGGGTTCAGCAGCTTCTCTTTACTATGAATATGCCGAGGCCCATTAAAAGGTTAAGAACTTGCACACAAAAAAAAGGCCAACCAGAAATTTCTGGCTGACCTCCATCAGGCACGTTATAGTTTGTAAATTTCAGCATATTTGGCTTCCAAATAGTCAGCCAAGTAATCCGGATTCAGTTCTTCACCGGTTACTGCAACAATTAACTCCGACGGAGTACGGCTTTTACCATAACGATAGATCTTGTCTGTAAGCCATTCTTTGATTGGAAGCAGGTTACCTTGCGCAATCAGACGATCGAACTCCGGCATTTCTTTACGCAACGTATGCATGATCTGTG
Organism: Paenibacillus sp. TSA_86.1; assembly: GCF_052691815.1. Lineage (NCBI taxonomy): Bacteria > Bacillati > Bacillota > Bacilli > Caryophanales > Paenibacillaceae > Paenibacillus > Paenibacillus sp. TSA_86.1. Next base: position 245,785 of record NZ_JBQZGE010000004.1, on the reverse strand, counting down.
CGGCATACATATTGCCCAAAGAATAAGATGCGAAATAACCGAAATCTCCACCGGACCAGTGCACATCTTGGAGCACACCCTCACCATCGTTGGTTGGCATAATTCCGAGGTATTCCTTGTATTTGCTGTTCCACGTTTCTGGCAGATCCTTCACTTCCAGACCTTCATTGAACAGCATTTTCTCAATCTCATAACGAATAATAATATGCAAATTGTAAGTCAGCTCGTCCGCTTCAATCCGGATCAGAGAGCTCTCTACACGGTTAATTGCGCGATAGAAATCTTCCAGCTTCACTTCACTCAGTTGCGGGAAATGCTGCTGCAGATCTTTGTAATAACGTGTCCAGAACGGCAGGCTGCGCCCAATCATATTCTCCCAAAGACGAGACTGTGACTCGTGGATACCCATCGATGTGCCTTCGGCCAGCAATGTACCCGCCAGACTTTCATCGATATTTTGTTCATATAGGGCATGTCCACCTTCGTGCAGGGAGCTAAAGATGGCACTTGTTACATCGTCCTGCAGGTAGTTGGTCGTAATCCGGACGTCACCTGGATTCAGGCCTGTTGCAAATGGATGCACACTTTCGTCCAGACGGCCTGCTTCAAAGTCATATCCCATCTGTTCCAGGATGAACAGACTGAATTTCTCCTGCTGATCCGTCTCAAATATCTGATTCAGGAAATCAGTACGGGGCTTGTTCTCAGACGCATTGATTTTCTCCTGAAGTGGAACGAGACGTGCCTTGAGGCGGGCAAATACAGCGTCTACTTTTTCCACAGTCAATCCGGGTTCGTACATGTCCAGCAAGGTATCATACCTCGTATCCTTAACACCCCAGTAATCGATAAACTCCTGTTTGAGCTTCACGATATCCGTGAGGTATGGCGAGAATCCGGCATAGTCACTGTTATGTTTGGCATCTTCCCATGCCGTCTCCGATTTCGCGGTAAGTACGGTATATGTCTGGACTTTATCCGGCGGAACTGACTGACTGCGCTCATACTCCTTCTTGCATTCGTCTACCAGACGGCGGTCGGTATCTTCAAGTTGTTCCAGCACGTTTGGCTCGGTCAATGTATCCAGATAAGATTTCATCTCGGCGGAAGTTTGCAGTTTGAATGCTTCGGTAGAAAGCATCCCCAGCGTTTCCGAGCGAGTCGGAACTCCTTTTTTCGGTGCTCCTGTGCGCAAATCCCAGTGAAGCAAACCGATGGCTTCATGATAACTTTTTATTTTACGGGCCAGAATAAGGAAAGATTGCAATTGCTGCTGTGTTTGTTTATTCATTGTTACCGCTCACCTCTTCAAAAAAAATGTGTACACCCTATTGATGATACTTTTTGCATTGCGTATAATCAACTTTTGACAGAACCATCTTGCATTATTCTACTAAAAAGAAAAGAATAACGTGGTCTGCTGATCGCGGCATTCAACTAATCAAAGGCGTGTAGGACAGGCTGCATCTCATGCAAATGGCCGTGCTCGTCGTATTGGATAACAGGAGGCAATGGACATGAACAACATTCAAGAGATTTTGGCTTACAACAAATCATTTGTCGAGACTAAAGAATACGAGAAGTATACGGCTAGCAAGTTTCCAACCAAAAAGATGGTCATTATCACTTGTATGGATACTCGTCTTGTCGAGATGCTGCCGAAAGCGATGAATCTGAAGAATGGCGATGTAAAAATCATCAAAAACGCAGGCGCAATTATCTCCCAGCCTTTTGGTAGTGTTATGCGTTCCGTGCTGGTAGCTATCTATGAACTGGGCGCAGACGAAGTCTTGGTGGTAGGTCATACAGAATGTGGTATGGCTTCACTGCATGCTGAAACGATGATCGGTCACATGAAAGAACGCGGAATTTCCGAAGAGGTCATGTCCACACTTGAAAATTCCGGCATCCGTCTGCAAAAATGGTTGCGCGGGTTTGATAGTGTACAAGAAGGGGTAAGAGGAACTGTGGAAGTCATCAAGAAACATCCATTACTTCCTCCCAATGTACCTGTTCACGGTATGGTCATTGATTCGGCCACAGGCGAACTTGATCTTGTCGCTGACGGGTATGGACAACAGGCATCTCTCTAAATGGTTTGGAGTGCGGACCTTGATGGTTCGCACTTTTTTTTGTCTAAATTAAGGCAGTTATCCTGTCAGGTTGTCAAACCATACAGTTTCAGTGTACACTTTTATGAAAGCGGTCAACGAACGCAAAACGTTTGTTTTCGTTGGCCCAGCCCTAATATTAAGGAGACATGTGCATGAACATACTTTCCTACGGATTGCTCGGGCTGCTTACCCGCGAGGAGTCTTCCGGTTATGATCTGATGCTGAAGATTCAGCCGCATTGGCAGGCCAAACACAGCCAGATCTACCCGCTCCTGTCCAAGATGGAAAACGATGAGTTACTCGCCTCCCGCTGGGTACAACAGTCTGACAAACCGGACAAAAAAATGTATGCAGTTACGGAAAAAGGCATTCAGAAGTTACTGGAGTGGATGATTACTCCGGTTACGGCACCCGTTACGCGTGATGAATTCAATCTTCGCATTCTATGTGTCGGGATTGCCGAAGATGGCAGTATGAGACGCATTCTGAACGAGCGTAAAAGCTGGTTCATGGAGCGCATACGGTATTTTGAGGATTTGAAATCACGAATACCACAGGATAATCTTCGGGTAGGCAACCGGGATTTTGGAAGCTACATTCTGGTACAAAAAGGGTTAATGCATGCCCAGACGGGTCTGGAATGGTGTCATTGGGTGACCCAGCTTCTCGATGGTCAAGCTGCTATTCAAGATCCAAGTCCAAGTATTTCAGAAATTTAAATTAAATTTTGAAACGTTCCAGGCAGGTTGACCGTATTACATGAGTAAGGCCCATTTTGGGCGGAAATTAAACAAATTTAATCAGGGGGTACGATCTATACAATGAAGAAAAAATTCGGAGTTAAACATCTAATGATGGTTTTCATGGCATTTACACTACTGTTCGCAACCGTTGGTGTTGCAAACCCGGACAGTGCTGATGCAAGACGAGGCGGCGGATTCAAATCCGGTACGAAAAGTTATAGCAATACCCCTAAGAAATCCGACAATAACGTAAGTCAGTCGAATTCCCGTAACAATTCCAATACTGGCGCAGCTGCGAATAACCGTGGTGGATTCTTTGGCGGTGGCGGCGGATTCATGAAAGGTATGATGCTGGGTGGTCTTGCCGGTATGATGTTCGGCGGACTGTTTGGCGGCATGGGAGCACTCGGTAACATTCTTGGATTGCTCGTTAACGTAGCAGCAATTATGCTGATTGTAATGCTCGCTATGGCATTGTTCAGAGCGATTACCAATCGTCGCAAGCCTGCAGCAGATGGCCGTTATGACCGTCGTGACGACCGTGATGATGATCGTAACAGAAACGGACGGTACTAAGGTCTATGGTTCTGAGTATGGATGAGATTGTGAATGCGATTTGCATTCACATGGCAGAGCGCAAAGGTGTGCGTCCTACAGACGTAAACGTCGAACTGAGCTGGGAAGAAGATACAGGTTATTCCGCAGAAGTCTGGATTCAGGGCCGCAGTCAGTTTTTGGTCGAATCTAACATGATTGAAGCGATTCTTCGTTACCTGCACAGCGAGTACAATATTCGTGCGTACCGTGAAGATGTCACCCTGGATCTGGACGAAGAGATCACCGCGATTGTTAATCAACATTAAAATATAGCTAGCTACCAGCTTGTTATACAAAAGACCGTCTCTCCTCTGTCATCTGACAAAAATGGGAGACGGTCTTTTTGATTGCTTGATTTGTGATTGTACAACGGTGAGCACTCACACCTGTAATATCGCTAGTGTACAAGCCTATGTTACGCTCGCACTCTCAGTTACTAGGATTGGAGTTTAACCAAGCTGTAATTCTTTTTACCTTTGCGGATAATGATGAATCTACCGCCAATTGCGTGCTCTGCAGATACCGTGAATTCAAGTTCGGTGATTTTTTCACCGTTCATGGAGATCGCTCCTTTGGTCACGTCCTCACGAGCCTGACGTTTGGATGGCTCCAAGCCCAGATCCACAAGCCAATCTACAATATTTTTAGCTTCTCCGTCTGTTTCGTACGTTGGCATTTCCTTGAAACCCTGCTCAATCTCATCTGCTGTCAGGGAACGTATATCGCCACTGAACAGCGCTGCGGTAATGCGCTTCGCCTGCTCCAGCATCTCTTCGCCGTGAACAAACTTCGTCATTTCCTCAGCCAGAGCCTTCTGTGCTTCACGTTTATGCGGCTCTGTCTCTACCTTCGCCGCCAATGCCTCAATCTCTTCTTTGCTCAGGAATGTGAAGTATTTCAAGTATTTAATGACATCCCGGTCATCCGTGTTCGCCCAGAACTGGTAGAATTCAAACGGTGTCGTTTTGTTCGGATCAAGCCAGATTGCACCGCCAGCTGTTTTACCAAACTTCGTACCGTCCGATTTCAGCATCAATGGGATGGTCAACCCGAATGCTTTCGCTTCGGACCCTTCTTTTTTACGAATCAGATCCAAACCACTCGTAATGTTACCCCATTGGTCAGAACCCCCGATCTGCAGCTGCACATCCTCGTTCTGGAACAGATGCAGGTAATCCAAAGACTGCAGAATCTGGTAGGAAAATTCCGTGAATGAAATTCCACCTTCCAGACGACTTGCCACCACATCTTTCGCCAGCATCGTGTTCAGATTGAAATTTTTCCCGTAATCACGCAGGAATTCAATGACGTTAATCTTATGTGTCCAGTCGTAGTTGTTTACCATCCGAACCTGATTATCACCTTCGGTTACAAACAGCTTTTTCATCTGCGCAGTCAGCGCATCTACATTGGCTTGTACTTGTTCCAACGTCTGCAGAGAACGTTCAGCTTGACGACCGCTCGGGTCACCAATGGTGCCTGTGGCGCCGCCAATGAGAATCACCGGACGGTGACCGGCCAGTTGGAAACGTTTCAGCATCATAAACGGAATCAAGTGTCCGATATGCATACTGTCACCTGTCGGGTCTACCCCGCAGTACAGGGAGATCGCTTTCGTCTCCGTCAGTTCACGCAGCCCTTCCGCGTCCGTTTGTTGATTAATGGCGTCGCGCCACTGCAGTTCGTCGATAATATTCATTCCAATAACCCCTTTTCTTTGATCAAAATTCAGTCATGACTTACGTTCTGCTACGAATTCAAACGGTACTTTGATTTTTGGACACAAAAAAATCGTCGCCTTGTCTTCATAGACACAGGGACGATTAGAATAACCGTGGTACCACCCAGTTTGCATGGATAACCTCTCCGAACGTCATACGCTCAAATCCAGTAATCCATACCACTTTCAGCAAGTTATCGTTTGCCCATCCGCTTGGCATTACCCAAGTACTCCAGAGTGTAATTCGCAGCCCTTGTATGTATCAGGTTCCATCAACCCCTGACTTTCTGTAACAGGGACAAAGCCGCTACTGCGCTCTATCAACGTAATTCATGTATTTAATTATAGCCAGTATAGCGGAACGTTATAGGCATTGCAAGCGCAAGTCTTCCGATCATGCAGAGTATAATAAAAATTTAAAAGTTCTAATCCACAAAAACATTGCATCCTTGTTGGCAAAATTCACTATGCCAAGTTCATTACAACATGCCACAATTTCTTGTTCCACCTGGGAAAGCACGGCCCATCCTTGTTCTGATTTGTTCTTTTTCTCCACAAAAGTCGGAGCGTAACCATACCAAATGTCATGAATCTCCTGTTCGCTCATATCGAAGATTTCCCCTTTTTGGGTTGGACCGTTTCCAACTCCCGGCGTTTACCCTCTTGGTGCCAGCTTAAATAAGGTTCACCGATTGCTCGAAAAGCTTTTAAAACGTTATCTTCTATCTCCTGCCACACTTCATTTGTGTAATCCAGATGGGTGTTCACGTTATCTACACCGTATTTCTTAAGCAATGTTACGTGGGCGGCCGTAAAAATCATATCTTCCAATAACCAATAGAGCACCTCTTCAGTCCGCTCCAGCTTTTTAATCAAAGACGGTACACCTCGTTCATAGATCTTTACGATGTAATGTTTTTCACCGATTTCTACATAAGGCGCGCCTTCCCATTTGAATGACTCAACCAATCGGTTCACATAACTCTCCATCTGTTCACTAGGATAAGCCGTTCTTGATAACAGTTCAAGAAGTTGTTCAGCCAGCTCCTGCATACTGAATATTTTGGACATGAAAGCTACCTCCTAATGAAAAAGCTGCCATTTGGCAGCTTTATTCTTTTTCTCCTGTCATTCTCGAAAATTTTAAGTCCCGCAGAATGTTCGATACGAAGTGTCACAGGACACAGGCAACGCCCCGAATGCTTCCTGTTCCGGCGTATACGCATAAGGGCTCTGGAGAATGTCCAGCAAAGGCTGGATTAAACTGTAGTCGCCATCCTTCTCTGCTCGTTCCAACACTTCCTCTACCTTGTTGTTCCGTGGAATAACCGCAGGATTATGTCGTTTCATCAGCTCTACCACGTTTTCGCTGGATTCGGGCTGTCCACCTAATCTTTCTGTCCAGCGTGAATGCCACTCCTGAAAATCTGACTTGTCATTCAGATTAGACGTTTCCAGTTTATTCAAGGTCAGCGCCACGAACGTATTCGTGTAGTCTGCAGTATGCTTTTCCATTAGTTCAAGCAAGTCCTTGATTAAGATCTCATCCTCTGCTTCTTCCGTAAACAAACCGAGCTTGGCTCGCATCCCTGTTAACCAGTGATGATGATATTGCTCCGAGAACTGTGCAATAGCATCCTGAGCGAGTTGTACAGCCTGTTCTTCACCTTCATGAAGCAAAGGCAACAACGTTTCGGCAAAACGCGCCAGATTCCAGCCTGCAATGTAAGGTTGGTTTCCATAGGCGTATCGTCCTTGCCTGTCGATCGAACTGAACACTGTTGCTGGATTGTACGTATCCATAAAGGCACAGGGTCCATAATCAATCGTTTCCCCGCTGATCGCCATATTATCCGTATTCATCACGCCGTGAATGAAGCCAACGCACTGCCATTTCGCAACAAGCTCTGCCTGAAGTTTGATCACTTCCTGCAGTAGCCTCAAATAGCGCTGTTCGTTAGGCTCTACCTGTGGAAAATGGCGCTGCAATGTGTAATCTGCGAGCGCACGTATATCCTCTACCGAACCAAATTGCGCCGCATACTGGAAGGTGGCTACACGTATATGACTAGCTGCAACTCGTGTGAGAATAGCCCCTGGACGCGCTGTTTCACGATATATGTTCTCTCCTGTAGAGACAACAGCCAAGCTTCGTGTCGTCGGAATCCCCAGATCCGCCATCGCTTCACTAATAATATATTCCCGAAGCATCGGGCCAATCGCAGCCCGTCCATCCCCACCGCGAGAGTAAGGCGTCCGCCCCGATCCTTTCAACTGAATATCAACTCGCTCCCCTTGCGGGGTAATCTGTTCACCCAGCAGCAAGGCACGTCCATCCCCGAGCATATTAAAGTTACCAAATTGATGACCTGCGTAAGCTTGTGCAAGGGGCTTGGCTCCATCAGGGATTGTATTGCCTGCAAAAATAGCCACTCCTTCAGGACTTTGCAGTAAATCGGCATCTAATCCAAGGCTGGTCGCCAGAGTTTTATTAAAAATGATCCAATCTGGAGACTGTACAGGCACTGCATGTTGGCTGGTGTAAAACGTTTGAGGCAGTTCAGTATAGCTGTTCTCCAGATTCCAGCCTGCATCTAAATCACTCTTTATCATGGGTCACACTCCTTCTCCTAACAAAGAAACTTCTTTGTTTATCTTCATGTAGCTTTTGTGAACCCATGCTCATTTATGTAGTCGCATGGAAATTCCAAGGTGAAGACAACTCTTGTCTAACAGCATCGTACGAAAGCTAAAAAAACAAGTATTACTTACTTGAAGTATTACTCACTTGGCGGGAATTGCATAATCCGTTACGATCACATTCTCAATCCAGCCATCCAGAGAGTTTACGAAAGCCTGATGTGCTGGATGTGGCCCATAGGCACGAAGCGCTTCCTGGTCTTCAAAAGTCACTCGTAATCCAAGGGTAAATCCCTGAACGCGATCCGTCTCCTCCGTCACATTCACTCCAGCCGTCAGATCAACGATTCCAGGAATCTGATCCTGTAATGCGAGTAACTGAGCTACAAACTCCTGCTGCTTGGCAGGTGTAATTTTATCGTTAAATTTGAAAATGACCAAGTGTTCAAACATATCATCCCATCTCCTTATCATGATCATATCCATATCTATCGGAGGAAAATCTTTCATTCAGGTTCCACACTCTTATTTTAAATTAAACATAAACTGAACTCAAATAGATGTTCTCAATTCACCGCTCCGCTATAATAAGCAATATCGTTCAAGAAACCGGGCTTAGGTACACGTTATAATCCCCTCAACATACCAGAAAGAAGGTGCATCATGAGTCGCGAAGTGCGAACCGTCGTTTTTGATTCAGATTTGCAGCTGGAAGCTTACCAATTCGAAGGTATTATGCAGAAATTCCCTAATCATTTTCACGACTATTACGTGATTGGATTTATTGAGGAAGGCAAACGACATCTGATCTGCAACAACGAGGAATACCTATTAAACAGCGGAGACATCATTATTTTCAACCCACAAGATCCACATGCCTGTGAGCAGGTAGACGGAAGGAAACTGGATTACCGCTGTATCAATATTGAACCCGAGGTTGGTCTAACACCTAATCAATATCGACGTATCTTCGATCACGGTTCGGAGCCAAGACGATTACAGGAGATCAAGTGATGACTTCGATGCGTCATCATAGCAGCACGACTGAACACCTGGCGTGCGAAACTACCCTATGATAGGTGCAACGCGCAAGGTTTTTTTCTATGGCCTTTTCTTCATGTTGCCAGCACTCGTTTGGTTTGAATTCGAACTGAATGTTGCTCGATTCACACAATTTAGTACGATATCAAACTTCCTTTTCCTTGGTGTGGGTGCTTCTGCGCTTAGGATCCAATTGAGACATAAGCAGCTCAAGTTCATGCTGCTCCAGATGCCTCCATTCCCCTTTTTTTAACCGCTCATCCAGTGTAATGTTCATCATTCGAATGCGTTCCAACTTGAACACTCTGTACCCCAGCGCTTTGCACATTCGCCGTATTTGCAGATTAAGCCCCTGTGTCAAAATAATTCGAAAGACATGCTCGCTCTGTTTATACACCTCACACGGTTTGGTCACCACGTTAAGAATCTCCACACCTTTCGACATGGAATGTATAAATGCATCCGTAACCGGCTTATCCACCGTGACAACATACTCTTTCTCGTGATGATGCTCTGAACGCATTATTTTGTTCACGATGTCTCCGTTATTGGTTAGTAAAATTAACCCCTCAGATGCTTTATCCAGTCGGCCGACTGCAAAAATGCGTGAAGGATAATTCACATACTGAATGATGTTGCCTTCAACGTGTTCGGCTGCGGTACATGTAATACCAATAGGTTTGTTCAGGACGATATACACGGACTCTGGATTCCGTTCTGGAATCTTCTCCCCGTCCATCAGCACAACATCCCCTGGTTCCACTGTATCTCCTTTTACACATACCCTGCCATTGATCGTAATTCTTCCAGCTGCAATGCGCCGAGTGGTTTCTCTGCGGGAGAAATGTCCCGTCTCACTTATGTATTTGTTGATTAACATTTCTTTCACCACTTCTTATCATAATAGCGTACAAACATTGACTCTACTCTACAGCAAAGCACCAACCTCATCTTCTCATGAATTGAATAGTGACGCAACAGAGTCATTTTCGACACCATTTTTGAGTTTTGACAAGATGAATCAAAAGAATGATCTCTCCGCTAAAACTTAACAAAATTTTACAATAAAAAGCTTGTAAAATTTCTAAATTATGGTATAAGTTAAATATAAAATAAACATTTATTTCAATTTATAAAATTTATATCCATCCCAGGAGGTAGACACTTGAGAAGAATATTCGTTTTAAGTTGTGGCTTCTATCTGTTGATCGGCATCACCAGCGTTGTGCTTGGTGCCCTTCTGCCTGTTTTACTGCCTCATTATGAACGAGGTTACAGTGACGGAGGATTTTTGCTATTTTTGCAGTTTATCGGATTTCTTGTTGGCGTGCTCGTGTCACCATCCTTGACAGCCAGAATCGGGCGAAAATGGATGCTCACCTTGGCGTTGATTTGTATTATTGCAGCTTATTTGGTGCTCGGAGGGTTACCTTCATGGAACGTTCTGCTTCTGTTAACCATAATCGTAGGGTTTGGCTCAGGTATCATTGAACCTTCCGTTGGAGCCTTCACCATTGAATTCACGGAAAATCAAAAAGCGGTCGCCATGTCCAAACTGGATGTATTCTTCGCACTGGGTGCACTGCTCATTCCAGCAGCTGCCGCTTTATTCATCTGGCTGGACCAGTGGCATCTGACGTTCTTTACAGTTGCTGTCTCTGCACTAATTCTCATGATTACTTGGGTCACCATGCCTCGTTCTGCTGCACAATACCTGGAACAGGCCGGAGAAAATACAACCGCCCAGGGAACAGACAAAATTAGCTATTCCAAAAAACATCTGGGACTCCTCTCGATTTTCGTTGTCTTTTTCTTTGTCTACATGGGACTGGAACTTGGATTGATGAATTTCTTGCCTTCCATTCTCGTGGAACGCCTGGAACTGAAAGAATCTATCGCTTCTCTAAGCGTCTCGATTCTGTGGATTGCCATGATTATCGGACGCCTCTTCTCGGGCAGAATTGCAGAAGCTGTCAACTATATGCCTTTCCTGATCTGGAGCACCATCGGCACACTGCTGTTCACGGTTTCTATGGTATTTGTGTCTGGTCAATGGGTGACGTATATACTCATTTTTGGAACAGGGTTATTTATGTCCGGGCTATTCTGTATCGCACTCGTTTACGCGAATGTACTGATTCCCGGCATGACAGAGAGGACAACCAGTATTCTGATTGCCTCCGGCGGTATTGGCGGGGCGACACTACAATATCTCACAGGATGGAGCATGAGCGCTTTGCCTATCGTTGGCACCATTATGATTTTAGCGGGATTCTGTCTACTTTTATTGCTGACATTGATCCTCTCTCACCTTTGGAATCATCGTAATGAAACATTAAGCTCTACATTTCCGCAACACACCAAAGAAGTATAAATTTTTCAACTCATAAACTCCTCACTTGAAAGGGGTGATGCCCAACCCATCCGGGTCAGATCGTATCGTTCACTCAGCTTGTACACTAAACTATTGGAGGAATCTGCATGCAAACTTTAACCAATAACCGCTTTATAGTCGGAAAAGGGATTAAGTTGATTGACGATTCAGGTGTGGAATATTTAGACGGTGTCTCGGGCACGTTTAATCTGTCCTTAGGATATAATCATCCACATGTAGTCAATAAAATACAGGAACAAGTCGGCAATCTTACGCATATGTCATCCTCCTTCACCGAACCTTACGTCAACGAAGTATTGGATCACTTGATTGAGTATGCTCCGAACCATATTGATGCCGGATGGATGCGGGATATTACCGGCTCCACTGCTAATGAATGTGCAACTAAAATTGCCCAGAAATATACAGGCGCTACGGACATCATTAGCCTGTATCTTTCTCACCATGGACAGACCCAATTTGCAACGGGCATCTCAGGGAATGCCTTCAGACGCAAGCGTTTTCCAAACTCATCTGCCCCGAATGCGGTTCATGTACCCGCACCGTATTGTTATCGCTGTCCGTTCAAAAGCGAAAGCAGTGAGTGCGGATATCAATGTGTCGAAGCGATATCTGATGCCATTGACTATGCCAGTTCCGGCTCGGTTGCTTGTATGATTATTGAGCCCATTCTCGGAAATGGCGGCAACATTGTACCACCGCTCGGATATTTCAAACGCCTTCGTAAATTATGTGATGAGAACAACATGCTTCTTATTGCGGATGAAGTCCAAACAGGTGTTGGGCGAACAGGGACGATGTTTGCCAGCGAACTGTTTGATATTCAGCCAGACATGATTACACTTGCCAAGGGACTGGGTGGTATTGGCGTGCCTGTAGCTGCTGTATTGATGCAATCCCGATTGAATGTGCTCGAAAAACATGAGCATTCCTTCACCTCAGGTAGCAACCTGATCTCGGTCACCGCTGCCAAGTCCACGCTGGAGGTTGTCTCCGAACCGGGATTCCTGGATGCGGTCAAGCGAAAAGGAATTTTGCTTGGAGAACTGCTGAATGAACTCGCGCTGAAATATCCTGGCATCGGTGAAGCTCGCGGTGTTGGACTGATGTGGGGACTTGAAATCGTGGGTGATCACAACGAACCGGATACCCCAAAAACCAATGCGATCATTGACCGTGCTTTTGAAGATCAACATCTGATCCTGCGCAGTTCGCGATACGGCTTCGGTAACGTCGTTAAAGTACGCCCTTCTCTGACAACAACGGAAGACGAATTGGTCGAGATTGTTGATCGATTGGATTCCGTGCTGGCCAGCGTTCATTAATTATTGGAAGTGTTATTGAGCAAATGACATGTAGAATGAATTTAAGGAGGTTTTATCATGCTTGCATTAGTATATAAATCTGCATGGGATGTTGCACTCGAGGAACGACCTGTTCCCGAAATTACCAGAGACAATCAGGTTCTTGTCCGTATACGAGCAACCGGAGTATGCGGAACCGATCTTGGCATTGTCAGCGGCAAATATCATGCGATTCCTTCTGTCATTCTTGGACATGAATCAGCGGGAGAAGTAATGGCTGTCGGTTCCGCCGTCTCAACGCTGCGGCCTGGAGACCGCGTTGTTATTGATCCTACGTACTACTGTGGTCAATGTGACATGTGCAGAACGGGTAGACAGAATCACTGCACCCATAAATCCGTTACGGAAACGGGAGTAAGTGCGGATGGCACATTCACGGATTATTATGTGACCGAAGATCGCTTTTTATATCAATTAAAAGATCATGTAAGCTACGAAGAAGCAACGTTAACCGAGCCGCTAAGCTGCATGCTGACAGGTATTAACCAGATTCATTTGTTGCCGAATTTCAGAACGATTATTCTTGGAGCCGGGCCTATTGGTATCCTGTACAGCTATGCGCTTGCTTCCAAAGGTGTCACCGGAAGTCTGGTCGACATCTCCGAAGAACGTTTAGCCATTGCGGGCTCCATCGCGCCCGACCGCTGGCAAGTTCATTCTTCCTTTGAACAGGCGATTGCAGACATCGCTCCAACAACCGGACAAGTCGATATGATTGTGGACACCACTGGTGTTGTAGGCACACAAGTATTGTCACAGCTGGCCAGCGGCGGATATTTAATGCTGGTTGGTTTACGTGATGGCAATACGTCCTTCAATCCGAAGGAAGTTGTAGATCGCAGTCTGAAGATCATTGGCTCTATCGACTCACTTGGAACATTTGCAACCGCACATTATATGATTGAACAACAGATTATACCTGCCAAAAAAATCATAACCCATTCCTTCCCCCTGGAAGATTATGAAGAAGCATTCCGCACGCTGGGATGTGATATTCCTGGACGTACCCTGCAAGCTTCATCTCATGCTATTAAGGTTGTGTTGCAATCCAGTTAATTCAGTTTGCCTCAAGCTGGAATGAAGGATAGAATGCTGGATAAAAAGAAGTTAAACTTGAATGTATCTGAATCACTCACTTAATAGGAGGAACGCAGCATGAGAGCAAAAGAGGAAGCTGGACGTCTGGTTATGAATGAGAATGGAGATCCGTCCATTCAAGCAGTCATTTTTGACATGGATGGCGTACTGATTGACAGTGAACCGATCTATTTTGAGATTGAACGCAGTTCATTTGATCATTTTGGTGCAGCCGTTACGCAAGAAGAACATCATTCTTTTGTCGGAGTAACGCTGGAATCCATGTGGCAGCAAGTCATCGACAAGTATCGGGTCAAGGTGCCCCTGGAAGAGATTCTTGCGTATCATCAGCATAATGTGATGGAGAAGATGTTTACTCATCCTGAACTTACTGCCATGCCTGGCGTGGAACGATGGGTTAAATGGCTGCATGAACAGCGCATCCCGATTGCCGTTGCCTCCTCTTCCCCCCGGGCACTCATTGATCTAATCATGGAGAGAACAGGGTTGGGGTCGTACTTTAAAGTGCGCATGACTGGCGAAGAGGTTGAACATGGTAAACCAGCCCCGGACATTTTCCTCGTGACAGCCGAGCGAATCGGCATATCTCCGGCACAATGCCTCGTTATTGAGGATTCACGCAACGGTGTCCAAGCCGCCAAAAGTGCAGGCATGCGCTGCATCGGCTATCATAATCCAGGTTCAGGGGATCAGAATCTCTCCAAAGCTGACGTGCAGATTTCAAGTTACGACGAGTTATGGGCGATGAAGGATTCATTATCTTTGAAAAGCGCTACACCGGACTTATCGAGAACCATATAATATGGGACTACTACAAAAATCGATGTATTCATTCGAACTTATGATTTCATAGCGTAAAACAAACGCGAAGCAGCTCAATTCCTGTGAATTGAAGCTGCTTCGCGTTATGCTTGCTGCATGTTTTGTAAAGCATACCAAACTTAAGATACGGTCGGAACTGGCTTAACCTGAAATATCCAGACTCCCACCCAAGTTAGGATGAGGAGCAGGCACGGATTTTAACATCTCTGCCATCTGTTGACCTTGCTGCTGTGCCATGTCTTTCGTAATAGACATCACCTGCAGACTCGCCGCCTGTGCCACCGAAGCCTGGTTCATCGCCATTGACATTGCTGCAATATCCATCTGAATCCTCCTTTCCTGATCTTCGCGTATAGGTGTACTTATTATATATCGGTTAGAAGGAATCAAATGTTACCACTCCTCATCATACCTTCAACAAACAGGCTCGAAAACAATGACAATAACAACCCAAACAGCTACTTCGATTCATTAGAACCAGAGCGGTTTGGGTTGATCGCTGCTTTAATAACTTTTCGATGTGATCAAGTCAAGGTCGTTGATGTGAACTTCCGAGTTTGTTACCACTTGTTGAATGACAGAAATAAAGTTGTTTTGAATCTGTTCAACCGTGGTGAGGTCATAAACCTTGGCATTGTACATTAATATGATTTTCATTTGCTCATGGGGTTTAATAATCAAAGTAAAATCGAAACTGTTGTGTTCCGTTCCCCCGACATTCGTGATTTCAAGCGGTACTTCACCTTTTTTACCTAGATTCTCCAGCTGATCCTGTACCGGAAAATTTTGATATACGACAACATGGTTGATCAAATCTTGTTTCTGCTTGGTCAGATTTTGAATATCATATAACGAGTACGTATCATAAGCATGTGAATCCACTGCTTGTACTTGGGTCCTTTTCATCAGTGTGATAAAGGATTCTTCACCCTCAGCCCGAATACGAACAGGAATAGCATTAATAAATAGTCCAATCATGCTTTCAATCCCAGGAATAACTGGGGGTCTGCCCGATACAACACTACCAAATACGACATCATTACTTTCATTATATTGTTGCAGTAAAATACCCCACGCGGTTTGCATAAATGTATGCACCGTCACCTGCTGTTGCTCCGCAATTTGTTTCATTCTCTGAACCAATGCCTCATCCAAATGACAGTTTAGCGTTCTGGAATCCTGTCTTTCATGCTCCGGTTTAGTTTTCCCTCCAGGTAATCTGGTTTGTCCCTCATAACCTTCCAGGTAACGACTCCAGTAGGTTATCGCTCCTTCATTGTCCTGCTGCTCCAGCCATTCAATAAATTGACTATATGGTGTTAACAGCGTCATTTCAGGTTTTCGTTTTTCCCGGATCGCAAAATAATTCTCGAAAATCTCTTTACTGATCAGAGACATACACCAGCCATCCATCAAAATATGATGAAAACTCCAAATGACATGATAATTTTCTGGGGCTGTTCGTATAACAGACATCCGGATTAACGAATCTTTTTGCAAGTCAAATCCTCTAGCCTGATCCTGCTTGATGTGTTGATCGATATACGCTTTACGTTGCAATTCGCTTCTGCCTGATATATCCTCAACTTTAAATTCAAATTTCTTCTCCTGATAGACAATTTGAAGAGGAATGTCCAGCATTCCAGTGTAAAAATTAGTTCTTAATATCGCATGCCTTTGCATGATTTGATCCAAACTTTGTGCAAAAGAGGCAACATCCAAATCTCCAGCCATATCAAACAAAATTTGTACAAAGTACGCACCCGAAACAGGATTCCTCTCACTTTCGTACAGCATTTCCTTCTGCAAAGGGGTAAGTGGATACACATTCTCGATTTGACCGATATTTCGAGTATATTCAACCATTTGGTCCCATTGATCCAGTGTCAATCCCTTAAGTGAAAGATCGCTTGGGGTAAGTTCCGTTTGTTCTTTAGTTATGCAATGCTCCATTACTTTACGAAGATTATCCTTATAAGAATAGGCCAGTTGCTCCATCGTTTCTCGTTGATATTGTTTCTGACTATAATTGATAGTCAGTGACAATTTCCCTTCTACAACGATACTGTTAATATTAAGCACAAACGGTCTCTTGTTATTTTCACTGACGGATGGTCCGCTGGAATACGTTGAAATTCGAATGCCATCCTGATCCGAATCCTGATTTATCTGACCCATATAATTAAAACTGATTTCGGGATTTCTCCCTAATTTGCCTTCTTCATTCTCCGGCGACAAGTACCTCAAAATCCCGTAACCGATCCCTTTATTCGGGATCTGGCGCAGTCCTTCCTTGACGGACTTGATTCTTCTGGATATGTTAGCCCCCGCTTCCATAGCAACCATAACCGGATACAAGCTCGTGAACCATCCCACGGTACGTGTAATATCTAGTTCTGGAAGAATGTCTTCCCTGCCGTGCCCTTCCAGGTTCACGACAATTTTATCCATGCCTGTCCAATCATGGACAGCCATTCCAAGAGCCGTAAGCAATATATCATTAATCTCTGTATTGTACGCACGGTGGATCTGCTTTAATAACCGATCCGTTTCCTCTGCCGTCCAATGCAAGGTAATCGTTTCGCTGTCTTTTCCAATCGTCTCCTTACAATCCATGTCTTTAGGGAGAGGACTTAGCTCAGCCTGATCCACAGAATACCAGTACGAGTACTCTTGTTTTATCAAAGCAAGATCTGAAAAAGTAGACAAACCTTCTGCCCATTGTTTAAACGAAGTCGTTTTTTGAGGCAGGCAGATTTCTTCCCCTCTGAGGAACTGATCAAGCCCCGTTTGAATATCTTCATACAAAATACGCCATGACACTCCATCAATCACCAGATGATGAATCGCAATCAGCAAATGATCCCCTTCAGCGCATTGAAATAAGCCAAGTTTAATCAATGGGCCCTGAGCCAGGTCCAAGCTGCTCTGGATTTCTTTTGCTTTACTTTCCACCAAAGGTGCCGGATCAGATTCATTCTTCAGATTGAAGATATCCAAGCTGTATAATCCGTCTTCTTCAGCTCCGCGGTTCCACGCTTCATATCCACCTTCTGGTACCTGACGATAAACGATGCGAAGTGCATCATGCTGCTTGATCATTTTCTTCATGATGCTGTGAATGAAGCCGATATCGAACCCATCTTTACGGTAGAACATCATTTCCTGGTTGTAATGATGTGCATCCACCATGTTTTGATCAAAGAACCAGCGCTGAACGGGTGTCAGTATGACTTTCCCTGTCACTTCCCCTTGATCATAATAAGTGTTCACAGAGGTGACGTGTTCACTTAATTCGGATACGACCGGATAGGTGAAAAAATGCTTCATTTCCACTTTATAGCCTGATTGAAGCAATCGTGATGCTACTTGAATACATTTGATTGAATCTCCCCCAAGTTCAAAAAAATGATCTGATCTGCCGATCCTCTGAACGCCAAGCACAGCTTCCCATGCAGAAATGATTGCTTGTTCCACTGGGCTCTGCGGTGCCTCATATTCGGCTACCTGCTCTACATGTTTTTTGGGTAAAGGTAATGCCTTCCGGTCAACCTTACCATTGGAGGTTAATGGAATATGCTCTACATGAACAAAATAAGAAGGGATCATGTAATCCGGGATTTCATGAGCTAATGCTGATCTGATCTCCTTGGCTGACAATGCGCTGCTACCTTTCCAATAAGCACATAATTGCTTTGATCCATCCTCATGTTCATGGGCGATCACAACCGCTTCCTGGATCGTGTCTATTTTTAAAATAGCCGTTTCCACTTCACCCAGTTCAATTCGATAACCCCGAATTTTCACCTGATGATCGATTCGTCCCAAATATTCAATATTACCATCTGGCAGCCACCTGGCAGCGTCTCCAGTTCGGTACATTTTTCCTTTAGTGATCGAGGCATATTCTACGAATTTCTCTGCTGTCAGTTCAGGTCGATTCAGATAACCTCTCGCCAGCCCTTCCCCTGCGACATACAACTCTCCTTGAACACCAATTGGCTGCAGTTGTTGATGTGTGTTCAATATATAGGTTTGCAGTGTCGGAATCGGTTTACCAATGTTGCTCTTGCCCGCCTGTATTTCCATTTCCGTGATTTCCTTATAGGTTACATGAACGGTGGTTTCAGTGATGCCATACATATTGATCAACTGAATGAATGGATATTTTTCCCTCCAGCTTTTTAATAAAGTCGGATTAAGAGCTTCCCCTCCAAAAATCACCTTTCTTAAATTCAGATTTTCTCCGTGACTTGTTAATTCCTCCCGAAGAAGATGGTAGAAATACGTTGGCGTTTGATTCAAAATGGTTACTTGTTCGTCTCTTAACAATTGTAAAAATTGCTGCGGACTTCTAGCTGTCATTTGGGGTACGATAACCAGTTTGCCTCCATAGAGCAAGGCACCATACATTTCCCATACTGAGAAATCGAAGCAAAAGGAGTGGAACAGCGTCCAGGTATCTGATGGTTTGAAATCAAACCTATTTTGACTGTTAAACAACAATCGAACCACGTTTTTATGTTCAATGCATGTGCCTTTGGGTTTCCCTGTCGTTCCCGAAGTGTAGATCACGTAAGCCAGCGCTGTTGGGCAAACAGTTACTCCCAAATTGGAACCATCTTCATGGTAGGCGTCTAATTCATCAAAGTTGATGCTTTCTCCAGTAAAAAAGATACGTTCCTGTATATGCCGCTGCAGCAGCAATACATGTACACCCGAATCTTCAAGCATGTATTTCACACGATCTTCTGGATAATCAGGATCAATCGGTACATATGCGCCGCCTGCTTTCAAAATCGCAAGGATTCCCACCACCATGTCTAATGATCGTTCCGTAATAATTCCAATGAACTGATCTTGTTGAATCCCTTTGCCATACAGCGTTCTTGCCAATTGATTGGCTTTCCTGTTCAGTTCCTGATAGGTCAGCTGTTGACCTTCAAACACAATCGCGACGTGATCAGGAGTTCGTTCCGCCTGCTCTTCAAACAGTTCATGAATCGTTTTATCCATGGGGTATTCAGCCTTGGTGTCATTAAAAGATTCCAATATCTGCACTTTCTCATCTGCTGTCATCAGGTTTATAGCATCGACCTGGATTAGCGGGTTGTCAGCCACCTGCTCCAGCAGTTGAATCAAATGACCTTGAATCCGTTCTATGCTTGCTCGATCATAGACATTGCCGTTGTAATAGAACATGCATTTCATGGCTTGGCCTGGTTTGATAATCAGGTTAAAATCATAATTCGTTTGTTCATCTGCCTCTACATTTGTGATTTGAAGTGCTGTCTTCTCCTGATCTCCGAACTGTTCCGTAATGCCTTGTACCGGATAATTTTCAAAAACGAGAATATGATCAATCAAATTTTGCTTTTGTCGGGTTTCCGCCTGAATCTCATATAATGGATACGTTTCATGTGGATGCGAAGCGACAGCTTGCTCCTGATTCCGTTTCATCACCGCAGCAAATGTTTCGTTTACTTGCGATTGAATCCGGACAGGGATCGTATTGATGAACAAGCCGATCATGCGTTCAACTCCAGCAATCCCTGCTGGTCTGCCTGATACCACACTCCCAAATACGACATCTTGACTGTTATTGTATTTCTGTAGCAGCATTCCCCAAGCCGTCTGCATTAGCGTGTTCAGTGTTACCTGGTTCTGACTTGCGACATATGAGATACGCGCTGTTAATTCCTGACTCAGTGTGCATATGAGATTTTCCGATTGATATTCGTTAATTTTCCGATGGATATGTCCTTTTGGTAAAGCGGTTTGCTCCTCATATCCTTGCAAGTAGTCACTCCAGTATTTCAAAGATGCTTCATCATCCTGTTTATCCAGCCATTCGATATAGAGTTTGTAAGGTGCAGCTGCCTGTTCCTCACTTCTCCGTTGTTCAAGTATCGCAAAATAACCATCAAACAGCTCCTGAATTACAAGAGAAAGACACCAGCCATCCATTAAAATATGATGATAATTCCAAATGAAACGATAGGTTTGATCCTGTGTTTGCAAGATCGAAATCCTCATCAACACATCCTTAGACAAGTTAAAGCCCTTCATTTTATCTTTCCTTGTATAGTCTGCAACGTATGCGTCACGATCTTCTTCCTTCATTTCACGCAAATCTTCGTATAAAATCCCGTTTGGTTTATGACGGTAAACCACTTGTAAGGGACCGTGTTTCCATTGGCCATGAAAATTCGTTCTGAGAATCGAATTCCGCTCAATGAGTTGATCCAAACTTCTTTCAAATGCTCTCACATCTAAAGAACCGTGAAGATCCAGCGTCGTTTGAAGTACATATGCTTCCGAACCTTCATAACGCAGATGGTGAAAAAACATCCCGTTTTGCATCGGTGACAACGCATATATATCTTCGATTTCACCAATACGCTCAGATTGGCGAACCAGATCTTCTAATTCTTCAATGCTCATCCCTTTCAAGGATAGATCACTTGGCGTTAATTCCGGCTTCTCTTTGCTCAAGCAATGCTTTGTTAATTCTTGCACATGGTTCTTGAAATAGGCCGCCACTCGCTCCATCGTTTCCTTATGATATTGTGTACGGCTGTACTTCAAGGACAAGCACAATTTCCCTTCCATAATCAAAGCATTCACATCGATGAGAACATTTCTTCTGTGATTCTCACTTCCTGTAGCTCCACCGGAATAAGGAGACATTTGCATCCCGCTATGTTGAAGATCCTGATCAAATTGTCCCAAATAGTTGAAACTGATTTCAGGATTCAAGGTGAATGGAATATCTTTCTGATGTGTACTTAAATATCTTAAAATCCCGTATCCAATCCCCTTTTTAGGGATGTTGCGAAGGATCTCTTTGTTTGCTCTGATGAGCAGAGATATATCGGAATGTTCTTTCATGTTAAGCACAACCGGGTATTGGCTTGTAAACCACCCGACCGTTCGTGTAATATCAAACTCCGGAATAATAGATTCTCTGCCATGTCCTTCTAGATTGACAAGTACTTGGTCACTGCCCGTCCATTGATAAATGGACATGCCTAGTGCACTAAGCAAGAGATCTGTAATCTCTGTGTTATACGCACGATTTGCATGTTTCAATAACTGCTCTGTTTCCGTTACCGTCCATTCCATCGTTAATTCTTCGCTATCTTTTTCGAGGGCATAACTTCTTTTGAAATCGGTTGGCAATGGTTTAAAGGAGGATTGTTCAATTACACTCCAGTATTCCAATTCCTGTCTCATAACTTCGCTGTCGGCGTATAACTGCAACTGTTCTGCCCATAATTGAAACGATGCCGTTTTGAGTGGCAACTGCATCGGTCTTGCAAGTCTTAACTGTTCATAGCTCTTTGATATATCTTCAATCAAGATTCGCCATGAAACCCCGTCGATCACCAAATGATGAATCACAATCAATAGATGATCGCCGTCTGCGCATTGAAACACACACAATCTCATCAAAGGGCCCTGCCCCAAGTTGAACAATCGTTGGAGTTCATTGGCTTTCTTCTCGATTTGAAGCGATGGTTCTGCTAACGACTTCAAGTCCATTATTTCTAACGTATAGAATGACTTGGTTTGGTCCAGCCCTGGATTCCACTGCTCATAACCTTGTTCGGTTCGATGATACACTGTGCGAAGTGCGTCATGATGCTCAATCATTTTATCAAGCACCTGACGAAGGGTAGTCTCGTGAAAACCTTCTTGCCTATACAGCATGATGGACTGATTATAGTGATGAGCATCCACCTCGTACTGCTCAAAAAACCAACGTTGGATAGGCGTCAGTAACCCTCTGCCCGTGACGATTCCCTGGTCAGCTTTTGTGCTTATGGGCTGAACATAAGGAATTAGGCTGGCAATGGTTGGGTTCTTAAACAGATGGTCCATCTGTACCTGATAACCGGCCTGGTATAACCTCGAAGATACTTGAATGGACTTAATCGAATCCCCGCCCAGCTCAAAGAAATTATCCCGGAGCCCGATGTTCTGCACCCCCAGTACACTTTCCCAAATAGATACCAGTTGTTGCTCCATAATGGTGCGCGGCGCTTCGTATTCCATTCCCTTCAACATATGTTCTTTGGGAGCGGGCAGTGCTTTACGATCCAACTTTCCATTGGATGTAAGCGGCATCTGATCCAATTGCACAAAATAGACTGGTATCATGTAGCTTGGCAAATGCCTGGATAGTTCTTCCCGCAGCTCCGTAATGGTCATTGCTTCAACTCCTACGAAATAGGCACATAATTGCTTTGTTCCCGCTTCGTCTTCAATGGCGATTGCAATAGCCTCTTGAACACCGGTTATATTTAAAAGTGCACCCTCCACTTCACCAAGTTCAATCCGGTATCCACGAATTTTTTCTTGATGGTCCATTCTTCCGATATATTCAATATTTCCATCAGGCAGCCACCTTGCAAAGTCACCTGTCTTGTACATCTTCGCTCCAGGCACAAACGGATCATCTACAAATTTTTCCGCCGTCAGGTCAGGACGATTCAAGTAACCTCTGGCGATCCCCGCTCCCGCTACACATAATTCTCCCTGTACTCCAACAGGCTGCAATTCACGGTGTTCACTTAAAATGTAGATTCTATTATTCGAAATGGGCTTCCCGATCGAGATATATTGCTCCGTGGAGCTGATTGTAAGAACTGTAGATACCACACTATTTTCAGTCGGGCCATACTCGTTGCATACTTCAATCCTTGGATTGATATGATTTAAACGGTGTATTAACGAGGGCACAATTTTCTCTCCCGCAGCAACTACATTTTTCATGGAAGCCCAATCCTCTGCTTGTGCTTGTTCCAAAAGAGTCATCAGGAAACTGGGCGGGCTTTGAATATGCGTAATTTTCTCTTTCCTGATCATCGAATTGATGGCTACCGCATCTTTACATTGCTGCCCGTTTAACAGATACACAGTCGATCCTGAGATCATCGGACCAAAAAAGTGAGTAATGAACGAATCAAACACAAAGGGATTCAGCATTAATACTCGGTCGTTACCTCTAAAATGATAAAAATCCGATTTCCATTGTAAAGAATTCACAATGCTGGCGTGTTCAATCATGACACCTTTGGGATTACCAGTTGTTCCTGACGTGTAGATCATATATGCTAGGTCACTTGCACTGGCTGAGTACTCCAGATTCAAATGACTGTTACTGCAATGGGCAGTATCTTCGAGAAGGATAGACGTTCCCATATATTGCTCAGGTTTTTGTATATAACTGTGATGGAGCAACCAAGCGGCATTGGAGTCCTCAAGGATAAATTGAATACGATCTGCAGGATATTCCGGATCAATCGGGACATAAGCTCCTCCAGCTTTCAGAATACCTAATAATCCTACAATCATCTTCAGTGAGCGTTCCGCCATGATTCCAACGAATTGCCCTGTCTGCACTCCCTTAGCTTGAAGTGTCCGGGCCAATTGATTGGATTGTTGATTTAAATCTCTGTAAGTTAATACACTACTCTCAAATATGACAGCAGGATGATCTGGCGTCCGCTCCGCCTGTTCTTCAAATAATTGATGCATTAACTTATGCTGCGGATAAGCCACTTTTGTTTCGTTAAAATCGAACAACAGCTCGTTCCGTTGAGAAGTTGACAACATTTCGACTTGACTCAACGCCAGATCGGGTTGGTGCAATAGGATAGCAAACAACTGATCCAGATGCTCTGCGGCTTGCAACATATAATCTTGATCATAACGCTCTGCGTCATAGGTTAATTTCAAATGAACATTCTCGTTCTCCAGATCAAAGTGAAATATCGTTGCCGCTCTTACGTTATTGTCATCAAGTACTGTCTGAGCTTTCCCTAATGAGATCAATGTATGGATCATTGGTACGTGGTTCGAATCGTACTGAATATTTAAACGTTCAACCATTTTTCTGAAAGAAATTTGTTGATGTTGGATAGCCTCACTGAAAATGACCTTCATTTGATTAAATATGGACTTAAATGACATCGTATGATCGATATTGTTTTTTAAGAGAAGAACCTTATTCGAGAGCGTCAAGTCACTGTTCTTCTCTTCCATCACTCTCATGCCCATCATTATTTTGGTTTCATTGGTGTATTTATATAAGAGACACTGAACTCCGGATAATAATATCGTGTACATGGCCATGGGATTGTTTCTAGAGATCGATTTGATTTTATTAGATACTTCGACTGACAATGGCTTATAAATATAATTTTGTTGGTTAGTATCGTGTGCGTGTTTGAAATTGATCTTGCAATAAGGCAAATGAACAAGAACATCTTCTTCTTCAAATCGGCTTGCCCAATACATTTCTTGTTTCTTAAATATAGACATACGGCACCCCGATCACTATTTATATTTTCAGTTCATTTAGAAAAAATCCATCTCTATCAGATGGGTCAGTGTATCCTCATTCGTGTTTTCGTCAGCCAATTGGATCTCATTGATTTCTATATCAGGCTCGCGGCATATCGTTGTCAGAATCAGCAGTAAATGTTGTGACATGGCTTCAATCGTTGTTTTTTCAAACAACATCGTGCTGTATTCAAAAGAGGCATCGAATTGGTGATCCGACTCAGTGACATACAGCGTTAAATCAAACTTGGATACGCGATTATTTGGAGCATAAGGCTTACAGGTGATGCCATCCATGTGAATCTCTGACGGACCTGTATTTTGTAATACAAGCATGGTGTCAAACAACGGATTCCGCCGTGCGTCCTTGGTTCGATCCACTTTTTTGATTAATTCCTCAAATGGATAATCCTGATTCTCATAAGCGTTCAACATATGTTCTTTAACTTCCAGCAGATAAGATGCAAATGTTTTATCCGCCGCAGGCTGATTTCGAACAACCAGTGTATTCACGAACATGCCCATCACCGGCTCCAGATCCGCATGTGTTCTTCCTGCAATCGGCATACCCACAATGATATCCTCTTGTCCACTATACTTAGACAACAAAATCGTATAAGCAGCGAGCAAGATCATGTTTAATGTTGTTCCTGTCTGAGCTTCCAATTTTCTCAAGCTTAAGACCAGATCTTCTTTCACAGCAATTTCCATTAGTTCTCCCTCATAACGCGGCGATTCAGGTCTTTCATAATCTGTTGGCAATTCCAGTAGCGGAATCTTTTCACTGAAGACCTCGAGCCAGTATTGCTCCTGCTTTTTCATCCAGTCACTTTCAAGTTGGCATTGCTGCCATTCCGCATAGTCCTTGTATTGAATTCGAAGAGGGGATAACTTTTCTCCGCGATATAACTGACCGAGTTCGGTCATTAAAATCTGCACAGATAGTCCATCTGCAATGATATGGTGAAGATCCACTAGCAGTACATGGCAATCTTGCCGAAGCTTAATCAGTCCTGCTCTCATAAGCGGTGCCTCTCCCAGATCAAAGGCACGAACAAACTGCTGGATCTGTTCTTCCATTTCTTCTTCCACTGCATGAATAGATTCAATCACAAACTTTGCTTCAGGGTAGATGATTTGTCTGGGTTCTCCGTGGATGACTTTAAAACCAGTCCGAAGCGATTCATGGCGATCCACTAACTGCTCGAAAGCTGCTTCCAATCGTGTCCGATCAAGCATTCCTTCCAGCATAAACATACCTGACATGTTGTAGATGAGTTCCTCGCCTGCTTTAATGCTCATAATGTACATTCTCATTTGTGCAGAAGAAATAGGGTAATATTCTTTTGCTATCACTTGAGGAATAGACTGATTCACCTGCTGCTCCAACTGATCCATGTAGCGGGCCATTTGTTCTATCGTCTGCCATTCAAAAACGTCTCTGACCGAGATACGCACACTCAGATTTTGATTGATTTTGTACGCCAGCTTGGTTGCACGTAAAGAGTTACCTCCTACATCAAAAAAACTGTCTTTTATACTGATTTGATCTATACCAAGTACATCCTTCCAAATGGGTAGTAACGTTTTTTCCATGGAAGTCCGGGGTTCGATGTATTCACTTCCCGTTTGTATATTTTCTAGTGGAGGCGGAAGTAAACGGCGATTAACTTTCCCGTTAGATGTCAGGGGCAGTTCATCAAGCTGAATAAAATAAGCAGGAACCATATAATTGGGAAGCAGGATAGAAAGATTTTGTTTCAACTCTCCAACGGTCTTTTCGAAATCCGCCGTAAAATAAGCACATAGGGATTTGTCTCCGTTCTCATCTTCATGTGCAACAACGATAACTTCATTCACACCTGGTACATGTAATAATGCCGCCTCAACTTCTCCCACTTCGATTCGATAGCCTCGAATTTTAATTTGATGATCGAGTCGTCCCAAATACTCGACATTGCCATCCGGCTGCCACCTTACCATATCTCCCGTCTTATACATCGTTGCACCTTGAACAAATGGATCACGCACGAATTTTTCCGCTGTCAGTTCAGGCAAGTTCAAATATCCTCTGCCTACCCCGTCGCCGGAGATGCACAATTCCCCAACAACACCCACAGGCTGAACTTTTTCATGCTTGCTCAATACATACAAACGGTTATTGCCTAACGTTTGACCGATCGGCAGATGATCTCGTCTGTTTTCTGAATCCAGCTCCTCCGGAACCACACGGTACGTCGCAGCATCAACACAGCATTCAGTCGGACCGTAAACATTCATAATGGTTGGCGGCGGGGTATCGTGGAGTGAAAATAAAGCTGTGAATTCAGCAACACTTTGCTGAGAAAGAGCCTCTCCCCCGATGAGCATATATTTTAATGAGATTCCTTGAACGTTTTCTACCCTGGAGAGTAACTTCAGGTGAGCAGGTGTACCATCGGTTAAATCGATTTGGTACTGCTTGTAATAATTCATTAACTCTAGTCCTTCCCCCACCGTCTCCTTGTCGACAACAAATAAGGCATGTCCGGACAACAGCGCACCAAAAATCTGTTTAACCGATGCATCAAAATAGTAAGGAGCTATTAAAGCAACATGCATACCGATATTTGAATCATTCACGACCTGGCTGTACAACGATGTAACCAAATGATGAACCTGACGATGTTCAATCATGACGCCTTTTGGCATTCCCGTTGTACCGGAAGTATAGATTACATAAGCCAGTTGGCTGGAATCCCCTGTCCCTTCCAAGTTGGAGAGATTAGCTGCATAGCTTTTTTCATCGTTCAAAT
Source organism: Paenibacillus sp. TSA_86.1 (assembly GCF_052691815.1). Classification (NCBI taxonomy): domain Bacteria; kingdom Bacillati; phylum Bacillota; class Bacilli; order Caryophanales; family Paenibacillaceae; genus Paenibacillus; species Paenibacillus sp. TSA_86.1. The sequence continues at coordinate 218,106 of NZ_JBQZGE010000004.1, read as the reverse complement.
CTACAATTTTCCCATCGAACAGCCCTTTTTGTTTAAGGTGCTGTTGCGTGACCAACAACATCGCTCCTGAGTCACGCAAGATATGCTGGATGCGCTCTTCGGGAGAATCCGGATCAAGCGGTACATACGCCCCGCCCGCTTTGATAATGCCAACGATGCCAACAATCATGTCAATGGAACGCTCTGTCATAATTCCTACAAGTTGATCCGTGCATACACCTTCAGCCCGTAGCGTATATGCCAACTGATTCGCTCGTTCGTTCAATTGACGATATGTTAATTGCTCATCACCATAACTCAGAGCCAATTGGTCCGGGGTTTGTTCTACCTGTGCCTCGAAGCGTTCCTTTACGGTCTGATCTCGGGAATAATCGATTGAACTATCATTAAAATCTTGTAAAAGGACATACTTCTCCCGTTCAGACAACATTTCAATATCAGATAATACAACATCCGGCTCCATCACAATGTCTCTGAGGATATTGAGTAGATGTGTCTTCATTCGGTCGATGGTATTCCATTCAAATAGTTCTGTCTTGTAATTCAAGTGCATCTCCAGATACTCGTTATCCTCTTCAACGATGAACATCAGATCATATAACGATACGCCGAGGTTGATCTCTCTCACTTTAAAATCGCAGTTCTTTTCCTGCCTTGAATTCAACGCTGTATTTTGAAAAATATACATGGTATTAAATAAGGCTGTTCCTGTCGATTCCCGATGTATGTTTAATTTTTCAACCAGATTGTCAAATACATAGTCCTGGTTATTCAATGCATCGAGAGATTGATTTTTGATCTCTTCGAGATAGGATCGAAACGATTTATTCCCGGCAGGCTTAGATCGAATCGCTACCGTCTGAATAAAGACACCGATCATATGCTCAACATCTGGATGATTTCTTCCAGATGTTGGCGTTCCTACGATAATATCTTCTTGAGCTGTATATCGATGAAGCAGCACGTTGTACGCAGCTAACAACACCATAAACAGTGTGGTTCCTGTTTGTTTGGCTAGTCTATTCAGAGACTCTTTCAGATCCAGGTCCAGAACAAATGACAGTCTTGACCCAGCCGAAGTCAAGTGCGGTGGCCGAACAAAATCGGTGGGCAGATTTAGGTAAGGTATTTCCCCACGGAATTGATCCAGCCAGTACTTCTCCTGCTGTTTATATGCTTCACTTGCCATATACTCTTTCTGCCAAGCAGCAAAGTCCTTGTACTCAATCTTGATTCCCGGCATACTTTTTCCGGCATATGCATCCATAAGTTCATTCGCTAGAATAGCCACGGAATACCCGTCCGATATAATATGATGCATCTCAATGAGAATCACTGCATAATCCGCTTCTGCACGAATGAATTCGGCGCGTATTAATGGAGCTTGTGAGCAATTAAACGGTTTAGTAAACGCCTTGATATGCTGCTCAAATGAATCATAGCTTTGCTCTGATCGTTTCACTTGAAAATCAATTGAAGGAGTAATGGCTTGGTAAAGTTCTCCTTCAACGAGATGAAAGCTGGTGCGAAAAGCTTCGTGACGCTGCACCATTTGTTCTAATGCGTCCATTAATCCAGCTTCATCTATATCTCCTCTGACTGTCAGATAACCGCACATATTCTGGAACACACTATTTGGCTCGAATTGATCCAGAAAATAGATTCGTTGTTGTGCAGGAGAAGTCTCGTAAAGCTCTTTGACCTCCAAGAGGCTGATCGGAACAAGTGGGCTTACGTTCTCGTCTGTAATCAGACTGGCAAGCTCCTTCAGGTGTTTATGCTTGAATAATTGAACGATTGAAATATGTTGTTGAAACTGCTGATGGACTTTGGAGAGCATCACTGTCGCCTGCAGAGAGTTGCCTCCAAGATCAAAGAAGTGATCATTTCTGCCCACTTGACCCAAAGACAATACGTCCTCCCAAATCCGCGCCAGCTTTCGTTCAGTATCATTGGCCGGATACACAAACTCGGCAGTATGCCTAACGCTAACAGCACGTTCCGTTTTAAATTGATTGTACATATCGTCTAATCGCGCCTGTTGTTGATCTGAAAATAAGGTCAATGACGAAATCCCGGCTTCAGGATGACTGACCATACGATGCAGTAAACCTATGAAACCTTCAGACCACAATTTCATGATCTCATGTCCGATCAGGTCGGTGTTGTAATCAAAATCCAGATAAATTTCATGGCTGACATCCGTTATATTGAGAAATAAATCATATGAAATATGTTTAATCGGATACGACACAAGCTCCGTTTCTATATTATTGAACTGAAGATGATGAATCGTTCGGTCCATATTAAATAAAATGCGGGTCTCCGGTGCGCTCATAGGGGCAAGCTGCTCGGATACAAGCGTTAATGGGACATGCTGATATTCCATGGCAAGAGCCAACCGCTCTTTAAGCTGAATAATATGGTCCGCAACGGACTGCTCCGCTAACAAGGTATGATGAACAGGCAGAATATTGACACAGTTGCCCATCAAAGCATTTTTCCTCATATGAGACTGACCTGCTGTAGGCACACCGACCACAAGCTGAGACTGCCCTGTAAGCCAGTGCAAAAATAAATGAAACGCGGCAAACATCGTGACAAACAAACTGTTTTTATTATTAATACTTAACGTTCGCAAGGATGCTGTTAAGGAATGATCCAGTTTCATGGAGTATCGTGCACCTGAGTACCCCTTTTGCACCTCAACAGACCGTACCGTTGGTAGAACTACGTTCGGATAAGCTAAGGAAAATTGCTTTTCCCAGAATTGAACCCCATGCTCAAACGCGCCTCTATCCTGTTGAAATTGCTGCCAAGTTAAATACTCACGAAACGGAGTAGCTTCTGGCAATTGAACTGGAATTTTCCGAACAAGAGAAGAGTAAATCTGTTCCAATTCCTGAATAAATAAAGCAATCGACCAGCCATCTGCAATAATATGATGAAAGGTCATCACCATAACATACTCATTCGCTGCTTGTTCAAGCAACGTAATTCTAAACAAGGGTTCCCCGGATTGCAGGTTGAATGCTTGACTTGCATGGGTAGATAACCAATCGGACATTTCCTGTTCTTGCTTCTCGTCGGCATACATGGAGAAATTCAGCCATGTGCAGTGAAATTCCATGCCCGCTCGAACTTCCTGTGTCTCACGATCCACATGAACAATAGTTCGCAGAGCTTCATGACGCTGTACAATCTGATTCACAGCCTGCTCCAGAGCGGACCGATTCATGTGACCCTTCATTTTCAAAATAACACTCTGATTTAATGCCGCATTTGCATCTTCACCGTGCAGTGAAGTTAATAATATTTGTTTTTGCTCCAAAGACAGCGGAACTTCCATTACAGGGGTAGCACCAGGAATAAAGCCCAGCTCCCGCAAATCACTGATCGTCTCTTTTACAATCTTAATGATTGTATTCATGTCATCCATGGAATGAACCGTAGATATAAAACAGTTGCGGCCTTCCCAAATATATAAACCTTTATGGATTAAATGGTAGAAAAACAACTCCATATCCCCAAAGGAAATAAATCTGAACAGTGATCCAAAGTTCACCATCTGAATAGGTACATTCGATGTTTTAAAAACCTCATTTAATTCCTTTGCAAGGTACTCTGTTCTTTCATTTAGTTCTTTGTATAGCGTTCCTGCTTCAGATTGAAGATGCTGCAGTACGGCTAACGTTACTCGCATGGTAAGCGGATGAGTGCAAAACGTTCCACCCACAAAGGTTTTTTTGTCTGCATCGGGAGGAAACGAATGGTCACCAAAATTCCAGGAGCCTCCATCTACAGCATTCATAAATTCCGCTTTTCCTGCCACAATACCAATCGGAAGTCCGCCGCCAACTACTTTTCCATAGGTAACCAAATCCGCCTGAACTCCAAACCATTCCTGTGCTCCACCCAACCCGATTCTAAATCCGGTAATGACTTCATCAAAAATAAGTGCAGTGCCCGATTGTGTAGTAATCTCTCTAAGTTCATGTAAAAACGAGGTTGGTTGAAGATCAGGTCTTCGACTTTGCACCGGCTCTACAAGCACAGCAGCCAATTCATCACCCATATGACGGATCTGTTCTAGGGATTGCGGATGGTTATAATTCAGAATGATCAAATCATCCATTGAGCTTTTCACAATTCCAGGAGCCATGGGCAATGCAGAAGATAAAACTTCTTCGGGATTCGCTACCCCAAGTACGCCGTCATGTGTACCGTGATACGATCCGGAAAATAATACAACTTTGGAACGCCCGGTGACCGCCCTTGCCAAACGCAGCGCAACCATGACAGCTTCGGTTCCTGAATTATAAAAAGCGACACGCTCTACACCTGTCAACTCTGAAATTTTGGTTGCAACATCTCCTGCCAAGTCTGACATGGGACCCAATGGAGGCATCTGCCCTTGAATGCTTTCGGCCATAATATTTTGGATGAACGATGGATTATGACCAAATAGATTGACACCAAACCCCATTGTCAGATCCAAGTATTCGTTCCCGTCGATATCCCATACTTTGGACCCGTCAGCGCGTGTAGCCGTGATGGGATACACCATTTCCTTCCAATACGAGCGGAATCCAGCAACATTGCGATTATTGGCATGCACATAGCGGTTCTGATCTGTTTTTAACTTGGAGCCTTTCGTTTTAGTCGTATACCTCGCAATAAATTGTTCAATATACTGATTCTGGAGCGCTGAGAATGGACTTTCTTCTTGAATTTTCAGTGATTGATACGGTATAAATGGCTTGATTTCCTTGGCGTCGGAATTAGATATTACCTGATTGGTTCCATTCTCTTTACCGTTCTCATTCGTTTTATTATTTTCAATGTTTGATTTCGTATTGGATACTTCTCTGACTTCTCTAACTTCATAAAGTCCATTCTGTTTCATGTGCTTAGGAGCCAGCTGAGCAGCAGTTTGCTCTCCCAATAACAAATTCAGGCTTTTTAATTGCGACTCCATCAGCTGAATCGCAGACACCACAATTTGCTCTGAATGCGCTCCTGATTGGGCTGCATTTGTATGAGAGACCGATGCAGCATGTTGTTTTTCAGAAGGTTCCTGTTCTGGCCTAACACTTGTGTGGGCAGATACATTCTTTTCTTTCGTGTTCTCTGTCACATATTGCACTAAGGCGTTGATATTCGTAAGCGTCTCAAAAAACATTTCCATCGGGATATCCAAACCAAATGCGTCTGATATTTCTTTCTGGATTTGCACAAGAATGATAGAGTCCAGCCCCATCTGCAGAAAATGGGCATGTTCATCTAGTTCTGCCAGTTTCAGACCGGATGCACGACTGATGCTTGTCTTAATTTTCAATTGCACATCGTTTGTTTTTTTCTCCATTGGAACCCCATTCCTTTCTACCTTATGTTTCGCAGATACCGGTTGTTTGACTTCGATCCAACACCTTTTCTGCTCAAATGGATATAAAGGTAATGGAATTTTAGGGATGACCTCGCCTTCATACAACCTCTCCCAATCGATCACTGCCCCTTGTGTAAATAACTCACCGAATGAATGCAAGGATTCTGCTTTTGACAGTGTATAGAGATGGTCAGAAGTGAGTGTTCTGTCTTTTTGGGCATAGCCAAAATAAACATCTGTCAGCTTGTTTTCACCTCGTGAAATTTGTTTCAATTTTTCTAATAGTTCCTGTGTACTCGTTATAACGATGGCGAGACGGTAATCAAGACTGGCTCTTCCCCTACTTGCTGTATAACAGATTTGTTGAACGCTGACGCTGCTGCGCTCTTCTATATACTGAATATACATTCTGATCAGGTCATTCAGCGCCTGTTCATTAAGAGCAGATAACACAAACAGGTGAGGCTCTTGATCCGAAGTTTGGTGTACTGTCTGTGATGGAACATATTCTTCAAGAACCACATGCGCGTTTGTGCCGCTGAAGCCAAACGAGCTGACTCCGCATCGTATCGGTCGATCCACATCACCCAAATCCATCAATTCCCGATTCACATAGAATGGTGAGGATTCAAATCTCAAGGCAGAATTAGGTTTATCAAAATGAACCAATGGTGGAACCTTTCTATGCTGTAACATGAGAACAGATTTAATTAATCCGGTTATACCCGCAGCTTCAAAACTATGTCCCATGTTGGTCTTGGCGGACCCGATCGCACAAAACTGTTTTCGATCCGTATATTTTTCAAATGCTTTACGTAAAGCATTAAATTCAACGGGATCCCCTAATTTAGTCCCTGTTCCATGTGCTTCTATAAAGTGAAGTGTGTCCGGAGAAATACCGGCTTCTTTCCACGCCTGTTCAACTACATTCGTCTGTGACTCAGGATTAGGTGCCGTAATTCCCACCGTTTTTCCATCCTGATTAATTGCACTTCCTTTAATTACGCCATAGACATAGTCGCCGTCCGCGATGGCTTGCTGCAGTGGCTTTAACATCACCGCCCCGACACCTTCTCCAAATCCCGTGCCGCTTGCATCTTCGCTAAATGCTCTTGTCAATGCATCAGGTGATTCCATGTCCAGTCCGATACTGATTGGTAATAAGGAGGTTCGAATGCCTCCTGCAATGGCCATCCTGCAATCTCCTGCAAGTAAACCTTTACATGCCATATGAACCGCAACAAGTGAGGAGGAACAAGCCGTATCTATCGTTATTGCTGGGCCTTTCAAATTTAAAAAGTATGCAATTCTGCTCGCTAGCACAGACGGTAAATTACCAATAATATAATGTTTGATCTCTGATGCATAACTTGCCGTGATAAGCCGTTCATAATCATAGCCGACCTTGGAATAACCCACATACACCCCTACATGACTTCCGCTGATCTCCGCACCTGCATATCCCGCGTCTTCGAGCGTATGCCATGCCGTTTGCAGAAACATTCTTTGATTTGGGTCCATAAATTGAGCGGTTTTCGGGGTTACGCCAAAAAACGAATAATCAAATGGATCAATTTGATCTAAATAGCCCCCCTTGATCCTTTCCATTCCATCCATATCACTACGAATAGACTGAAGATAATCCGCTGCGTCTTTTATCCGACGTTCAGGATAATTTTGAATACAGTGCTTCCCCTCTTCCAATACATGCCAAAACTCACTTGCATTGGAGGCTCCGGGAAGATTCATAGACATACCGATAATGGCGATATCATTGGACGATGACTGATGCTTCGGAGCGGGATGCACACTCTCGTTTTCACTGCGGTCACCAGCCAGATATCCTACCAAATCCGTTATAGAGGGATAGGTGAAGAGATCCGTAACAGCAAGCTCTTCTCCATATTTTTCTTCTAACCGCTCAGCAATCTGGGCCAGCTGCAACGAAGTGGCACCCATATCAAAATAACTATCCTCAAGTTCAATTTTCTTCCCGACCAACACTTCTGAAAATAGAGATATTAATTCCTGTTCCAGAACTTGAACGGAAACAGGCACTTTTTTTCTTTGCTTGTCATTCATAAGCTCTTCTTGGATAAGTGCTGATTCTGTTAAAAACTTCCCTGCTTCATATTCCTTGGCTAAATGATAACGCTGGATTTTTCCACTTGTTGTTTTGGGTAACTTTTTAACGGGCAGTACTTCCTTGACACTCCATCCTCCATGAATGTACAGGTGTTTTTTAATGTTCATAGCTAACGGCACAAAGTGTTCAATCCTTTTTTTATAAACGACAAATACAATAATCTCTTCACTCTGACTACTCGAATCATATACACCGCAAGCAGCAATTCTGCCGAGATCAACCTCATCCAGTTGAATAGCCACACGTTCGATATCATGGGGATAAATATTTTTACCATTAATGAAAATAATGTCTTTCTCCCGTCCTGTGACCACAAGAGTACCGTTCATGGTAAAACCCAGATCCCCTGTATTCACCCATCCATCGCGAGTGAACAACTTCTCGGTTGCCAGTGGATTATTGTAGTATCCTTGGGTGACGTTCTCTCCCTGAATTTGTATTTTACCGATAACATAATCCGGAACAGGGTTCATCTCCTCATCACATATCCGGACATGACAATAGTCAATAGCCTGACCAACGACAGCGAACGAAGCCACATGCTCTGCTTCCTTCTCAACTTCGACAACAAGTTCACCAAAATTCAAATAATCGCGGTGGACATACACCGAAGCAAAAGCTTTCTCTACTTCAGGAAAGGAGACAGCCACTGAGGCCTCCGCTAATCCATATACGGTGAACATAGCTGTTCTCTTCAACTGGTATGCTGACAATACATTAAGGAACTCATCACATACCTCTGGTAATATGGGTTCGGCCCCATTATAGATGACTCTGACACATGACAGATCCCATCCCTCGGCCTTGTCCTCACGAAAAAAATTCAAAAAATACCTATAACCAAAGTTAGGAGAGGATAGAATGGTTGCTTTATGTTGATTGACTTTTTTCATCCATAGAATTGGTTTTCGAATAAATAATTCCGTTGGGATCAGATACTGGTGAATACCTGCCACTAGTGGTACGAGGTGGAATCCGATCAAACCCATATCATGGGTGAGGGGCATCCAGGAGAGAAAACTATCTTCTATACTGATCTTTGCACAATTGATTGCAGCACATGCGTTGTATATCAAATTGCGGTGTGTGAGCATGACTCCCTTAGGATCACCGGTTGATCCGGACGAAAATTGAATAAACGCCAAGTCCTCTGACTTGGGCTCATTATATTTAACAGCATCATATTCATATACCTTGTCCTGTATTATTTCCGCTCTCTTCTCCAGCTGACGATGAAAATCAGACAGTTCATGCTGCAAAGCGAATTTTTTCATTTTATCAAGCACCTTCTCAGATGCAATCATAAAGGGGGCATTTAACAAATCCCAAATACGGCATACTTTCATATTTTGTTCTTCATCTTCACCAATACTTACAGGTACGGGTATCATTCCACCCAGTAAACAGGCCCAGAACGCGATTAAAAAGCGTTTGTTTTCTTGAATCTGAAAAATAATTTCCTGCCCGGGTTGTAATCCGATTTTTTGTAAATATCCCAAATAACCTTTGGCTGCATTAAATAATTCACTATAGGACATCCAAGTTTCGATTTTATCAGAATCAATAAAACGAATACCCCGGTCTGTCATTTTGCTTCTGTCGCGAATGACGTCAACGAGTGTTTGAAATTGACTGGTATACATATCTCTCCTCCAAATGGATCATCTCTGGAAAACTTATCTAATTAGTTACACATATTTCTTGCAAAATTTTACCATAGAAATATATGTAATTTCAAGAAATTTATTGTTACTATATGGTAAAAAATAGTTTTTATTGGGAGTGTGATTTTACATATTCACGACAATGGAAATACATTTTTTGATCATTTCAGAGCATATCCAATAACAAACAGACAGTCTCAAGACGAGACTGCCTGGGTGACACGGCTTATGGCAGATATCAAACCTGCTAGATAGTATTCATCATCGCTTTTTCGTTCATAGGAGATTGTTTCGCTCTAAGAATACAATGACACAATTCGATAGAATCATGTATATCTTTTTCACTGAGTTCATGGCGATTATTGTCTAGCTGTTCTTTCATCATTTGTAATTTAGGAAATAATAGCTCAACTGTTTTATTGTATATTGCCAGGTCCTGACTGTAATTCCGTGAAGTGAATGCCGTGATCATCAGTTGAGACAACTTTTGTTTACGTATGGTTAACAGTTTGTCTTGTCTTGCCTGTGAATTCGCAAGTATCGTTAAATCGGAAGGTTGACCTAAAGAGTAAGGCACAATGTTCTTCGTTATTTTATTCATAAGACTCACCAACACTTGTTTGGAACCCAGTTCAATGACCTCATCAACCCCCTGTTCTATTAAATAGTGCATAGACTCCAACCATCTTACTGGCCAAGTCATCTGGTTATTTAAATAATCCACAACGGGTCGATCCGACTGATATGGCTCCGCTGTGACATTGGAAATGATCGGGTAGGCTGCATCGCTATAACGATATTGATGCAATTCAATCTTGAATTGTTCTGCCGCATCTTGCATCATGAGAGAATGATACGGACCGGATACTTGAAGATAAGAATGTTTTGTATCCTTGGATTCCGTCCTTCTTATCACTTCTTCTAGAGATTGGCGATGGCCTGAAATGACAAACTGCTGGTTTGCATTTATACAAGCAATACTTACCGGACGTTCGTTGGTCGAGACTTCTTCACATATTTCTTGGAGCGTTCCCACTCCGATGTTTGAAATAGCACACATGGTCCCTTGCTGATATGGATCTGCATTATGCATAATGATACCCCGTTGTCTTACAAGTTGAACAGCATCACGAAAAGATAGAACATCTGCACATACGAGAGCCGAATATTCCCCCAAGCTGTGCCCTGCCATGTAAACAGGTGTCATCCCAATTTCCTGCATGTATACGCGAAAAGCAATAACACTAACCGTTAACAGCGCAGGTTGGGCATTCATCGTCAATGTCAAATCATTCATGTTTCCTTCAAAGCATAGCTTTTTTAGATCGAAAGAAATAGCGTCACTAGCTTCTTCAAATAAGAGCTTGGCTACATCAAACTGATTCCAAAAATCTTTTCCCATTCCAACGATTTGAGACCCTTGTCCGGGAAACAACAGAGCAACGTTACTCATCGGGCATCCTCCATATATTCAATGTTCATGTTTCATTTAAATTCATTTAAAAACCAAAAAATCCCTTGTTTTCAAAATTCATATTAAACTTTCTCGTTAAGATAAGCAATAAACTTGAATATAAAAATAGACACCTCCAATGACGGAGATGTCTGTTTAACTGATCTAATCAAATCTTACAGTTGTCTTACCCAAGTCCTTAAATTAGCCCATACTTCACAAAACTATGATACAGTCCGTCTTCTTCCACGGAGCCCGTGATATCATCGGCAATAGTTTTCAGACCGGGTTTCGCATTCCCCATAGCAATACCTACAGCACAGAATTCCAGCATCTCGGCATCATTCATCCCATCTCCGATAGCCAGCGTATCTTCCCGCGACATCCCCAGATGCTGCAACAAATCTGCAATGGCAATCGCTTTGTGGATTCCCGGGATCATCAGCTCACCGCTGCCCTCTCCAAAAACAGGTACAGTGCATTGAATGACTTCGAACTTGCCTTCAAACTCCTCTTTGATTCGTTCAAACGCAACCACCGGGCTTTCCAGAAAGCAGACCTTGTTGACATCATCCTTATACAGATCGGCTTCACCATAGGTTAAGCCTGCAATAAACGGATGAGGTTTGGTTTCCTTTTTCTCCCGGGCGACTGGATCATTCTCAATATCTCCATAGATGCGGCGTTCCAGATGAGTCTGAAGATTACTGCTCGCATACAATGCAGAGTTGGATTCGAGATAGAAATCAACGCCATGTTCATTGAAGAAATCGACCATATGACGAACATCTTCTGCAGTTACTTTTTTATGATATAACACATCAGATCCGTATTCGACGTACCCTCCGCCTGCTCCAATCAATCCGTCAAAGCCTATATCCCAGATCGAATCATAGATCTCAGCCTTGGAGCGGCCTGTGCAAAGATACAGCAAATGTCCATTCTTACGAGCTTGTTTGCAAGCCTCTTGTGCAGACAATGGGATGTTACCGTCGTCGTCTACCAATGTGCCATCAATATCAATAAATACAACTTTTTGTTTAATATTGCTCATCTGTTATTCCCCCAATTGCATTCTCTGTCTGAAACAATACGATTCACTACCTAGGCGTTCCGAGGCGTTCGTTGATCAATCAACTTTTCTAGAAATTCTGCAAAAGAATTCGCATACACTTCTGGCTCTCCATTAAAGTAATCCAAGCACATCACCTTAAATTCACCGCTTTCATCAGCTGAGCGTGTATCAAAATAGTACAGTACATCCTCATCAGGAATAAACAGTTCCAGCTTGCCTTCCTGCTTCGCCTGTTCATCTGCAAGTCTGTAGATATAGAGAATGTCCGTATCTGTGTACTCTCTGTGCTCTGATGAAGTAATTGTTAAAATTTGTGTCCCGCTTAACATCGCTTGCCCATAATTGAGAAGCCACCATCGGTAGGAAGGCGGTAACAAAAACCCAAGTTCCCGTTCAACTTCAACAATCCAGCTTTCCTCGACTTGATGGTTCGGGAACCATTTTAACGCCTTTGTGTGGGCCAGTTTCTCAATCAGACTTGTGTACATTCCTACATCTCTCCGATCTAAACGTTTAGGGGTTTGTCCATATGCACGATCTGCCATTCATTCAGTTCTTCCGTAATAAACGTAAAGCCCTGACGTTTCCAAAACTCTACGGCCCCCGGCAGAAAACGATGGGTGTGCAGATATAACGTGGTATAAGGCATTTTGGCTACGATCTGCTGCAGTTCTTTGACCAATAGTGAACCAATGCCATATCTGCGGTAGGCAGGATCAACGTAACATTTTACAATCTCAGCCGCAGTATGTTCGGGGTATCGACCATCAATAACCTGAATTCGCCCATCGTAAGGAACAATGCCAATCGAGCCGATAATGCCCGCTTCACCCAATCGAGCGATCACAAAAACAGTATCCTTTCGATTCATATAATGTTCGCTGAACTGTTCAAAGTCCTTAGGAAGTACGGTGTGATCCATCATGGGAAACACTTCACTTCGTACACTCATAGCAAAATGAATCGCTTCCTGTATCTCATGGGATTGAACAGGTCTTACTTCCGGTTTCATCTGATCTGCTATCAACCATATCACATTCCCTTATGTTCAATTATGAGGTGCCTCTCTTCATCTTAACGAATTCCATCAAACCTATCAATCGACTAAACTCAATCCAACCTATCATGTATTGACTTCAGATCAACCTATGAATCTATCGGTACTCCCGACCCATTTTGGAAGAAAGCCCGCGCATTTTCATAGAGTCCGCATAGGATAAGTCGTGTCAAAATCCAATTGGGAAAGGGGTCAAGCCAATGTGGTTATCGTTTAGCATCGTGGCCGTTCTCATTTTAATATCCACCTGGTTCACCCTTCGTTATCTAGACCAAAGGGACGCAAGTAAATTTGATCCGCACGCTCCCCATCAACTGTTGCTTAAGTTCAAAGAAGGTACAACCCCTGATCAGATGCACACCCTCCATCGAAAAAACAAATGTAAAGTCACTGAGACCTATGAAGACCTGGGATGGTATCGTATCGAATCTCGCAAAAAAATGAACCGCATACTCAAACTATATAAAGATCATACTCTCATTGAACATGCCCAACCCAACTATCTGGTTCAGACCTCGTTTATCCCCAATGATCCGTTCTTCCCTTATCAGTACAATCTGACCAAGATTAATGCCCCGGCTGCATGGGATATCAACCAGAGTAACAGCACAATTAAAATCGCTATCATTGACACTGGTGTACAGTTAAACCACCCTGAGCTGGCTTCAAAGCTCTTGCCCGGTTACGATTACGTGGATTATGACAATATCCCTGAGGACGGAAACGGCCATGGTACACATGTTGCTGGTATTGCTGCCTCGATTACCAATAATGGTGTCGGCATTGCGGGTACAGCACCTTTGGCTTCTATCGTTCCGCTTCGTGTGTTGGATAACAACGGCCAAGGAACGATTGGCAATGTAGGCAACGGGCTTGTTTTTGCTGCCAATAACGGCGTTCAAGTGATCAATCTTAGTCTGGGTGGTCCTACCGGAGATACGTTCCTTCAAGCCGCTGTTCAGTATGCATGGGATCGCGGGGCTGTCATTATTGCAGCCGCCGGCAATGACAATACCTCATTCCCGATCGTGCCTGCTTCTTACCCCAATGTCATTGCTGTGGCATCCACCAATTCATACGACCTGAAATCGAACTTCTCGAACTACGGTCCTTGGGTCGATATGGCTGCACCGGGTGATAGCATCCTATCCACGTATCTTGGCAGTTCGTATGCCTATCTCAGCGGAACATCAATGGCCGCTCCGCAAGTTGCTGGCGTGGCTGCTTTACTCGCTGCTCAAGGCAAAACAAATGCCCAAATCCGTGATGCCCTCTGTTTCGCTTCAGACCCTGTCTCCGGTTCAGGCATCTATTGGACGTACGGACGGCTGAATGCCTATCAGAGTGTGCAAGTCCCATAATGCTGCTTCCGTTTTCCGTTCATTTATCAATCCCGTACAGGAAGACAGTTTCATTTTCCAACGCACATAAACAAGCAGATAAAAACTATGGAGCGTCTATACGATAGACATTCCATAGTTTTTATCGATTCATTTTGTTATACAGTTTTCTCTATTGCCTGACCAAAAAACAATCCCGTGTGAACGGGACTGTTCTATGTCTACCTTTATACGATATGAACAACTTCAATCAGAAATATTGTGCTCCATTACTCGCAATAACCTCTTTGTACCAATGGAAGCTTTTCTTTTTCACACGACGAAGTGTTCCGCTTCCATCGTTATTTCTGTCTACATAAATGTAGCCATACCGTTTCTTCATCTCTCCCGTACCTGCACTAACCAGATCAATCGGCCCCCAACTGGTGTAACCGATCAGTTCTACACCGTCCTGAATGGCTTCCGCCATCTCAGCAAAGTGGCTGTTCAGATACTCAATGCGATAGTCATCTTCAACCGTATCATTATCCAGCAACACATCGGTTGCACCAAGTCCATTTTCGACAATAAACAACGGTTTTCCGTAGCGATCATGAAGCTGGTTACACGTAATACGAAGCCCTTTGGGATCAATAGTCCAGCCCCATTCGGACGCTTGAAGATACGGATTCTTCACCGATCCAAACACGTTGCCTTCGGTAGAGTCTTTCAACACTTCCGGATCAGCACTGGTACAACGGCTTGCATAATAGCTGAAACCAATGTAATCAACCGTATATTGCTTCAAAATTTCGGCATCTTCCGGCTGCATCTCAATACGGATATTATTTTCTCTGAAAAAGCGCTTGGTATAACCCGGATACTCTCCCTTCGACTGTACATCAATGAAAAAGAAGGACTCCCGATCTTTATCCATCGCTTTCCACACATCTTCCGGATGTGAACTATAAGGGTATACCATACCGGCAGCCAGCATACAGCCCATCTGAGCACTCGGAATGATCTCGTGACAAGCTTTAACTGCCAGCGCACTTGCAACGAGTTCATGGTGAGCCGCCTGATACAACACTTGTTCCTTGTCTTCACCTTCCCCCAGCACGATCCCCGCACCGATATAAGGCAGATGAAGCAGCATGTTGATCTCGTTAAATGTCATCCAGTATTTCACTTTATCCTTGTAGCGATTAAAGAGTGTTTTGGCATAAGTTTCGAAAAAGCCAACCATCTTGCGATTTTTCCAGCCGCCATAGTTCTTCACCAAATTCACAGGCACATCAAAATGACAGATGGTGACGACGGGTTCAATATTGTACTTCAGCAGCTCATCAAAAACATCGTCATAGAATTGAAGTCCTGCTTCATTCGGTTCTGCATCATCACCATTCGGGAAAATTCGTGCCCAGGCTACCGAAAGCCTGAGGCACTTGAATCCCATCTCGGCAAATAACGCGATATCTTCCTTATACCGATGGTAAAAATCAATCGCGTCATGGGAAGGATAGAACTCGTCTTCTTGTGGTTCGAACGAATCCAGATTACCGAGTGCAATCGGAAAACGATTGGTTCCAATCGGAATCAGATCAACAGTTGTTAACCCTTTTCCTCCTTCAAGATAAGCACCTTCCAGCTGATTGGCTGCCGTAGCTCCTCCCCAGAGAAAATCCTCTGGGAAGGCCTTCATTTTTTCAAACATCGAAGTACCCCTCCTATTATAAGCATTTATAATCGGGTTAGATTAGCTCAGCACAGTAAGCAGTTTATCCTTCTCGTTCACACTTGCGCTTTTAGTCGGAACAACGTCCAGATAGTTAGAAGTATTCGTAATGATAATCGGAGTAACGATCTCATATCCCGCGTCTTTGATTGCTTGCAGATCAAACTCCATAATCAGATCACCTGCATTGACACGGTCCCCATCTTTGACATGAGCTGTAAAATGTTGACCTTTCAATTGCACCGTATCCTGACCAATGTGAATCAGCATTTCCACACCATCATCTGTAACAAGACCAATCGCATGTTTGGTACGGTACACGGTTTGCACAACACCCGTAATCGGAGATACCACTCTGCCACTGGATGGACGGATCGCAATGCCTTTGCCCATATGTTCTCCTGCAAACGTAACATCGTTAATTTCTTTCAGTTCAACCACTTCACCAGCCATCGGGCTTACAATCTCATAACGGTTGTTCGGGTTAGGATCAAGTACAGGAGCTGGTGCAGCCGTTTTTTCAACTGGATCTTTGAAGCCAACAACATATGTCAGGATGAAACCAAGAATGAATGCGATAATTGTAGCTGCAACAACCCAGAAGAATACGGAATTCATTCCTTCTGTAGGGCTTACATAACTCGGATAACCGAAGATTCCAAGACCACCAATGATGTAACCTTTCGCCCCGAACAATCCAAGGATACCTCCACCAATACCACCAGCAATACAACTCATAATAAATGGTTTTTTGAGTGGTAGTGTCACACCGTAAATCGCTGGCTCAGTGACACCAAATATTCCGGAAATGAACGCAGGTGCACCGAGTGTTTTCAGCTTTTGGCTTTTCGTTTTCAACATGACCGCAAGCACTGCACCAATTTGAGCGAAGGAAGCTGCAAAAGACAATGCCAGAATCGAATCATAGCCCAGAGTTGCAAGGTTAACGAATACCAATGGAACGAGTCCCCAGTGGAGTCCGAACAAGACGAATACTTGCCACAAACCACCGATTACAAGACCTGTAAGTAACGGACTCAGTCCGTAAATGGAAGATGTAAATGCTCCTAACAGTTGACCCGCCCATGTCGCAATCGGACCAATAACCAAAAATGTAAGGGGTACAATAACAAGCAAAGTACAGAATGGAACCAGGAAATTACTAACTACTTTAGGCATAACCTTTTTGAAGAAACGCTCAATTTTAACTGCGAAGAACGTTGCTATAATAATCGGAATAACGGATGAGGCATAATCCATCAGAATGACCGGTATACCTAGAAACTCAATCCGAATCGGTGATTCAAACAAAGTACCTGCAAACAAAGTATACATCGGTTCCCCGCCTCGAATTCCCGCCAGTGTTGGGTAAACTAACGAAGCACCAATCGCCATCCCCAGGAATGGACTTCCACCAAACTTTTTAATAGCTGTGTATCCAAGGAAGATCGGGAAGAAGTAAAATAAACAATCTCCAATGGCGTTTAACAGAGCATACGTGCCAGCATCCTTATCAATCCAGCCCAAGGACAAGAACATCGCCGTGAAGCCTTTAATCATCCCCGTCGCAGCAAGCAATCCGAGAACTGGAGTAAACACACCGGAAATCATATCTACAAAGCGGTTAAACAAATTGCCTTTTGGACCGGAGTCTTCATCCGTCGCTTCTACTTGACCTTCAGCCGACAAATTTCCTGCTTTTACCACTGCTTTATATACATCCGGCACTTCATTGCCGATAACAACCTGATACTGCCCTCCACTTTGCATAACCGTAATCACGCCCGGCAGATTTTTAAGCTCTTCCGTTTTGGCTACGCTTTCATTTTTCAGCTTAAACCGAAGTCTTGTTACACAATGAAATACACTTTTTACGTTCTCAGGTCCCCCGACCCGTGACAGAATGTCTTTTGCCAATTGATCGTAGTTGCTCATTGTCATTCTTCCTCTCTAAGTAGACTCCCCATGCTTGTGAAACAAAGAAAACCTGAACTACTGAACAATCACAACGTACCGGAAATCCGGAAATCAGTCGTGTTATTCAGCAATTCAGGTTTTGCCCTTAACGGTTGCAACCCTGTAAGGCTGTACACATTGTTATTTGATTATTATTACTTGGCAAGCACATTGATAGTCCTTCTACCTTGCGGCCAGGAATTGCCTGATTGAACAGTAACAATCCGTTCGGATAATGTATGCGCTTACTTATTGAAATCATCATAGTACATCTGGACTATGTTTGCAAGCATTTTTTATATTTACTTGTTACACCGCCGGTTTATTCAGAGGTTGCATTCACAACTCGCTCGATATGAATCGTTAAATACATCATTTCTTCGTCAGTTAGTTGATAGGTGTAGTTATTTTCAATAAATTTTTTGATTTTCACAGAGCACTTGTGTGCATCCGGGTACTTTTTCTGAATCATCTGGAACAGTTCGTCATCACTGTTGCTCTTGTAGTGCTTCCCTTTAACCATTCTCTGAGCGAAATACTTCAGGTGTGTAACAAAACGGGTGTAGTTTAAGCCGTTCTCATCAAAGTCCATTTTGAAGTGATATTTGATGATCGTCAGAATCTCCTGCATAACCTGCGTCATGCTACGTATATTAGGCATCTCTTCGTTAAGTGCCGCATTCACAAAATGCAGTGCCATAAATCCTGCCTCATCCTCCGGTAAAAGCACACCAAATTGATCACAGATCATATTTAACGCTTCAAGCCCAACTTCATACTCATCTTTATACAGTTGCTTCGTCTCCCATAACAACCCGTTCCGAATCGGAAGATTGTTGCGGAACCGCTCGATGGCAAAATGAATATGATCCGTCAGATGCAGATAGATACTCTCGTTTAACTTCTTGCCGAGTTTCAGCTTGGCATAAGCAATAATTTCTTCGGACACTTTCATGTACTCAAGCGGGATGCTTGCAATTAACGCCTTGAAGTTTTCCTGAATATCTTCATTCTGTAAAGTAAATATCTTGTCAACATGCTGGTCAGAGATCAGATCACCTGTCTTCTTTTGAAAAGCGATACCCCGACCAATAACAATAACTTCTTGTTCATCTTTGATGGCCACTACCGCATTATTGTTTAACACCTTCTCGATTTTCACTTCATCACTCCAATATACAGAAAAAGGCAAACCACACCTGCGCTTTGAGGTTACTGGAGATGCCTTTATCTCTTCAATGTAAACTGATATGTGCGTTCATGGTATTACATTTCACTGGTTTATGCAACAAAAAACGGTTAAAGCTTTAATGGAACTTATCTACTCTTGTGTATAACCTAACCCCGGCAAAGTAAATGGTGATCGTATTTAGTATAGGTTGCTGTAGTCATTCTTCAAAATCAGTTATGTTTTTTTATTTTTGTTGTCCCGCTCTAATTCTGCCTCAATCTTGCGATTGATCACATCCATCCTCTCGGATGAGATCCGGTCTATATCTTTGTAAGTCTGATCCGTCTCATACGAATCTAACTCTTCTTTATTCATTAATTTCAAATGATTTTTGATCGCCAGAATATCTTCACGCATATACATGGTTTGCCGGTATTGATCAATAACAACTGCAAAGATGATACCTCCGACCAGGATGGGTCCGTAAGGAAACAAAAAACATAACACAACACCAACTAATAATAGCATTAAAAAATACATCTAACTCCTCCTTCTTCACAGATTATTTCAATCCCAGCATAACGATCCTTAAGATATTTACGTATGAAACTACAAATTAAAATGTCGCCGGATCCATTGGGCAGTGAGCTCGGGGCTTTGGTTTGTATTATCTATCCGAAGATAACGTTCATCTGTAACCTCTCCCGGCCTTTTCCCCTTTGAAGAACCTTAGTCAAAATACGGGGACACAAGATCAATTGCCATATGGTTATGAAATAACTTTAGGTCCGTGATCTTCTCCAATTCCTGTCCTACGGTCATTTCACTATCTTACCTTGTTTAAAGAAAATTAAAAAGAGACTTCAAAGTCTCCTATGAAAAGACTTGAAATCTCTTTGTACTTGTTGACATCATTTTTGATGAAAGAATAATTAACGTCCGATAAGAACCCATCCCCATTTCAACCGACGCAGTGCCATCGCACAGAGCCAGGAGAACAACAATGCTGCGATGTACGATAGTACAATACCAAGACCGAAATGACGGGTAAAATCATCCGTAAGCGCATATCTCCAAACCATCAGTACCAAAGGATGAATTAAAAAGATACCAAATGCGACTGTACCCAAGGAATCCGTAAAGCGAGACACTTTATATTCACTTCTCCGCTCTCTTGTGCCTATCTTCTCACTCAAAACCAAGAGCACCAGACAAGCAGAAAGTGTAAATACATTTCGTACAGTGAACAGCACGGTATACATCACCATTGGCCATTCAATCAAGTTCGTTTTAATGAAGCCCGAGGCATACATGGAAATCGCTGCACCGCTTATGAGCGCAACCAGAAGCACATAGCGGAGGCGCATCATTTTTTTCATCAACCATTCGAAGTTCAGTCCCATCCAGGCTCCGAACCCAATCACAATCAAATAACTGGGCAATAGACTGCCTGTTCGTCCGAAGTCAAACTTCAAATTTAATACGTAAAACAATGCTTGACCCGCAATAAAATACAAAGGCATATACCTTCTAAACCATGGTCGTTTTGTTAAAGAAAGAATCCAAGGAAACACGATATAAAATTGAAGGATAATTAGAAAAAAGTACAAATGTGTATGAGCCGTTCCTAGCATCAGTTGCTCCACAAACTGTTGACTGCTCTCAAGTGCTTCCTTGCCTGCGAGCCACTTTTTGATCATAAAATAGATTAAGGACCACGCTACATACGGTACAAATATATAAAACATTCGCTTCTTGTAAAAAGAAACAATCCAACCCTTCTCACTCAGCTTGGCACTATAGTTATAAAACAAAACCAGTGAAGATAGAAATAAAAAAGCCGGGACTGCAAATTGAAGAAAAGTGTTCCAAAAGTAAAATAAATCATGATCAAATGTGTTTTTGGGATAATGCGCAACTGCTGTTGATGTTGCATGAATAGCGACAACTGCCATAATCGCGATAGCGCGATAGAAATCCAGATACTCTATACGCCGGGGGCGATTAATCGGTGTACTCATACCTATAACCTCACTTATGTCTGATAATAGAAAAATTGTCTCCGGTAATTCATTTTTCAAATCTTATTGTAGTCCCCTGTCCAGAAGATTACAATCCTATTTTTTATAATTTTCGACAACATGTTTATGTATAAGTTTATCTATCCATAGTTTCGCATTTTTCCAAGAAGACATCTGCGGAAAGTTGTACTGCTCCCGTTGTTGTTTGTTCCACGGATGCGGAATACAGATCACTTTCTTTCCACTTTCCACTGCCGGAATCAGATTATGGGGCCCGTCATCGATTAAAAGATCGAATGTGAGCAAGTTTTTGCGTTTGCACGTAATGAATTGCTCTAGTTTAATAAACGGCATATGCATCTGAAGCCAATTCCACTTTTCATGGACCGTTCTTGGTTCCGCTGCTGTAACAATGATTAGATCATATGCGTCGTTTAATTTCTGCATCTCTTCTACTACATACTCATCATATAATTCTAGCTCTTCGAATAAACCAGGACGCCCGTAAAACACCTCATGTGTACTATCAGGGTGACGCAAGTGCGTTGTATCCCAGTCGACCATATCTTCATATTGGAGAGAGTGCGTTGGGAAGCTTCTGTTGTTATGGTATATAGCCCGCTTGACCAGTTGACAAATGGTGTCATCCATATCTACGGCAATAATCGGTTTTCTCATTTTCATTCCTCCCTGATACGAAAACAGTATATCATCTAGCAAGGGGAGGGGCTATGGTTTTGTGTCCCTGAAGGTGATCATTACGATCATTTCCCTGTTCATTCACGTTATAATGTATAATTTCTAAAAGAACTACATCATTACAACTATTTAATAGGAGGAACTGTATTGAAAAGAATGGCTTCTATGGTCGCACTTATTGCTGCGATTACACTCATATTATCCGCACCCCTCGCTTTAGCGTCAGAAGTGTCAGGAACTAGTGATTTCCCTCCGTATGTAGATACTCGTGAGTCTGCTGAACATCTGGATCTGAAGGTAAAAAAACAGTTAACCGATGAACTTGTTCAACTTGTTGGTAAACAGGATATTCAATTCACTACAATTGACAAGTCATTTGATCCGTGGGTCATTGATGGCACGGTAGATGGAAATGCGCGTGCCGATTTTTCACAAAGATATGATGCTAATCATAATCGTGTCGTGTCTACCCTTCTCATGTATAATGGTGCCGATCTGAATAAGGTGATGGATAATTCGCTGCGCCTCAAGCTCAATGCCTTCTTAAAGACATTTGAAGATGAAGACATGTTCATTAAAATGTTTGTTGAGCGCTTTAAAGCGAATGATGAGGATCAGGGACATCTATATCAAAACTATTGGGTCATCGTTGGCCCAAGTCAACAACTATACATTGATGTCGATAATGGGAATCGGATGTCAGCAAGCTTGCAATATAAGATTGAAGATAGCTATGCCTGGCTGACGGATATAGCAAGAAACTCAATCAAACGGCTGGGGATTCCCACGCAGAAGGCTTTTGATTACACCCTCTTCGCCGTAGAAGGCAAGGATATGTTATGGCAATATCGGGATGACGAAAATCTAAATTACGTACATATCGGCAGCAAGACAGGAAAGGTATGGAGAATCACCAATGAATTGGGCATAGATTGGAACAACGAGGCTGATTTCAAAAAGTCTTTTGCCAAACCTAAGCTGAGTAAAAGTAAAGCACTTTCCATCGCAACACCAAAAGCAAAATCCATCTTTGGCCTTCAATTGAAAGGATACAGCGTTCGTATCCAAGATAACCAATACACTTTTACGAAAAAAGGGGCCACTACAATCATCGGTGAAATCAACAAAAAGGGTGCTTTTTATTCGTTTGAAGCCATTCCCGTAAATGGAGTACGGAACTAACTGTACGTTTGTAGAGAGAACAAAACAGCCCCTTCTATTACGAAGGGGCTGTTTTGTTATTGTGCAAAGGTCACGTTAATCTGCACAATCTCGGAACGGCTGCTTGTCCGGATTGGCGGTCCCCAGAAACCGTATCCTGAGGTGACAATCGAGTGCATGGAGCCCTTTTGCAGATAACCCCAATCATTCTCATAGATCGCTTGTGTGATCCATTGAGCAGGTGCAATCTGTCCCCGGTGGGTATGACCAGATACAAGCAAATCGACCTTGTTCTGCTCAGCAATACCCAGATCATACGGCTGATGATCCAGCATGATCACAGGCTGATTCCGATCTGTATTTTGCATAAGCGTTGCTACGTCTGCCCGATCTTCTTCCGTTCGGTCTTTCCGTCCAATCAACGTAATTTTGTTGTCCAAAACAATTTTATCATCATACAGCACCTGCATATTACTTTTCTCTAGTGCTGCGATCAGATTCTGAACAGGCCCGTCAGACTTGTCATGGTTCCCCAGTGAAGCATATACGCCATAAGGAGCCTTGATTTCACTTATAATATCGGCAATTCCACTCTTCTCATACATCTCCAGGTTGTCATCGATCAGGTCACCAGGATATAAGACGAGGTCTGGCTTAAGGGCATTAATTTCTTTCACCATCCGTTTAGCATGGGCAGGGCCAGACAACAATCCAAAATGCATATCCGCAGCCATGACAATATTCAGCTTGTCGATCCCTTCGACTTTTTTATCAATCTGAATGTTATATTGTCTGACGACCGGACTGTACGCGTTGAAAATTCCGTATCCCATTGTAGAGATAAGTAAAACCAGCGTAACTACACCTGCCCATTTGTGAGCGTGATGTCTGGGAATTCGCGTCAAGCGGAGAAGCCACAACGTCAGGTGTACAACAGGTAATATCATTAATAATAGCGAGAAAACCGCCAGCCAATAAGAACCGATGACACCGAGAAACGAAATACTGCCAAATATGCGTGCCAAAATAAAAGAAGCGGCCAGAAAAACAAGTGCTACGATATACAACCAGCGAAATCTGGCTGCCACGACGGGTTTCATCCAGCTCCAACCGCTCCAGCCTATGTAGAAGACTAACAATCCATATACGAGTAAAAACAAGATACCTATCAGTACAAACATGCCTAGCCTAACCCCCACCATCTAAAAGTTATATACTGCTATTTTAACAGAATCAATTCCGTCTGAACTAGTATAACGTAATTAGAGGCAATCCAGCATCTTTTGCGCACTACAGATAGGTACATTTTATTACAATTTGGTGATATTTAATTTTGAACAAACCTTATCCCTGCTCCAAAACAAAAAAAAGCACCTCCGCAACTCTCCCCTGAGTAAACTCAAAAGGATTGTTGCAAAGGTGCTCTTATTTAAAATTACTCGTTAGTATCCATCCATTGAAAGTGGAATGAACCTTCTTTGTCCACACGTTGGAACGTGTGAGCACCGAAGTAGTCACGTTGTGCTTGCAACAGGTTTGCTGGCAAACGCTCTGTACGATAGCTGTCGTAGTAAGACAATGCACTGGAGAAACCGGGTACCGGAATACCTTGTTTCACCGCAGATGCCACGACTTCACGCCATGCATCCTGGTAAGATTCCACGATGTTTTGGAAGTACGGATCAAGCAGCAGGTTTTTCAGGGCTGCGTCTTTGTCGTATGCTTCTTTGATGTTCTGCAGGAACTGTGAACGGATAATGCAACCACCGCGGAAGATCATTGCGATGTTGCCGTATTTCAGATCCCAGCCGTACTCGTCAGATGCGGCACGCATCTGTGCGAAGCCTTGGGCGTAGGATACGATTTTACTTGCGAACAGCGCTTTGCGCACGTTCTCGATGAACGCTTTTTTGTCACCAGAGAATGCTTCAGCTTGGGGTCCGTTCAAAATTTTGCTTGCAGCGATACGCTCGTCTTTCATCGCTGACAAGAAACGAGAGAATACGGACTCCGTAATCATGGACAAGGGTACGCCGAGATCCAGCGCGCTTTGGCTTGTCCATTTGCCTGTTCCCTTTTGTCCGGCGGCATCCAGAATGACATCAACCATCGGTTTGCCTGTTTCCGGATCGTATTTGGAGAAGATGTCCGCTGTAATCTCGATCAGGTAACTGTCGAGTTCACCTTGGTTCCACTCTGAGAAAATTTCATGCAGTTCTTCTACGGATACGTTCAATACCGATTTCAGCAAGTGGTACGCTTCACCGATCAATTGCATATCACCGTATTCAATACCGTTATGCACCATTTTAACGTAGTGTCCCGCACCGTCAGGTCCGATATACGTGCTGCACGCATCATCGCCAACTTTGGCAGAAATCGCCGTCAGGATTGGTTCTACAAGCTCATAGGCGCTTTCCTGACCGCCTGGCATAATTGCAGGTCCTTTCAATGCACCTTCTTCACCACCGGATACACCTGCACCGATAAAGCGGAAACCTTTGGCTTCCAAATCTTTGCTACGACGCTGTGTATCAGGGAAGTACGCATTACCGCCATCGATAATGATATCTCCTTGATCCAAATGAGGAAGCAATTGCTCAATGGTCGCATCGGTGGCTTTACCCGCCTGTACCATGATTAGAATTTTGCGTGGTGATTCCAAGGAAGCTACGAACTCTTCGATCGAGAACGTTCCGATCAGGTTTTTACCCTCTGCTTCTTTGAGAAGATCATGTGTTTTCTCAGGTGAACGGTTAAATACCGATACCGAGAAACCTTTGCTCTCAATATTAAAAGCCAGGTTTTTCCCCATTACCGCTAGTCCAATGACACCAATCTGTTGTTTACTCATTATGTCCTCCCGATACTCCATGATTTATATATATATTTTTTCATTAAACCTTTTTGTTTCGTATGGCTTTTATTGTACTGTTTTTTTCCAGTCTGCTGCAAATTTCTCCATGCCTTGATCTGTCAGCGGGTGCTTGGAGATTTGCTCAATCACAGAAAATGGAACTGTTGCAATATGCGCTCCAGCCATCGCAACACGAGTCACGTGATCCGGATGTCTTACGGATGCCGCAATGATCTGTGCATCCAGATGATGTGTGCGGAACAATTCAGCTACTTTGGCTACCAGTTGTACGCCATCTTCCGAGATATCGTCCAGACGTCCCAGGAACGGAGATACGTAAGTTGCACCTGCACGAGCTGCAAGCAATGCCTGATTCACGGTGAAGATCAATGTCACATTTGTTTTTACACCTTTTTTAGTCAAATAACGGCAAGCTTCCAGACCTGCAAGCGTCATTGGCAATTTGATGGTAATGTTTTTATCGTTGTTATTGATTTTGATTAATTCATTCGCTTGAGCGATCATCTCTTCAGCGGTCAGCGCATCTGGCGTTACTTCAGCAGAAACAGACTCCACTTCAGGCACAAGCTTCAGAATTTCTTCGATGCGGTCTTCAAATTTCACGCCTTCTTTGGCAACCAAAGAAGGGTTTGTTGTTACACCAGATAATACGCCGATTTTATATGCTTTTTGGATATCTTCCACGTTAGCTGTATCGATAAAAAATTTCATGATTAAATAACCTCCGATTAGTTTGATTTTTTAGTTGTTTTGAATTAGATGTTGCCGTTAACTGCCATGGGTACATCGCTGTCTTGCTCAGAAATCAGTTCATTGGGCTCATCGAACCACCAGTGGTGACCTTCCGCCTCAAGCATGGCATCCGACTCGGCCGGTCCATAACTTCCTGCTGGATATAAGTGAAGTGGCAGCAGATTTTCATTGAATGCATCCAGAATCGGTTGCACCCAAGCCCAGGATAACTCAACTTCATCCCAATGTGCAAAGAATGTTGGGTCACCATGCAGCGCATCGCGAATTAAGTTCTCATAAGCTTCTGCCAGATCTCCCTGATTAGGAGCAAGATCAATATGAACGGGTTTGAACTCCCCTTTGTTTTCAGGATCGCTTGCGTTCAGTTGCAGTGTCATGCTCTGGTCCGGGCTCATTTCAATCACAAGCAAATTCGGCTTCGAACCATTGTTCTTCATCAGGCGACCTTGGCCCGAAGGTTCTTTGAACTCAATCACAATTCGTGTTGATTTCTCCTTCATTCTTTTACCCGTACGGATGTAAAACGGAACACCTCTCCAGAAGAAATCATCAATTTGCAGCTTCGCGGCAATAAATGTGTCATTCATCGTGTTCTCGGCAACACCTGGTTCATCTGTGTAGGCATGTACCGGTTTCCCTTGAATTTTGCCTGCAGCATACTGTCCACGAATGATACTTGCCTCCACCGTTTGCTTCTGCAGGGGTTGAATGGACTCCATAATGTGTTTTTTCTTCTGACCCACATTTTCGGAAGTGCTGTTATATGGAAGCTGAATCGCCATCATCATAAGCAATTGCAACATATGATTCTGGAACATGTCACGCACAGCACCTACATGATCATAATAGGATGCGCGTTCTTCAACACCAACAGTCTCATTCGCCGTAATTTGTACGTTAGAGATATAACGGTTGTTCCACAGAGCCTTCATAATCGGGTTGCTCTGATGAAGTGTCTCCAGCTTCTGAACCATCGGTTTACCCAGGTAGTGGTCAATCCGGTAAATCTCTTCCTCTGTGAATGATTCACTCAGCTTGCGGTTAAGGTCGCGAGCCGATTGCAGATCATGACCGAATGGCTTCTCAATGACGAGACGTTTCCATCCTTGCGTGGAACCCAGCCCACTTGCCTGAATATTTTCAGCGATTGGTTCGAAGAACTCCGGACCAACCGATAGATAAAACAAGCGATTGGATGTAATGCCAAGTTCAGCCTCTCTTTGCTCAACCACTTGAAGCAACTTTATATAATCTTCCTTATGGCTGATATTCAATACACTGTAACGAAAAGCTTTTATAAATGATTTGACCGATTCATGGTCTCCCTGACGTCTTGAGAAATCATGTAAGGATTTTTCCACTTGCGCCTGGAAAAACTCATCCGACCACTCTCTGCGGCCCATGCCGATCAGGGAGAAGGTTTCAGGAAGCTTTTTCTCAAGGTACAGATTATATAGGGCAGGATATATTTTTCTTTTGGCTAAATCTCCAGTAGCACCAAATAAAACAATTGTTGTTGGTTCCATCTTACCGTGCTCCTTCCAAGTAACTCTGGTTTCTTTGTTGTAGTTACACTATAATACGTTTTATAGCTATACAAGTAATTAATATATTTCACAGGAGCTATAGACGATATCTATGACAACAAATTACGAACTATATAAAGTCTTTTATTGGGCTGCCAAAACAGGAAGCCTGACCCAGGCCGCCAAAGCACTCTATATCACTCAGCCCAGCGTCAGTCATGCCATTAAACAACTGGAAGACAGCTTTGGACTCACTCTGTTTTATCGAAACTCCAAAGGCGTATCTTTGACTCAGGAAGGTGCCAGCCTGTATTCCTATATTGAACAGTCCCAAATTTTGATCTCTCTTGCGGAAGAAAAAATGGCCGCACTGAAAAATCTGGACAACGGAGAACTCCGAATTGGCGGTAGCGACTCGCTGTTCAAACATTACATGTTATCGTATCTGGAGCAGTTTCATATACATTACCCTAACATTAAATTACATCTAAGCCATGGAACAACGCCTGAAGTTATAACGTTCCTGAAAGAAGGTAAAATTGATCTTGGCGTTGTCCGCATGCCGATCGTTGACCCACAGCTGGAAGTACGGGAGAGCATTCAACTAAAGGATTGTTTTGTTGCCGGCGAACGATATGCCCAGTTGAAGGGAAAAGTGCTAACCCTTGAACAACTGCTTGAACATGAGCTTATCCTGTTTTCCCGGAACAGCCGGGTTCGGATGGCCATCACAGAACTCTTCAATCATTATAATTACACGTTAAAACCAGAAATCGAGGTCGGCAGCGTTGACCTCCTGATTGAATTTGCTCGCCGCGGCTTGGGAATCTCTTATGTCACACGAGAATTTATCTCCAAAGAGCTGGAAGAAGGCTCTCTCTTTGAAATTCAGCTTGACGTTCCTCTTCCTCCTTCTCATGTAGGGATCATGACAAAACGGAATATGCCGATCTCCTCGGCTGCTAATCGCTTTATGGACTTAATTTTCAAAGGACTAACAGACAGCCCGAGAATATAAGTCGTTCATCGCATGACAAAGAGCCTCGAGATCCCATTCAGGATCTTGAGGCTCTTTGTTTTCTTTGTTTTTCAAATAAAATAGTGTGATTCCCTGCATGCAGTGGACTTTGCGGCTTTAGTGACTTACCAGATAGGATGCATCCAGGATCAACGCCACTTTACCGTTACCCAAAATCGTTGCACCGGAAAGATGGTTCATTGCCCCGAGATACGTCCCAAGTGACTTGATCACCACTTCCTGGTTCCCGATAATTTCATCTACTGCATAGGCTGCGATTTTATCAACCGAGCGTACAATAACGAGGGGAATCGTTTTGGATTTACGATCTGTACGTGAGTATTGAAGCTTGTCACACAGCCGGTAAAATGGCACAATGCGTCCATGATTCAGAATG
This sequence comes from Paenibacillus sp. TSA_86.1, assembly GCF_052691815.1. Classification (NCBI taxonomy): domain Bacteria; kingdom Bacillati; phylum Bacillota; class Bacilli; order Caryophanales; family Paenibacillaceae; genus Paenibacillus; species Paenibacillus sp. TSA_86.1. The sequence goes on along the minus strand of NZ_JBQZGE010000004.1, from coordinate 188,691 downwards.
GATTGCTGTCCCTGGATCATCTGAATATCTTCCGGTTTAATGCGCACAATCTCCGCTACGTTATACATCGGCAGAATCAGTACCCGGCCAGAGACATTCACCAGAAGCCCCTTAATAATCGCGAGGGTGAGCGGTAAACGAATTGTAAACGTTGTGCCGACACCAACCTCTGTATCAATATCTATGATGCCATTCAGCCTGCCAATCTGGCTTCTTACGATATCCATACCTACACCGCGACCGGAAACATCACTAACAGATGATGCCGTTGAAAATCCCGGTTCAAAGATGAGATGAACAGCTTCCTGGGCATTCAAACGAGCCGCTTGTTCTTCTGTTATAATACCTTTTTTCAGTGCAGAGGCTTTAATCTGCTCTCCATCAATGCCCTTGCCATCATCGGAGAAACGAATCACGACATGATTTTCTTCATGATACGAAGTCAATTTTATTCGACCTTTGGCAGGTTTGTTCTGCTTGGTTCGAACCTCGGCGCTCTCAATACCATGATCCGCACTGTTCCGAATCAGATGGATCAACGGGTCGCTGAGTTCTTCGATAATCATGCGATCCAGCTCCGTCTCTCCGCCTTTAATGACCAGCTCAATATCTTTCCCGAGCTTTTGCGACAAATCCCGAACCAACCTCGGGAACCTGTTCAACAATTGATCAATAGGCAGCATCCGCGTCTTCATAACTCCGTCCTGCAGTTCCTTAATGACTCTGCCCATATGGTCGGACACCCCGCCAATGCTTTGAATCACTGGGGAAGGTTCCTTGCGGGCACCAGAACGGCTCAAATCGGCAAGAGAGGTCTGATCAATAAGCAGCTCACCGACGAGATTCATCAAATGATCCAAGCGCTCCACACTTACGCGAACAGTAGGCTGAGTCGACTTCATCTTATCTTCTTGAAGAGGGACTGACGTGTCGGGTTTCTCTATTCCAACTGTTATTTCATTCTCTGTTAATTCAGATGTTACAGCAACCTCTTCTGTCGCCATAATATACGGACCAACATCCACGCTTCGAATATCCGAATCTCCAGATAGCGCACTCTCAATCTGAGTTTGATCCAGAGAAGAAGCTGTAATGATCACAAACTCGTTATAATGCGCCTCTCCCAGTTCCTCATCAAGACCCTGCTTTTCAATAGATGTCGCTAATACACTGCCGCATACATCTTCAACCCGTTTGCACAAGATATGATATCTCGCTTCTTTCATCAAACAATCTGAGCTTAATACAATACGAATGGAAAAAATCTGTTTGCCTTTTTCAAGTAACTCACTGAATAGAGTAGACTCCACAGGCTGTATAGCAGGTGACTTGGTCTGCTGGGCCGATGCCGGCTGATGAATCATGTCTTGTATTTCTTTTACCACTGCACGAAAATCAGTATAACTTTCTCCCCGCACATATTGATCTCTAAGCACTCTCATGGCATCTAATGAGCGAAAAAGTGTATCAATGAGTTGTGCGGTAATTTCCGGTTTCTTGGATCGCACCCATTCCAATGCATACTCCACTTCATGAGTCAGATCACTTAATTCACGAAAATCCATAGTCGAAGCCGAGCCCTTAATCGTATGAGCGGCTCGAAATAATGTCTGCACGAGTTCCACGGAAGGTGAAAGTTCAAGTGCAAGCAATGACTGATCCATCCGTTCCAATTGATCATTCAGTTCTTCGATAAATATGTCGCGATAGGCGGACAAATCCATCATTGGTGCATTCCCTCCTAACCGCCCAATATTTCATCCAGCTTCAAAATCCCAACCAGATTATCTCCCTTTTGGCCCACACCCTGAAAGAATATTTCAAGGTTGCGTCCTTGACCTCCAGTAGGCGGATGTATTTCCGAATACGTTGTGACTTTGCTGACTCGGTCTACAATCAAACCGATATATTCATCCTGATAACGCACCACAATAATTCGGGTCGCCCGAGTATCCGATTCGTCCGGCATGCCCAGCAAATTACGCAGGCTCATGACACAGACGACTTTACCACGCAGATTCATAACCCCTTTGATCCCTGGCCTGCTATACGGAATATCAGTAATACTTTGCATTTTTATAATTTCGTGAATTTCTTCGATTCGAATGGCGCAGGTCTCTGCGCCGACAGACAGTTCAATATATTGTTCCTTCTGAAGTGAAGACATCGTTTCACCCTCAATTCGTTATTATGACTGGGTTTTGAAAGCAGATGCAGATACAGCCAACTCTTCTGCAAGATGCGCCAGCGATTGACAAGTTGCTGCCGTTTCTTCGGATGCAGCGGCAGATTCCTCACTGGATGCAGAGATCGACTCTACCGAACTCATCACCTCAGCAGCTTGTGCAGCTTCTTCCTCACATGCAGCGGCAATCTCATTTACCTTTTGAGAAGAATTGTTGACCATCTCAATAATTTGATCAAAGGCCTGCCCTGTTTTGGATGATTGCTGCACACTATCCGAAACGGCTTGTACGCTTTGTTTCGTATTCTCTTGCATCAGTTTAATAATCGTTGTGATTTCTTTGGTGGCTTCACCGCTGCGTTCAGCAAGTTTGCGAACTTCGTCAGCCACAACCGCAAATCCTCTTCCCTGTTCCCCTGCACGTGCTGCTTCAATTGCTGCATTCAATGCGAGCAGGTTCGTCTGCTCAGCGATATCGTCAATAACTTCGATGATGTCGCCAATTTTACGCGAATCTTCTTCAAGCTTCGCCATTTTGGCATTAACAGCTTGCATACCTTCCAGGGAAGTCTGTACGACATGACCACCTTCACGTGCCGTTTTCACCGTATCATTGGACAACTCGGCAGCTTCTTCAGCACTTGCAGCTACAGAGTTGATTGCCAGAGACAATTCCTTAAACAATTCGGAGATGTTCGCTGCTTCACTGGACTGACTTGTGCTTGTACTTGCAATTTCCTGTGTACTTGCAGAGATCTGTTCAGACGATGCTGCAACGCTCTGTGAATTCATGACAATGTTATTAATTAAATCTCTCAGATTGTCTACCATGCGATTGAGCGCAAAGGCCAGTTGTCCAACTTCATCTTTCGAAGAAATATCGGACTTCAGGGTTAGATTACCGTTTGCGACTTCCGTTGCTAGACCCAGCATGGCCATGAGAGGTCTGGAGATCGAACGGGAGATGACAAATCCAATGATAATACTAAAAATAATGGAACCAATGACCAAAACAACGGTAACCGAAAATGCACTTGTATAGGCTGTTTCAGACTTTATATTGTTCTGTTCCGCCAGTTTCACGTTCAGGTTCACCATCTCAGCCATCGTGGCCACTACTTCATCCCCAGGAGGCTTGAGTGTGTCTTTCAAAAAAACCAAAAACCCTGTATCATCATCGCTTTTTGCCAGCTCTACACCTTGCTCAAAGATTCGCATGTAGTTTGAGTATTGTGTATCGAATTTGCTAAGTAGTTCAGTTTCTTCGGGGGTAGTTGCCAGAGGACGGTAGCCATCAATTTGATTCTGAATGTTAGCTTTAATAGTATTAATATTATCTACAATACGAGTGATCTCTGCGGCATTCTTTTCAGAGTTGAGATCACGAATGTTAACCCGCATTCTCTGGTAATTCGCCTGTGCCCCGCTCAATTCTTTTACTGAAATCAGATTGCTGTTATACATTTCTTTCATGTGTTCATTCGTAGTTCTAAGTGTAGTAATTGAATACACTCCAAGGATTGCAAGAATCAGAGATACAACCAAGAACGCTGAGATAATCTTTGTTGCTGTTTTCAAGTTGCCAAACCACTTCATTTTATCTCCCCCTAAGTTTCTTCGTGTCTAGTTATGTAAATAAAGTTTGCTAATCCATTCTATGGATCGCTCTCCAGACAGCATACGATGTATTTCGACAGAATTATTATAAAACTGAATAGTTAAATTTCATTTTTTGTAAACTTTCATTTTTATGTAATTTTATTATAATTAATAAGTAACTTGTTTTAGTATAACAACATACTAAAAAACTAAATTAAATCATAAAACTTTCACTTTCATGAAATTGTTATATGTATTTTCATACACACCACTTTACATAACGATGCCATATCTATGTTCTGTTTTTAAATCAGACCTATATGTTAGTTCATAGTTCTTTCGACTTCTTTGTTCCTAAAACCACAAAGTAAAGCTCACATTTCTGTCACCGAAATATTTAATAACGTGACTTAAGTCTAATAATTTTTCATAAGATATGATTCAATTGACCCAAAAAAGAACAATCAAATTCATTAAAAAATGAGCTTGATTGTTATCTTAAACCATATGAGATTTTTAGCTATTTGGATCGAAATCAGCTCGGTTTTATGCATCTCCTTCCATTTGTTCCAGCTCTGCTATACGGTTTTTAATTCGCTGTGGAATCAGTTTAAAAAGCTTGTCCCATGTCATGAACATCTCCGGTTTTAACACATACTCTTCAAACTGCATGGATGGCACAAATGCTTTGGTTTGCAAATATTTTTTGACACGCGCATCGATCTGTTCACTGGTTTGAAAAAATTGCTCAAACATTTCATTGACAAGCAACCCGTCACAACCCGCTTCCACTCCCGCTGCACTATACAGATTCGGCAATAATTCAAACACAACAGGCAATGGTGAAAAGGCATGTTTTCCTGGCTGTGAGTACAGGCACACATGATGGCCTACCAGATTAACTCTGTCTTTTAATAGCCCTCTTAATATCCTCCCATGAAAGCTAGCCTCGCAGTCCACGACCTCTCCATGATGGCCTACATACACCCATACATGCTCCATCTCATAGAGGTGTCCGATCTCGTAATCCCACCAAATTGCATATTCAATAACATACTGAACCGCTTCAGAAGGAAACTGAATCTCTCTTCGAAAGGATGGAGAAGGTCCAGGACGTTCGAACACCGTCACGCCAACGAAATCCGGATAGAAAGGTTCATTCTGATCAAACATGATTACTGGTGCATAACTCATCGCTGTTTCAAGCCATTCGTTTTCTGTTAAAGCCATCGGTGATATCCTCCATTTTCATTGTTGTACTTCTATATTAACAGAGAGAGGCTCACTGTCGTCAACGCCTGCAACTTAAAAACCTGCAACCCAATATGCTCGGCTGCAGGTTCTAACATTTTTTTAATTAAGGTGCAGTTGAAAGACTTCAGGATTGAGGTTTATGGTTTGGTGCAGTTGATGCTTTGGAAGCTTGAGCTGAGGCATCAGAAACTGCTGTTCCACACCCGATATTCGGACCCAGAATGGCATCATTTTGAATGGAGGCAACCGCTTTGGCATAAGCTTCTTCATCCAGACAATACGCGCGGTGTGCCACCTCCGGCGGTGTAGCGGCAAGAAAATCCGCCCCAAATACAATATCAGGTGTCGGTTGATCAAATATCGTTAGTACATATACATCATCTGTCTCCGCCACAAACCAGTGAAACCAGCCCTTGGGAAAAACAACCACTTGCCCCGGCTTCAAACGATACGTGATCCGTTCACGTGTGAATGGATTGAACACGGATGCTGTAACTTCACCGTTGATCACCACAACCATTTCCGTGACATTGGGATGCCAATGAGGCTGTACAATAATGCCTTTGCTCAGGTAAACGTTAAAAAATCCATTCTCAATCGTTGGCAGTTGCTCACCAAACAGCTGAGTTACGTAGTTGCTTGAATCTCTTCGGTAATTCACTACAGCGTTAGAATCCGCAGCGAGTGGAACGTTTGGGGATTTCAAGATTGGATTGATCATCAGTTTTATTCTCCTCCTTGGGCAAACATCTCGTTGTTGTACTGTATGCTGAAAACTCATGAGATAATACTGCATCTAAGCTACGCACCTAGTCGTGCATCCAAGCAAACTTGTCTCTACTATTAAAAGAATAACAAGCATCCCTGCTACCCGAATTGGAAGTTTATCAGACTAGGATGATATAATTTTAATATGAGAATTCAACTTTATTTTTTTACATTGCAGACTTTCTATGTCGAGAGGAGTTAATTATGTTTCCATCCATTGGGGATATTTATTGCATCTATGATGATCAAATGCAGCAATATACAGCATGTCAGGTCACTGCTCTGAAAGCAACGGAAGACAAAAAAACACGCACACTAGCCGCCATCCTGCAATTGGACTGGTCTGGAGATCAACTTCCAACAGAATCCGAACTTGATGCGATGAAACCACTGATTCGTAATTTCTATTTTTGGAATGACGTTTTAGAGCATAACTATGTAAAAGCGGATATTCCTGAACTGTATATTTTAGCCGGTAACCGACCTCCGCTGATCACTGAAGAACCCCGAAGTTACGATACAGGATGGTTGGCCGGAGAAAGTTTGTATCGTCAACGTCAATGGGAGCAAATTGATGAACGCCGTAGAACTCTTTTTAAACAAGCAGCGAATGATAACGAGGCCATCATGGTTGGTGGAATTGAAATGAGACGTAACACCAGTACGATTCGTAACTTCACCCCTACCTCGGCAGAAGATGTGGCTACTCTTGAGAGTCTTCCGTGTCTGACCCATATCGAGATGGATACATATCATGATGCCATTATTCCTTTTCTGCAGGAGAATCCCTTTGTTTACGAACTTCACATTAAGAACCACGGTCAACGTGAACTGAATCTCAGCCACACGCAATTGACCCGACTTGTTGTGGATGCCAGCGGATTGGAGCAACTTGTTTTGAATGACAGGATGGATTTCCTAAGTCTCACTGGAGAGATAAGCCCAAGTCTTCATATCGATGCAGCTGCCGAAGGAGAACGACTGACCTTGAGTATAGCGGAAACTTTGCCCGAGATTCGCGGTATTTCCCGTCTAGGGAGCCTTCAATTGTATAAAATTACGGAGCTTGATATTGAATCTGTCGTTCAAACCTACCCCGAACTTTCCCAATTACGCTTGTGGGGTAAACCCGGTACGATATCTGGTATTGATTCCATTCAGCACCTGACCTCCTTGCAAATGTTCAGCACGAATGATTTATTTGGCTTTGATGGAGACCAATTTCCAAGTCCCGAGCAACTCCCTGAACTACATACGCTCTGGATGAGCAGTCTGCCGGCAGAAGCAGCCAAGTCAATCAAAACCCGATATAAAAAAGTGGCTGAAACCCGAATCAATCTGGATATCACTCAGCCTCGTAAACCGGAATGGCTCGCAGAAAATCTGAACAATCCGTTTCGGGACTGGGACGGCAGGGAACAGATTAAGGCAGTACATGCCAAAAAAGCCGCGCAGTTGTATAAACAATCTCTGAAGCGGATTCGTGAATTAAGCCAGCAGACGGTTCAAGCAGACACGCTCTCTGAGCTTCTAATCTCCTTCACCCATGAGTATACACAGACGTTCAATCAAATGGATGCCAAGTCAGAATTCATTGAAACGATGGAGCGTGAAGAAATTAATGGGGCACTTGTTGACTTGCTTGATCAATTAGAGGAGCAGTTGGAAACCAACCATCCCGGTTCCTTCAAGGTTAATCGAGAGCAGCTATACGAAGTCTTTGATCGCACGAGGGATTTTTAGAACAGACGTTGGATTTCAGTTGAAGAAACCTCTGATCAGATCATATCTTATGTTTTGTTCAGAAAGGTAAACAAGGGACTGGAGCTTTTGTTTCATGAAGAAACAGGCTTCAGTCCCTTCCGTATCCAGATCACAATTATATCCGTCCATAACACCTTGCAACTAATTCAAAAGACGTTCGATGTATACCTCAGGCTCGGCCATGAATTGTTCAAACGTGCATAACAAGCCATGCTCCAAATGTTCAATATCGGCATAACCTATCATTTTTTTGCTCGGATTCCAGACGATCAGCATATGGGAGTATTGATCCAGTTCAGAGGATAAACGCAGCAGTTTCTGCCTGCCCATCTTCATCTCCACCGTATCCGTCAGCGAAAAAAAATCAATAAATCCAACACCAGCAGGACGGCTTGGCAACTCGATTTTACGTGAACCTTCGGTCAGAAGATGAATTAATGCATTGGGAAGCTTGTATGATTGGAGCGCATGCAGTTTGTTGCTCAGATGATGAAACTCTTCAGGCTCATGTGATCTCAAGTAGTCCGCCATTTCACTATTTTTCTGACTGACCGCAATTGTATATGCCCGCTCCCCATCCGTCTCCTCCAGGGTCACGTCTGCACCTTGTTCAACCAAATATTTGACCATTCTCATACTGTTCTGACGTGCTGCCACAGTGAGCGGTGTTGCCTTGTATGGATAAACCATATCCGGCTCGTTGTAGTTGATGTCCACACCTTCGTTTAATAGATATTGAACGGTCTTCATATCATGATCCGACACTGCTTTTCGCAACGTTTTGCCGCCATATTTACGGATATCCAGCCCAAGCTCGTTCAGCACCGTTATATTCTTTTTGTTTCCGTAGTACGCCTCGTCGTATGCACTGGATTGTAACCGACTTATTCCGTTTAATGTCGCTCCCTGCTCAACCAAATAACGAATCATATCAGCACCACAGTACCGCGCCGCATATAGGATGGCCGGATGATCCTTGGCATTCATCTCGGCTCCTCGCTCTACAAGTAGTCTGACAACCTTGGGCTGATTACAGATCAATGCCAAATCTAGCGGGCTAAGCACGATATTTTTACTCAACGAAATTTTTTCTGCCAAGTCCATGCCTTGCTCTATATATGTTTCAATACTGGCAACATTCCCTTGATAGATCGCGAGGGCTTGATCAGGCAAGGTTTTGAACGTTCCTTGATTACCGATTTTGTACACAAGGTTTACCTCCTGTTGCAATGATTATAAAGAAATCGATGTTTGTTGAGCTGCCCGAATGAATATGCTAATATAGTGGGCAGCTATTTCGAATCTACATCTTAAACACACCAACGTGCCACAGAAAGGACAATATGAATCTTTCAACCCTTCACCATACATTACAACACATCATTCCACCGCTGGATCTGCGAAGTTGTCTCGTCAGTGTGCGTGGAGAGATCGTTTACAAACATTATCGGGATGCTCAGGCTGAGACCCATATTGCCAAAATCAATTCATGTACCAAGAGCTTCATCTCTGCGCTCATCTGTATTGCCATGGATCAAGGGCTATTGCCTGAGGCAGATACGCCGCTTTCCGCCTTTTTCCCGCAACTCACTTCTGATCCTGACCCACGTAAACCAGCCATTACGCTGGAGCAACTGCTTACCATGACAGCCGGATTTAACTGGGATGAGTTTGGCGGACAAAACTCATTTCCACGGATGACACGTACGGATCATTGGGTGAATTTTGCTTTAGAACAGCGTTTGCGGCATGAACCTGGCACACATATGGAATATAATTCGGGAGTTTCCCAAATTCTATCTTCAATATTAGTGCAACATGTAGGCATAAGTGTAGCATCATATGCTGAGCGTTATTTATTTGGCCCACTGGGCATTCACGATTACGAATGGGAGCAAGATCCCCAAGGTGTACACACAGGTGGTTTTGGCCTGAGACTGCTACCAACCGACCTGCTCAAATTCGGACAACTCTACCTTCAGGAAGGGAAATGGGAAGGAAAACAGCTTATTTCCAGCCAACTCGTCAAACGTTCGACGCAACCCTTCATCACGGTACCTCCGCCAAACCATGGCAGTTACGGCTGGCACTGGTGGGTGGACCAATATGCAGGTCAGGATCTTGACGAAAAATCGGCGTCCCAAAAGAAGGTTTCAGAGAATCTCAAACCACTGCATTATTACTATGCCAGAGGATTCGGAGGCCAGTATGTATATGTTGTTCCCGAGTTGGAACTTGTGACCGTGCTGACCAATGACAAGCGCAAAAAGGAAAAGCCACCCATCGATGTATTCCCTAGATTAATCGTGCCTGAGTTGTGGAAGCTAGTTCACTTGACCGATTAGATTCGTATGATTCCAGGAGATATTCCGATCATAAGCCCTTGCCTAAACCGCGCAGTATTAAGCGGAAAAGCAAGGGCTTCACTACTGGCGGCTGTTACTACTTCTGCTCTTCCGTGGTTTTACCCTAACTCTCTAAGCTCATGCAGCTGACCTTCGCCACTCTCGTTATACCAGCGCTTCCTCTACTGCCAACGTTATGGGATACGGACCCGACTCCTGATTCGATATAACCACAAGCTGAACCCCATGCTTCGGATATACACCCGACATAAACGAAACACCTGGATCAAAACCCATCACATGTGTTTTGAAGACCTCATTTTCCCGAAGTTCAATCCATATCCCCAAACCATAATACGCCTCATCCTCGTCATGTGCGTGTGGTGTCAACAGATAACGTGTCATCTCCTCACTCAGCAACGTGTACCCCAGCAAAGCATCCCAAAAACGAATCATATCCGGTGCAGTGACATAAGCCCCACCATCTGATCCACCTTGAACGGGAATGGAGAAAATATTGCTTGTCCATGTCCCATCGTCAGCATCGATATATCCAGTTGCTGTATTACGCGGAAGCTGATCTGTCTTGAAATAACCTGAATCCTGCATACCGCATCGTTTGAAAATATGTTCCTCCACGCACGTTGTAAACGCAACGCCAGTGTATTGTTCCACAATGAGTCCCAGCACGATGAATGCCGCATTGTTGTAATGGAATTGCTGCCCGGGAGCAAATTTCATCGGCAGATCCTGAAACATCGGCAGAAAATCACTAAGATTCCGCATCGTGTAGACGGGTCTGTCTTTCCATAATGCTGAAAAATCGTCCATAACGTCCTCATCAAAATAATCCGGCACACCGGACGTGTGTGTCAGCAATTGGTGCACCGTGATCTCCGGATCCCACGCCGGAAAGGTCAGGTTTAAGACATCTTTTAATGTGGACTCCAACGTAAACTTCCCTTGTTCTACCAATTGACCTATGCTTACAGCAGTGAAGAGTTTACAGCCCGAAGCGATGCCAAAACGTGTATTTATATTATTTACAAGTTCATCACTGCGGCTCGCATACCCTCGCACCATCTGAAACAGTGGCTGACCATGATGTTTGCACAACACAACACCCGAAAAGTCCTTATCTTCCATAACTTCTCTGACTTTTTCCGTTATCTTTACTGCATCCAACATATCGAAGTACTCACCTACACTTTCTTGTCATTGGTTTGTGTACTTGCTTTATCTGGTCCAGATCCTCTCGTATTCATCAGATAATATAACGTAAGGTAGATCGTGAGAAGAAACGTCCCAAAGAACATACAAAACGCCAAAGAGGGGCGGCTTACACTTTCGTGCATCAGCCTGATTAACAGTTCACGATTGGTCAATGCATCCCAGCTGTTTAACCGATACACACGCCCAAGCAAAACACCATAACTCCCAAGCGCTGTTCCGCCCAGTACGAATATCCATGACACTGCACGTCCCCAGCGTTCATAGATGACTTCCTGAATCTGATACATCGACAGAAACCCTACCAGTAACCCTGCCCATACAAACATCAGCACAACCATGAGATCATACCAATAGTGGAACTCAGCAGCGTTTCCGGCAAAATATCTTGAGCTTCTTGACGTCAAATGAAGCAAATCCGTTACGATATATGAAGAGTTCGGGAAAAACAATAGCCACAGCATTGCACTAGGAACTGCCAGCCATATGGCTCCTGCCCACTTCAAACGACACAAACTATAGGTTATCGATGAGAACAAAAAGGGGATCCAGCCCAAAAACAAATTCCAGATCAGGAAGCGGAAATACCTCTGATCCAGCCAATCTGCCGCCGCATAGTACAGACCCAGCGTGACGACAGTAACTGCACTTAGAAAAACAAACATGTGAACATAGTTCAATTTTTTCAAAGAATATAACCTCACTTGTGGTAAATTCCAAATGCCACTTCAAATATTACATATATTTACTCCTTTTCAAACCCATTAAATCATACCATGTAAATAAGTAGAATCAAATTTGGGATAGATGAGTTCGATGCGAAATAACCTCTCCAATGTTGTTACCCTTGGTGTATTTTATACTAAAAAAAGCGACAGTCCTGATTACAGGAGCATGCCGCTTTCTTATGTGTGGTTAACGTTTATCCTTGCATTGATTATAATCTTCGCCCAAAGGCTGCACAGTCCCCAGTTTGTGTGGATTGACAATAAGATACACACCATCGATTCGATCCCCTGAAGTATTCATTTCCACACATACCACTTCAGATACCTGCCCGTCTTTCATCAAGGCAAGCTGTGGCTCACCGTTAATAAACGTAGGCTTCCACACTCTCTCTCTTAATGAGATGAGCACTCTGGGAGAGGTCAGAATGGCAAGCACGCCTTGGTGTACACGCATGGTTTTCATAATCGTCCTCACTACACCGCCCCCGTCCGCTGTGAATACGGGCTGATCTGTCAGCAGTTCAAGCATGGCTGAAACATCATGACGGAGAAATGCTGTGGTAAAACGGCTAAGTACTTCCTCTTTGGTTTTCCAATCGGCGTTGGGAGGCTCCATCGCTGGAAGTTGTTCAGGCAGATTTCGTCTGGCACGACTGTATATTTGTCGACAGTTACTCTCTGTTTTCCCCAACCAACCCGCGATCTCCGAATAGTCATGCTCAAAGGCTTCTCGCAGAACAAAAACAGCACGTTCCATCGGGGATAGACGTTCCAGCATCACCAGATAGGCGTATGAGATCATTTCTTTTTGCTGTATCGATTCCTCTGGCGTAATTATTGCATCATACACACCTAGTGGCTCGGGAAGCCATTCTCCAACATAATGCTCTCTCTGGTTACGGGCAGAGTTCAGCAGATTCAGACAGCGGTTCACGATGAGTTTTGCGATATAAGCCTTGGGTTGATGAACATCCTGATTCACCATACTTTGAAGTCCTGCGAAGCAGTCCTGAACGATATCTTCTGCCTCTGTCACTGTGCCCAGCATCCGGTAAGCGATGGAGAAAGCATAACTTTTATACCGTTTATATAACTCACCAACATCCAGAGAAGACGGTTTCGGCATATTTTTATTTTGATTTGGATCTGACTTGAGATTGGACTGCATGAGATCGCCTCCTCTGGCTCGGTTCGTTTGTCATTTTAGTTAAAACAACCGGGGTACATTCCTGTCGTAATCGCGATACGATTCCAGCTGTTAATGGAGTTAATCGCCATGATCAAATCAACGATTTCTGTTTCACTGAACTGTTCACGCGCTTTATGGTATAACTCAAGAGGAACTCCATGTTCCGATATCCGCGTCACGGCCTCGGCCAGTTCAAGCATAACACGTTGTTTCTCCGTAAATAAAGGCACTTCATGCCACACACTCAGCAAAAGAATATGATCCCCGTAATCGCCCAGCTTCATCAAATCTTTAGCATGCATGTCCAAGCAAAAAGCACAGCCGTTGATCTGAGACACCCGGATTTTCAACAGCTCATATAACACCTTATCTTCGAATTGTCCGGATACATGTTGCTCCATCGCCATCATGGCTTTGAAAGCACCCGGGTTTGCCGCTCTGTAGTTCATTCGTAAATTCATTATTCATTCGCCTCCATCATTTGGTCTACATACTGAAGACAAACAACACATAACGTTTGTGACAGCGATATGAAAAAAATAAAAAAAGGCGCTCTAAATTGAACGCCTTTTTATCGTTATATTTATTGAATTCACGTCTCGTTATCTGAATTCAACTGTAAGGGTAGTTCCGTATAGTATGGACACCCTGGTTCGTGGATAATACGCGGATCTACCCAGGTACCCCAATGTGGATGACGATTCACATATGGAACCATATTCGGTTGCATATTCGGTTGCATATTGGGCTGCATGTTCGACTGAATGCTTGGTTGTACGTTGGGCTGCATGTTCGACTGAATGCTTGGTTGTACGTTGGGCTGTATGTTCGGTTGAATGTTCGGTTGAATGTTCGGTTGAATGTTAGGCTGCACGTTGGGCTGGATATGAAGTGGTTCGATGTTAGGTTGGAGGTTTGGCCCTACGTTAGGCATATGGTTTGATGACGGAGCATTCTGAGTTTTACAATCTGTCGGCGGGCCGATAATTACCGTTTTTTGAATGGGAGCCAAAGCTTCCTGCACTTTGTGTTCATCCAGACAGTAGGTGTGAGCCAGTACGTTTGCAGGTGTCAGCCGCAAGATATCGGAGCCGAATATCGCTTCGGGTACAGGTGCATCAAAGATTGCGAGCAGATGTGTGTGATCTGCCGTTGCCACTTCATAGTGCCACCAGCCTTGAGGTACGTTAGCCGTTTGCCCCGGTGTGATCGGGAAATGCAGCAATTCATTTGTGAAGGGGTTAATGAGGGAAACAACCGCCGAGCCACTTATGCAATACACAAGCTCGGTTGCGTTCTGATGAATGTGAGGTTCAACGACATTGCCCGCACGGAGAAAAATATCCAATAACGAGCTGTTGCCCAACGTATTGAGCTGTTTCACCGAAAGTGCATTAATGTAATTATACTCATCTTTCTTGAAAAGCGGATTTTTGCTCAGATCATACGTAAACTGTGTGGCGGGTAAAGTGAAATCCATGTACGAGGTTGCCAAAATAAAACGCCTGCCCTTCGCTCTCGGTTTAGGTAATAACCTATACCTCAGCTTATGCCCAGTGCCCAGATCGGTGCCCATTTAGACTGGGCTAAATCTCTGTGTCAGCGAGTGATGAATCCGCATAGGCTGATATCATCAATCCAGACATTGGAGGTTTGTGATATGTCATATGTTCCAGGTTCCACATCAACCCAGCAGTTAGGTTACCCTTACCCTTATTATCCACCGCCTTACCCTTATCCATATCCCTACCCTTATCCGCCAGTCGTGCCTTTTCCTCTTCCTTTTCCTATCGGGGGACTTGGGCCTTGGTGGCATGGAGGTTATCCGGGACATTACCCTGGGTATCCGGGAGGGCCACACGGCGGCGGGCCAGGAGGTCACGGGAGCCATGGCGGACCCGGTGGACCAGGAGGTCCCGGCGGGTTTCATGGTCACCGTTTTTTCCAGTGGTAGAACCTGAAGATTTCACGTTCTAACATCAAAAGCGGGCAATTGTCACAGGAGCTATTAAAACAGCTCCTGTCTTTTTTTATTTTATTTTTATATCCGATATCACTCATTTACATCAAATAATTAATATTCAATTTCATGGATTACATTCAGATTGCGGTTAGACATCCGAAGCAGCTCCGTAAACGAAGATGTAACGTAATAAACAAAGTCCGGATCATGCACATACATAATAATCTGCCCATAGATACCTGCCTCTGTTGGATCAAAATCAAGCATCAAGTAGAGCGAACCTCCAGCCATTGTAGCAAACGGAAGCCATGATTTATGAAACAAGTACGGTTTTAGTTCAGGATCCAACTGGCGAATCTCTTCCTCCCCGTAATACTCCTCCAGCTTCTCGTCAACATCACAGAAGTACTGTTTGGTCTCCCGAATCTCATGTAGCGACATCAGATAGAATGGATTACATGAGCCTTGCTCCATATCTCCCGGGTATAACATATGCAGACCATAACCACTGCCATCCGTATGGCGGTAAAAAGCTCGGAAATCATTGGGTAGGCGAACTCCAAACTGCTTTTCAACCTGATCCAGTTCGGCTTCCGATGCCCCTTCCAATTGAAGATACGTGTCATACAGCGACCTGATCTCTTCATCCTGTATTTTCCGGTCTAACAATTGGTTTAATTCTATCCGCAGATCGTTGATAACAGTATCTACTTCCGACTTCATATCCCGTCACCTTCACCTTTCTCCACACTTCGGTCCAACACATATTGTTCATATCCCCAGAACGCCTCTTGCTCATCGCCGCCTTCAATCAGGATCATGACTGCATACGAGAACAGATTAAGCCATTCTTCCATCACCGTAACCTGCTCGTCCGAGATGAGATGATTACTGCGAAGCATGCCCTCGGGTTCAATCGCCCAAGCCCTCGCCAGATGAGTGATGCTCCATAGACAAGCCATCACTCCCCGATCCAATGCAGCATTCGAAAGATCTGGAGCGAGCACGCGTAATAAACGTATTAATTCATGGAAGTTCGCTTCAATCAATTGGCCGCGAAAGGGGCGAAGACTCCCGAGGAAGCCATGTTCCATTTTGGGATGATTCACATCATCGTGAGCAAAGGCATGATATTTTAACAACAGCACAGCCTCTTGACGTTCCATATCATCACCCTTTAGTAAAATCATTCATTCAGGCCTTCACCAGCCCATGCTACCAGCGCAGCGGCTCTTGTTCACGCCACAATACATAGCGCTCCCTTTCACGCAAAGTGCCTGTGCCAATGCCGTATTCATCCATACCGTCCGAACGTTTGTCCTTCGCGGTTGATGCAATACAAATAACCGTACGCATCACCGATTACCATACCTGCTTCAATCTCAACCATGGCATACACACGCGCATTCTCGTCCATGATTGGCCATTCCTCTTCCTGTTTACGATCCAAAATGTTGGCTAAGGGAACTTGAATCGTGACCCCATTGTAGAAATGACAGGCATTAAACCAGACAACTTGGTTGTCCCGGCTGAATGCCGCACAATGCGGATAACTGGATTCCGGCTCCACTTCATACGTCTTATTGGACTCCCGATCCAGCACGGTATGGCTACTCATCTGGCTACCCCAAGCAATCCAGCGCTCGTCATAGGATACTGTGGCATGTCCCATAGCAAGTTGAGTATCTTCATACTCATATTCCTGAATCTCAGACGCATCGGGATGAAGTATAGTCACCTGTTCCTGCTCGATCAGATAGATACCGTACCGGGATTGAAGTAGTAACATCTGCCCTTGATCCATGGGGATCAACTTTTCAAGCGTGCATTCGGGGTGCCCTGAAGATTAGCCTGTTTTACCATCTTCATGACTTTAGCACTAATGGCATGGCGGGAATCATCTGCCAGTTCGGATTCATTCGGCTGTTCTCCTTGAAGCATTTTTCGTACAAACGCATTGACATCGCCCGCGTACCGCTTGCCTTCTTTTCGCCACTGTTCCGCAATTTCTTTATGTAGCCACTCTATCAAATTACCTCTCCTCTCCCTTTAGTGTGTTTACTCCTGCAAGGTGCAATGATGTGCCTGCAAAAATTGTTGTATCTCCTGCACTTGCTTCTGCGCTTCTTGTGCCTCAGTCGGATGATTAGTCTCATAGAACAGTGCAATTTCCCGCTCGTATGCGTAATTAAAACGAACATATCCGCCAATCCCCGATTGGAACAGCATGCATGTATATTCGTTCTCAATGACCAGATCCCATGAAAAGTGCGATGGGCACAGGTCAGCCAGTTCCTTCATAGAGACGCCATGTTCTTTTCCCGTAAAATGATAAAATATATGCTGCCGCTCCTCGTTCCACGGTTCGAAATATGCCGGCCCGGAAGGTTCATCTCTGCGGTAATATCCGCAGTAGATGTGATCGAGAATTTCAGCAAATGACTCATGGTGTGACGGCCACACTGAAATCTGTTCATCATGCCGTGGAAGCCAGATAAGTCCTTCCACATCGGCATGAACAGCCAGGAAATCTCCATCTACTGAACTCCCAATGCTAATGCACTCTTGCAATTGATGCAGGCTGATTACCGTTTCTTCTGTATGTTCCCAGAGATCATATTCTGCAAATGGCTTTAACACCTCGGAATCCGGCCGTTGAATGTTCATCCAGCCCGAATAAGTCCCTTCCCCGTATTGTTGCATCCAGCTTTGATATGCCAAAGGCAGACAAACGGAGTGCTGCTGCTCCATTTGCTGCAACTCGTGATGCGAGACAGTCTTAAATACACGAGACACGGTATACATTCGGAATCAGCTCCTAATCATAGTTCACAACAGGATATGCACGATGGATGTGATCCATCCGATGCCATTACATTGATTGACGTATCACATTTAAGCCAACTCTTCCTGCACAATTTCGGTTTCTATACCTTTCCGATTGCGAATACGAATGGCAAAAGCATCATAACCATTACGTTTAACTTCATTAAAATGTACACGCTCGCCTGTAATCAGCTCGTATGTTCCATCTTCCTGGGCGTCCTCACCGAACTCCTCATCCCATGGTACATTGTAAAATGCTGTCAGATGAACTTCAAATGTATCTTCACCCTCCACATCGAGATAAGGACGAAGCGGCCTTTTATTTACTTTTTCCTCCGGGTATGTTTCACACATCATTGCATCGTAACCGTGCTTCGCCGCATCAATGAGCAGATAACGTTCACCTGTTACCGTATGTTCTGCATAAACCAACAACGGTGTCATATCATGCCACATAATTAGATCATCTTCATCCAGGTCACCATAATAAAAAATATGAAACCGGTCATGCCCGTCATCTGTCTGCAGTTTTCCTTGCCACTCCACTTCATGTGTTTTTTCTGCCTCCACGCTTTTTGTCAGCCCTTGCAAATATACAGGTCCATGCTCTACACCATACATATTCATTATTTCGCCTCCACTTTGTTCATTCGAATGGTGACGACTTTATGCTCATCATCCACCGTCAGTTTTACATCGATGCCCAGCTCTTCACGAAACAAAGCCGTAATATTCAGGTAGGGATCACGAGCCGCTTCCGTGCCGTGATTGCTCGTCCGGCTCATGCCTTGATGAATGATAGACTTCACCAATTTGCCGTCTCCTTTGCCCGTTTGTTCATAGGTATAGATTACCTTTCCCTCGCGATCTACCAGGGTTACTACTGTAACAAAGTCTTTTGCATTCGTGTATTTGTTTTCACTCCGCACATACTTATGATCCGATCGCGAGAAGTTAACCTGGCCAGCCAGAAACGGATTGTCTCCGCCCGGTTTAACCTCATACTCCTTGTAAGCCAGCTGAAACAAGTTTTCAAGACCACTCGTGTCGATACGGTAATACAGCTGGCGGCCTTCTTCTCCTTTGTCCATCGCCGTAAAGCTGTTGATCAGCGGCCATGCCTGGTATGATTCCCCTTGCACATCCACAGCGATAGCGTAATCGGATAACACTTTTTCTTTTTGAAATACACCATAGGTCTGCAGAATAAAATAAGCAGGTATACAAAACATCGCAATCACAAACAAAGTAACACCCATTTTAATTCGTTTATTCATCTCTTTTTCCCCTGTTCATGTTGTTCATAATGGATCTATTTTGTGTTAGACTGCATTTGCATTTTAGTCAAGATACGAGTCACAGCCTGCCTGTTTTTAGCCTCTTTAATATAAGCAGGTATGCTATGAGATGCTGTCTTTATCATCACCCCGCCATACTTCACCCGCAAATCAGCAGAGACATAAGCCATCAGATAGTTCAGATGCTCCCGATTCACAGCCCAAATCTGCTTGCCGCGGATGTAGTCCAGAAAGTACAGATCCAGATCAAAGATCGGGTCTCTGCCCTGACGAATATCCTGATAATACCCTCGACTGACCTCCCGTTTATGCAACTTCGCCTGATTGCTAGTCCCGCAGTGTGGACATGTAATATGTACTAACGAATGGGGCGTCATCTTCTCATCTGTCACGACCACACTAAACCACCGCTCACATACAGCACAATAGCCTTTGCCAGTATACTCGTAGTCTTGTTCTTGGACCGCCTGAGCGTAACATTCGCTACATTTCCAATGCAATTCTCCATTACGACATTCAATATAAGCGTGCCCGCCGCATGTAGGGCATTTGACATCGATTCGCTCCCCGCGGTGAAGCACGGCATAATAACTGTATTTGAATGCAGGTTCGTCTTCGAAACGTTTCAAATGTAACCTCTCCTTTCATTGAACCTTATGCTGAATCAATCGTTTCATCCCACATCGTTCCGTATAACCATCTTTAAAATTATATGAAACTCTTTACCCAAGCACAACAAATGCAGGCAAACTGTCTTAAAATAACGTCCTTAGTCCTACACAAGTGTGTGCCTTGTCACACCCATCATCCCATCGATATCGTAATCTGAACGTAGGACATTCCAGTAACCATCATTTCTCCAATCTATTTTTGTGAAAATCATCACTTGTTAATCGAAAGGGTTGTGATTATATGCTCTCGTTTCCTAACATCTATAAATACACGTTACTCTTAACCATCTTTACCGCCGCACTATCTCATTGCAGTTCCACAAGTCCCGTTCAGCACAACCCAAATGAAGAAGTTTTCTCCAGTTCTGCGCCAAGTCAGCCGCCCGTAGATCCGATTATCCGCAGAGAAGGCCAAACCGTCTATATCGAAATGACCGCCCAAGTGACCGATATTGAAATTGCAAAAGGTATCATCTATAACGCCTGGACCTTTAATGGGACTTCTCCTGGCCCCGTCCTGCGTGTAAAGGAAGGAGATACGATCGTTTTTACGTTAAAAAATAAAGATGCCCGCATGAACCACTCGATGGATATGCACGCTGTTCATGCTTCTCCGAGCAGTAAGTTTATCGATGTCATGCCGGGAGAAAAAGATACGTTCACTTATCCGGCCTCCAATCCCGGCGTATTTATGTACCATTGCGGAAGCAAGCCGACCCTCGCCCATATTGCCAACGGTATGTACGGCATGATTATTGTTGAACCCAAAGCAGGATACCCTTCGGATCATCTTGTTGACCGTTCGTATACCCTTGTGCAGAGCGAATGGTACAAAGAGCATGATTACAATTCTTTTGTGAACGGTGAACCGGAGTATGTTGTTTTTAATGGTAATACCTATACCTTGAAAGAACATCCACTGCTGGCCAAGGTAGGTGATACCGTGCGCATCTATATCAGCAACGCCGGTCCAAATGAAGTCTCTTCCTTCCATGTCGTAGGTACAATCATGGATCGAGTATATAAAGACGGTAACCCAAGAAACATCGAGTACGGAATCCAGACGGTTATGCTTCCCGCCAGCGGAGGAGCGGTTGTCGAGTTTACGGTCACCGAGGAAGGTGACTATCCCATCGTAACCCATCAATTCAAACACGTCGACAAAGGTGCCTCTGCTGTACTTCGTGTAACGAAGGATGGTAAAAATCACGGTGGTGAGACCATGGCTCATTAATATATAAAGAGGTGATTACGAGATGATCTGCACTCATGAAAAAAACGATGCCTGTTTCACCAAAGTTTCACTGTTTCAGCATCTGGACCCTGCGGACGCTGCATTGCTTACTTCCCTTCTCCATACCCGGAGTTATGATAAAGGAGAATATGTTGTACAGGAAGGTGAACGTTCAGATACCCTTTTTGTGATACATCAGGGCAGTGTGAAGCTATCCAAGTATAACGAGAACGGCAAAGAACATATAATCCGGTTTCTGTTCTCAGGTGATTTTTTCGGTCAGAATTCATTACTACATCAGACGCCGCATCAATCCAATGCCGAGGTTCTTGAGACCTCGTCGATATGCTCTATCCGTAAAGAGGACTTTGACCAAGTACTTGAACATGATCCCAAACTTGCTTATCATTTCTTGCTTGCCATCACCCGTCTGCTCAATGAGACCGACGAGTGGAACAGTAACCTTAGCGCAATGACGACGGAGCAAAAAATTGCGAAGTTGCTGCTCGATTTTCATACCCGTAATCATGCAAACCATGAGATCCGATTGCCTGTTTTCAAAAAAGATATGGCTTTGCTCTTAGGCATCACACCTGAGACGTTAAGTCGTAAATTAAACCTCATGCAACATCAGAGGCTGCTTCAGGTAAACGGCAACGAGATTCGTATTCTGCAGCTGCAGGAGTTAAAAGATATGACCTCTTGATCGATTCATCGTGCACTTGCATATGTAAACTATTTAACCCAGGTTGTGAGTATCGTCACAGTGAACGTCTACTTTACAGTATAAAGTGAATAACAAGAAAAGAATTCTCAGGAGGCTAACCTTATGACGACTACTATAGTAAAATTGGACAAACAAATTATTATGCATAAAATGCAAGAGCTCTGCTCCTTGCTTTTACAGGATGAAGGTTACAAAGAGATGCGTGAGATGATTGATCAATTTGCCGCAGACGATCAAGCGACCGAGCAATATGAACGCTTTATGGAGAAACATCAGGCCCTTGAAGAGAAAGAGCGCCAAAATATTGAACTGCTCGAATCCGAGATTAAAATCTATGAAGAAGAAGAACGTGCCCTCTATGATCATCCGCTGATTCGCAGATTTATCTATGCACAACGTGAATTCAGCCAATTGCACCAGCAGATCAGCAACTATTTCACAAAATCCGTTGAATTAAATCGTCTGCCCGAAGCCAAAGAGCTAGGTAAAGAAGCCTGTGGTTGCGGCGGAAGCTGCTCAGGTCACTAATAGCTGCACAGCTTCTAAACGGTATTAACTAAAAGCATATCAACCTACAAGAAAGAGTATCCGTAACTCAGCATAGATCTGAGGGGATACTCTTTTTCTTTACATACATCATTTACATACATAAGTCGAAGGTGTCACAACATGTTCAGGATTATATGTCCAGCAGTAAAGAAACCAATAATCCCATCGATGCAATCAACCCTACGACAGGGCCTCCTTCTTCAAAAGCCTCCGGCATCATGGTTGAGCAGAGCATGGCTATAATGCCTCCTCCGGCAAAAGCACCAATTGCTGCTCCCATCTCTTTCGGTAGCTGTTCCAAGAATAGATACCCACCCATTGCGGCAAGTGCTGAAATCAGCAATACACCTAGCCACATCAACAGAATTTTGCCTTTGCTATATTTGCTATCCTTCAGTCCAGCGGTACTGGATAAACCTTCCGGGATATTACTGACAAAAATGGATACCACCAGCACCACACTGACACCGTTCCCAGCCAGCAAACTGGCACCCAGCATGATCGACTCGGGAATCGCATCCATCACCGTGCCTGCGAATATGCCTAGCCCGCTTTGCTGGCTTGAGTCTTTCTTATTGGAACGTTTCCGATCCGAACCACCTTTGGACGAGATGAGCAGATCAAATAATGTGTACACCACAGCTCCAGCCGTAAATCCGATTGCTGTTGGCAGCATACCTCCATCGTTCAGTGCGTCCCCGAGAAGTTCGAACGTAGCTGCACCAATCAGCGTACCTGTCCCGAAAGCCATAATCCAACCGATAACCCTTTTCGGAATCTTCATAAACAAGGCTGCAAGCGCACCAATCACAACCGCTGAGGCGGAGATGCCGCCCCACATGAATGCAGTCCACATCCGGGAAGGCTCCTCTCTTGTTCCAGATTGTTTTATCTCTCATTAAACCGGGGTGACAGATTAAAAACAATCACCTGATCCAGTGGACTTTATTTTCACAAAACAATCGGTTAAACGAGCAGTGCTTCTCCATACAATTCACCATTTCATGTCAATCCGATGACGGTGTGACCTATGTCACCTGATGTGGACTTAAATCACGTTATGATAAAATGATGTCATTTACAGCAGGATGAACCAGAGCAGGAACTGCACCGCTCCAATAATTTCGATGATCCCTACCTTCATGGGACGCAGAGTTTGACCTGCATATCGAAATGCCCGCGCAGCGGAATAAACATAAGCCAGCCCCATCCATGGATACCCAACGACAGCCGGAATGAATAGAAGTGCAACATGGACAAGACGTGACAACCTGATCCAGCGTGGATTGCTGCGTTCCCGAAAGACAGATTTCACAAAAAACGTACTTCCTGTAAAATATAAAAAGGAAAATAACACCACGATGGCCATTCTGTAATCCCATTCACCGCTTCCAATGAGATAAGCTGCCGCTCCGCCCAGTGAGAACACCAGCATCGCACACAGATCATTGGTGAGTGACCTTTCGGCCTTGTGTCTCACATGCCAGATATTAATCAGGAGCAGTCCAGCCAACATGGGGCCAAACCATAACAGCGATGATTGACCAATTATGGGCGGGATGAGACAGACTAGAGCAATTGAACCGTATATGGCGGCCCACTGATACAAGCGCTGCCGATTAGCGTTTCGTTTGAGTGATTGCAACAAAGGATATGCGGTCAGATACAGACCAAGCCAAGCCAAAAATAGAGGCACATGAAGCCACTGAGGACTGCTTGCCGCCACTCCGACGAGAAAGGGTATACTGACCATTGCCCATCCACCATGCTCATGAGGGATAACGATCGGTTTTAAATTTGTACTTCCGTTGCTTTTCAATTCAATCATAACCTCCTAACCGATTTAGCATTACAAAATGAGGCTTTAAGCACTGATGGTACGAACATACGAAGATTATCAAGTGAACATATTAAATATTAGCTTTACAGAGAGGATGAATTCATATGACCAGGGTGAACAAAGAAAACGCAGCAGAATTTCTGCAGCAATTCCCTATTTTTCAGGATCTGAGTCCCGAAGAGTTGAAGCAGGTTGAAGAAATCGCCATATCCCGAAGTATCAGCAAAAAAACAGTGATTTTTAGTGAAGGCAGTGAAAAAGAAGCGGTCTTTTTCATCCGTACCGGCATTGTCAAAGCTTACAAAACGGATGAGAACGGACATGAACAGATTGTCTCCTTTCTCAAAACAGGTGATATGTTTCCACATACCGGATTTTTCAACTCGCATCCATACCCCGCTACCGCTGTCGCGATCACGCCGACAAGCCTGCTGGCGATTCCTGTCCGTCATTTTGAACGCCTTATGCTCAGCACACCTTCGATTGCCATCAAGATCATGCGTGTATTAGGCGACAAGATACGCGAGTTACAAGACAAATTACAAGTGCTTTCCGGTCAGGATGTTCGTAATCGTGTGCTTTCCTTTCTTCTCATGCTCGCCGAGCAACATGGTCAGCAGCAAGCGGATAAGATCGTCATCAATCTGCCTATGACACACCAGGAGTTTGCCAATTCGATAGGCACGACACGGGAAACGGCTAATCGTCTGCTGAACCAGCTCGCCAAAGATGAATTCCTTGAGGTGGATCGCAGTCGCATTATCATTTATAACCTGCAAGCTTTAAAGGAACAACGAGACGCCTGAACATCATGAAAAACGGCTTCTTACCTCTTTCCTACTCCTATTTCTTACATCATGTTTCTTTGTGAAAAAAGAGACCTTAACTACTGTAAATCAAGTTAAGGTCTCTTGCTGTATGTTGGATCACTTTTCTAAAACCAGCTCCGTTTATGTGAATCGCTTAAGCAATCGTTAAATCGGGTTTACTCATGTCACTGAACATTCCCGCATAATATTTGATCTCTCCAGCTTCATTACGGATCGCTGTAATACTAAGCCATTCCTGATAGACCTCACCGTTTTTCTTCCGGTTCCAGATCTCGCCTTGCCAGTATCCCTTGTCACGTAGTTCTTGCCACAACTGATCATAAAACTTTTTATCCTGCTTGCCTGATTTCAGCATGCTCGGCTTCTGTCCAACCGCTTCTTCAGCTGTATAACCTGTAACTGCCGTGAAGGCTGGGTTCACAGAACGAATGACACTATTCGTATCCGTCACCAGAATCGCTTCAATCGTATTCTCCAGAATACTTGCAGACAGTTGAAGCTTCTCCTGATAGAACATCCAGATGACAAGCACGAGACTTACCAGTGCAATCTGGGATAACGCCATGAATCCAATCGCGTAATGACCTGTCATACTGTATAGCAATGTCAACATCAACGGAGGGAAGAAACCACCCAAACCGCCCATCGCCGAGATCATTCCGTTAGCGATACCTGCTTGTTTGACGAAATACATGGGTACTAATTTGAAAATTGTACCGTTACCTGTACCTGCACAGAGTGCAACCGTCAGGCAGCCAACCGTATAGATATAGAAGGATGGCGCAAAGGACAACACAATCGCCGCGACCGTTAATCCACCGAACACAAACATTAATATTTTGAATGGATTAAAGCGGTCACCCAGCCATCCGCCAACCGGACGCATAATTGTTGCGACCAGGATAAATCCTGCAGTGCGAAGTCCGGCATCAACCTTATCCATCTGGAAATTGGTCACGAGGAAATTCGGCAAGTAAACGGTGAACGCCACGAATGAACCAAATGTCAGGAAGTAGAACAAACATAGCAGCCACAGCTTGTTATTCCGGGATACATCTTTTAACTGCTGCATCAGCGGAAGTGTGACACGTGTTTCTTTTTTGTCTCCCAAAGCAAAATTCAATGCTGCCATACCTACCAAAAGAACGCTGTAGAGCAACACCGTTTTGGACCAGCCTACATGGGCAGCCAGCAAAGGTGCTCCAAATGCGGAAAGCGCCGTACCCAGATTACCAATACCATAGATCCCGTTAACAAAACCGTGACGCTCTTTAGGGTAATACTTCGGCAATGAAGTTACTCCGACGGAGAACACAGCACCACCGATCCCGAGGAAAAACCCGCCAATGATCAGGTCACTGAAAGAGGTTGCACGGCTTACCCACCATACTGGAGCAAGTAATAAAACAAAGCTGATCATGAAAATGCTACGCGCTCCGTACCGGTTCGTCCAATAACCAATCGGAATACGGGCCACTGAACCGATTAATACGGGGATTGCCGTTGCCCAGGCCACCTGCGACGACGTAAGTGCGATATCTTCTTTAATAAAAGGCATGAGTGATGACAGAATCACCCATACCATGAAACCGAGAATCAGACTTGCGGTTTGCAAGGGCAGTTGAACCTTACCTTTTTGCTGCATTTACATCGCCCTTTCCTTTTTTTGTTCCTGATTCGGATACACGGCTCCATCTCTTCTGCGATACAGCACATAGCTACGTCTCAGATATCCAAGAGGCATACTCAGCATGTGAACGAGACGTGTGAATGGGAACACACAGTACAGCACAAATGTGAGCAGGATATGAACTTTGAAGTTCATGGGTACGGTTTGCATCAGAGCCGGATCAGGTTGGAAGACAAGAAGTCCGCGCAGCCATGGATTAATCGTTGTACGATAATCAAATCCGCTATGGTTTACGGCATTAGCGGATGTTGCCAATATGCCAGTCACAATAACAATGATCAACATGGCGAGGGCTAGCCAATCCCCAACGCTACTTGTTGCGCGCACTCTGCGAGCCGTATAGCGGCGTACCAACAAAATAACCAAACCGGCAAATGCAATAATTCCTGCCGGTAATCCGCCGAACACAGCGCCCATATGATAGGCTTCGTCACTCAGACCGATCCAGTGGTAAAATTCGATCGGTACAAGCAAACCGGCAATATGGCCGCAGATGACGGCGAAAATGCCGATGTGGAAGAGTAAACTTCCCCATCGCAGCATGCGTTTCTCCAGCATCTCACTTGATTTGGATGTCCAGCTAAACGGATTGGTTACATATCTCCAGATGGTCGCCGTGATGCAAAACACAATGACCATATACGGGAGAGCACCCCATAACATGAATTCCAGTGTACTCACCGATTGCCCCTCCTCATCAGCTCAACGATCTCGTTCAGACCGCCAAGCGGTTGTTTCTGTTCTTCTTTGCTTGGTTCAGGTACGTCCGAAACAGACGGCTCGGGCATCACCTGTAACATCAGTGTAAGGAGCGGCCCGTATGGACTGTTTTGTCCTGCAATGCTTTCGGTCATCGACACCAGCGCTTTATGGCAGCTATCCAGAACGCCAATGGCATCTTGCTCCGGAGCCTCTGCAATGAATTCAAGCACCATGGGCAAGTAATCCGGAAGTTCGGTGGCTTCCATATAGAAACCAGCCGCTTCATATCTGCGCTTCAAATCAATCAGTGCAGGTCCGCGATCTCGCTCATCACCATGTAAAGCATATGTGAGATATAGATTCGATTTTTTATCAAAGTCAAACGAACGTACATAGGCATCCTGCCATCGAATAGCATCTAAAGCCTGCGCATTACTGATGAAGGTTAACACAGTCTGCTTCACTTCTTCCTCCGAGAGCGAAAGAACGGCTTCCTGTACCCCTTGTAATCCCTCTCTCCACTCGGTATCCGGATATTGCAGCAGATAGGAGATCAGTTTGCAGACCATTCGTCTTGTTTCCGTGTCGTACACCGGCTTTACGATTGGTTCTGGATCGATATCAATTGTCATCGTTGTTGTCTCCTCTCCTATGAGAATACGCCGCAAGAACCCGGGCCGCCTGCAAAGTCTAGACCGCAGCTGCCTTGTTCACTGAAGAGATCCGCCACTTCCTCACGGTGAGCTGGCGGGATCACAAAGCGATCATCGTATTTCGCGATAGCGAGCAGACGATACATATCTTCAACTTCCTGCGCACTCATGCCTACCCTATCCAGCAAGTCGGACTCACTCGTTTTGCCGGTTTGCTGGTTACGCATATGAATCCGCATTACAGCCATTTTGCGCAGTACTTCACGAATACGTCCTGTATCTCCAGCAGTAAGCAGGTTTGCCAGGTATTCAACCGGAATACGCATGTTATCAATCGCCGGGAAAATATCGTTTGCTTCGAGCGAACTTCCTTGACCTTCTACCCGGTTCGTGATCGGGCTTAGCGGCGGAATGTACCATACCATTGGCATCGTACGGTATTCAGGGTGCAGTGGAAGTGCGATCTTCCAGTCAATCACCATTTTGTAGATCGGGGACTGCTGCGCTGCTATAATCCAGTCCTCTGGAATGCCTGCTGCCCGTGCTTCACGGATGACTTCAGGATCATTCGGATCAAGGAAAACATCCATCTGTGACTCATACAGATCCTTTTCATTCTCAACCGAAGCTGCCGCTTCAATGCGGTCTGCATCATACAGCATCAGACCGATATAACGGATACGTCCAACACAAGTTTCGGAGCAGATCGTTGGCAGACCCGCTTCAATCCTCGGGAAGCACAGTGTACATTTTTCGGCTTTGTTCGTCTGCCAGTTGAAATATACTTTTTTGTAAGGGCAGCTGGATACACAGAATCTCCATGCACGACAAGCATTCTGGTCAACCAGCACGATGCCGTCCTCTTCCCGTTTGTACATGGCACCTGACGGACAGGAAGACACACAGGACGGATTCAAACAATGTTCACAGATTCGCGGCAGGTACATCATAAATACCTGTTCAAAATCCATTTTGATCGATTCCTCGACACCTTTCATGTTCGGGTCTTGCATCCCCGTGATATGAGCACCGGCAAGGTCATCTTCCCAGTTTGGACCCCATTCGAGGTTCATGTACTCTCCAGTGATTTGGGATTTCGGTCTTGCGACTGGCTGATGTTTTTTCTCCGGACTGTTTGTCAGTTTTTCGTAATCATAAGTCCAAGGTTCATAGTAATCGTCAATCGTTGGTTGATCCGGGTTATGGAAAATGTTAAGCAAACGTCTGGCACGTGTACCGGATTTCAATTCCAGCTTGCCATTTTTCATCTCCCAGCCGCCGCGATAACGCTCCTGATCTTCCCATTGTTTCGGATAGCCGACACCTGGTTTCGTTTCGACATTGTTAAAATACATGTACTCTGCACCTGGACGATTCGTCCAGGTGTTTTTGCATGTAACGCTGCATGTATGGCATCCGATACATTTATCCAGGTTCATGACCATACTGACTTGTGCTTTAATCTTCAAGCCAATCCACCTCCTGCAGTTTTCTAATGATGACGTTCAGGTCACGCTGGTTGCCTGTCGGGCCATAATAGTTGAAACCATAACTTAACTGGGCATAACCACCGATCATATGTGTTGGTTTCACGTGAATACGAGTCGGACTGTTATGCGTACCACCGCGTGTCTGTGAAATTTTCGTACCCGGAACGTTAATATGACGGTCCTGAGCGTGATACATAAAGGCTACTCCGCGTGGAATCCGGTGTGTAACGACTGCTCTTGCCACAACGACCCCGTTACGGTTGAAACATTCAATCCAGTCGTTATCCACCAGACCGGCGTCCTCTGCATCCTCATGATTCATCCAAATCGTCGGTCCGCCACGGAACAAGGTCAACATCGGCTGTGCATCATAGTACATACTGTGGATAGACCACTTGTTATGTGGTGTCATGTAGTTTAATACGATTTCCTTGCCGCCCTCGATCGGACGTTTGCTGTTTGGATGGAACGGTGTATGTTTCAGAATCGGTTTGAAGGTCGCCAGCGTCTCACCGAACTCACGCAGCATCGCATGGTCGATATAGAACTGCTGTCTACCTGTCAGAGTCCGCCATGGAATTAGCCGTTCTACGTTGGTTGTAAACGGAGAATACCGGCGACCCCCTTTTTCCGATCCGCTGAATGCAGGTGACGTAATGACCGTTTTCGGTTTTGAAGTGATCTCGTCAAAAGTGAAGCATTCTTCGGATCGCTCTTCTGCCAGATCCTTCAGATGCAGCGCCGTTTTCTTCTCCAGAGATTCCCACGCACGTACAGCCATCTTGCCATTCGTTGTTGAGGACAGCGTCAGAATGGCTTCAGCAACATTACGATCTGAACTCAGGTCGGGACATCCTTGTCCAATGCCATCTTTGCGATTCACACCCAAAATGCCTTTCAGCTTCTCGTATTCCTCCGTTGCAGACCATGAGATACCCTTCGTACCAATCGGTTTATCCTTCACATTAGGTCCGAGACTGATCATTTTGTTGTAAACCGTAGCATAGTCACGTTCTACGACTTGAATATGCGGCATCGTTTTACCCGGAATAGCTTCACATTCTCCTGCGCTCCAGTCTTTAATTTCACCATACGGCTGCGCGAGTTCATCCGGTGAATCATGCAGAAGCGGTGTAGTCAGAATCTCTTTCAACGGACCATCGAACTGCTGTGCAGCCATTTCGGAGAACACACGTGCAATCTCCTTGAACGTATCCCAGTCTGAACGGGATTCCCATTGTGTGGCTACCGCCGGGTTAAACGGATGTACAAACGGATGCATATCCGTACTGCTCAAATCGCTTTTTTCATACCATGTCGCTGCTGGCAATACAATATCGGAATACATCGCTGTGCCCGCCATGCGGAAGTCCATATTGACCATAAGATCCAGCTTGCCTTCCGGCGCATGTTCCACCCACTCCACATGCTCTGGATGAAGTCCGAGATCATCATCATTCAACAATCCGTTCGTAGCACCAAGCAAATGCTTGAGGAAATATTCATGTCCTTTGCCTGAGCTTGAGATCAGGTTTGCTCTCCAGACAAACAGCACACGCGGGAAGTTCGCCGGATCATCAGGCTGTTCAATGGAGAATTTCAGATTTTTATTCTGCAGTTCGGATGCCACGTAAGCTCCGATCTCTTCATTCGTTTTTGCTCCCGCATCCAGTGCATCCTGATGCAAATCAATCGAGTTCCGGTTAAATTGCGGATAAGATGGAAGCCAGCCCATGCGTGCAGCCATAACATTATAGTCAGCTACGTGCTGGAATCGTGGATCGCCCTCAAGCGCCGATGTCAGTTCTCCAACCTTAGTCTCCTCATATCTCCATTGGTCTGTTGCAAAATAGAAAAATGATGTACCGTTTTGCAGACGAGCCGGCCCACTCCAGTCACGTGCAAACGCAATCGTCTGCCAGCCTTCCGCCGGACGCAATTTCTCCTGACCGACATAGTGAGCCCAGCCACCACCGTTAACCCCCTGACAGCCTGTCATTAGAAGCAGGTTAATAATAGCGCGATAGATGACATCCGAGTTGTACCAGTGGTTGATCCCGGCTCCCATAATAATCATGGAACGGCCTTGCGTATCCACGGCATTTTGTGCAAACTCACGTGCGATCTGAACGACGGTATCCCGGTCAACCCGGGTGATTTTTTCCTGCCAAGCTGGTGTAAATGGCTTATCTTCTTCCGCTTCTACAACGACTCCTGCTACGATTTCAGTAGAGTCTGCTGAACGAGTCATTTCACGATCAACCCCGTACTTCGCCAGCACGAGATCGTACACTGATGTGACCGTGATCCAGCGATCTTCAACCCGGATGCGGCGCACAGGGATTTGACGCTCCATCACATGACTTCCTTCATCATCGAAGTAAGGCAGGTGCACGGATACGAGATCATGATGCACACCGAGCATGGATAGTCTTGGATCGATCGGCTCGCCCGTATCCACCTGTTCCATTTTGAGATTCCACGTACCTTCTTCACCCCAGCGGAAGCCCATGCTGCCTTTTGGAATGGCATAAGTACCCGTATTTTCGTCATATACAAGGGTCTTCCATGCCATGTTGTTGCCCTGGATGCCCAGGTCTTCCCCAAGCAGGAATCGTCCTGCAGTGTTCACGCCATCCTTCTCTTCGACAATCAGCAAATTCGGGAAGTCCGTATATTGTTTTGCATAAGACATGAAGTAATCCGTAGGATGATCCAGATAAAATTCTTTCAGAATGATGTGTCCCATCGCCATGGCAAGCGCGCCATCTGTACCTTGTTTTACAGACATCCATGTGTCAGCGAACTTCACATATTCCGCATAATCCGGACTGATGGATACCACTTTGGTTCCCTTATAACGTGCTTCAGCAAGGAAGTGAGCATCCGGCGTACGTGTCATCGGCAGGTTGGAACCCCAGACCATAATGTATCCTGAGTTATACCAGTCACTACTCTCCGGCACATCCGTCTGATCTCCCCAGATTTGCGGGGATGCCGGCGGCAGATCCGCGTACCAGTCATAAAAACTGAGAAGTGGTGAGCCTACCAGAGACAGGAAACGCGATCCAGCGGCATAACTGACCATGGACATCGCTGGAATCGGCGAGAAACCAATGATACGGTCTGGGCCGTAATCTTTGATCGTATGAATCATGGAAGCAGCAATAATCTGTGTCACTTCGCCCCATGACGCACGCACGAGTCCGCCTTTACCACGTACCGATTTGTATCTTTTTACTTTCACCGGATCATTCGCAATACTTGACCAAGCCTGTACGGGATCACCATGCGTTTTCAGAGCCTCACGCCACATTTCCAGGAGCGCCCCGCGTACGTAAGGATGTTTCACACGCAATGGACTATATAGATACCATGAGAAACTTGCTCCACGCGGACAACCACGTGGTTCGAAATCAGGCATATCCGGCCCGGTTGATGGATAATCCGTCGCCTGTGTTTCCCATGTCACGATGCCATCTTTCACATAAATCTGCCAGCTGCACGAACCTGTGCAGTTCACGCCGTGTGTGGAACGCACCACTTTATCATGCTGCCAACGACGGCGATACACATCTTCCCAGTCCCGGTTAACCGGGGACATCTCACTCCAGCCTTCCGCGTTTTTTTCGCGTTTGGCAAAATACTTCAGTTTGCCCATCCAGGGCATGCTTTTGCTGCTCATTGTTGTCCTCCCACAATTGTGACCTGTTGATGCGATTTCGCACCCGAAATGGAGTTCGAGATTGAACTGCATTCGAAGCTCGATTTGAAGCACTTGCTACTCTTCCTATCCTCCAATCTGCGACATATGCCGCAGCGTAGGCGTTCCGTTAATCTGCTGCCCTTTTAAGGCGTTTACCATGTCATGAGTTTCAGGTTTGGAGCCGAGCGCCTTGTAAAATAAATCCTGAACCGCTTTGTCGTTACCAACGAGCGGGCGAACATTGTACTCATCCGACCAGTACAGACAAGGCTTAATGTTACCGTCAGCTGTTAAACGGAGCCTGTTGCAACTGCCGCAGAAATGACTGCTGACCGGATGGATCAGACCAAATGTTCCAGCGGCTCCAGCGATCCGATAACTATCTGCCGGACCATTGCCGTACACATCACCGCATCTCTCATAGTTCCATTTGGCTCCGCAAGTGTTCAGTACATGTTCAAGCGGCAAATAACTCGATTTCCAACCAGTTCCACTATCTCCGATGGGCATGTACTCAATAAATCGAATATCAATTGGATCTTCCAGCGTCATGCGTAAAAAATCCTCTACCTCATCGTCATTTACACCTTTCATCAGTACAACATTAAGCTTGATGGGCTGGAATCCAGCCTGTTGACTAGCTTGGATGCCCTCCAGCACACGTTGTACCTTACCGCCCCGTGTAATACGCGCAAATCGCTCCGGTTTGAGCGAGTCCAAACTAATGTTCACACGTGTCAGACCTGCAGCCTTAAGCCTCTCAGCATAAGCCGCCAAATATATGCCATTGGTTGTCAATGCAATGTCTTCAATCCCCGGAATAGCGGATAACATGGCAACCAGTTGATCCAGCCCCTTGCGAACGAGAGGTTCTCCGCCGGTCAATCGCAATTTTCGTATACCTAGCGGAGCAAGTGCCTGGACAATCGATGTAATTTCTTCATAGGACAGAATGCGTTCTGTCGGTTCAAACTGCATTCCTTCTTCCGGCATGCAATATACACACCGCAGATTGCAACGATCCGTTACCGATATACGCAAGTAATCATGCACACGTCCAAACGGATCTATTAGCTTTGATTCCATACACGTACCTCCTTTCTCTCGGGTGCTGTCATGACATCGGCTGAAGGAGAACACTCGCTTCCTCACATGTATTGTCAATCATGGGCTAAGCATAATGATGTCTGGCTCTGCTAACTGTGCAAAATATCACAAGAACTGAAACATAACGCACAGTTGCATATTTATGAAAGCTCTGCGAGCCTTTTCCGAACTGGATTCCGGCTAAAATAAGGCGAGATTATGACAAAAATAAAGGTGTGAGCAGGCTCACACAGCTTTCCTGTCTGCTTTTCTATAATCAAGTTGCAACACACCACACTAATCCCAATTTGGAGGAATGACACATGAACACATATGCTGCAACCATTAATGCCACAGAGTATCCACCTCATCTGAAACATAAAATTATCTTCGAAACGTTTGAAGCCCTTCAGCCCGAGGAAGCGATGCTGCTGGTTAATGATCACGATCCAAAACCGCTCCGCTTCCAGTTTCAATCGACACATCCTGACGGCTTCGACTGGGAATATATCGAACAGGGTCCTATAACGTTTCAAGTCAAAATTACTAAACGATAGATTGGAGTTGGACGGGAATGGCGCATGTTGAAATCATGAACGATACTACACTGCGTCTGACGCTGGGACTCGAAGATGCTGTATCCATGATCCAGATCGCTCAGCGTGAGCAGGCAGCCTATGCACAAGAGATCATCACGATTTATGAGAAAATGCCCGTGTTCGAATTTACTCATTTCTGCTTCTATGCCTATGATAGTGCGAGACTGTTTGAGCGTGTGCTTGAGATGGATCCCAAAACCTATCTCTCCTTCTCTCTTGACGCACCCGACGCATTCTTCTATGCCTTGTACGGCGGCATGAGCGCCTTGTATGAATCTTCGATTAAACTGGTTCAGCAAGAGAGTACAGCTGGGACAGTCAGTACTCGAACGGATGTGAACGCTAATGCCTGAAACTGACGTTAAGATTGTGGAACTGGACGTACGTCCTCATCTGAGCAAAAAGCTGGAGCCTTTTCAGCTCATTATGGATACGGTTAAGGAACTGAAACACGAAGACGTATTCGTGCTGCATGCGCCGTTCAAACCGACTCCACTGCTTGGCATTCTTAAGATGAAAGGATACTCCAGTACAACAGAGCGCCTTGAGTCCAATCATTGGGTGACCACATTTGTTCATAAAAAAAATAAAACCGCTGCAGCGAAAGTCTCTGCGGCGGTTCAATCCAACACGTTGACTCGAAATGAATTAACTTCATCGTTGATTGGGAATTCGGATTCAGAGGGTGCCATATCTTCCTGTGAAGGGCAACCTCCAGCAATAGCTGAAACTTCGAAATCCGAAGTTTTGTCAGATGAGCCCATAACACAGGAACTGAAAGAGCCAACCATTGTACTGGACAATCGCGGACTGGAGCCGCCCCAGCCAATGATGCGCACATTAGCTGCACTTGAACGTTGCAAACCGGGAGAAGTTGTACTTATTCATAATGACCGCGTGCCCGTTTTTTTGATCGAGGAATTGAATCAGCTCGGTTGTCTCTATACCGTTGAGGATCAGGCGGATGGTACAGCCAAAGTCAGAATCGAAAAAGGGTAAGGGGGCGAAAGCCATGTCCAGACTGCCATTTCTTTTTATCATCACGGGCATCGTTGGATTTGTAATGTATCACGCATTCTCCCTGCTCTCCCTGACAGGCTGGCTTGGTGATGAACTTAGAGGACCCGAAGGCTGGTTTCATGCTCATTTGTTTGTGCTCGGGTGGGCCACCATGCTGGCGATGGGTGCTGTTTATCAGTTGATACATGTCATTTTACAAACGAATATCTACAGTACAGTGCTTGGTTACTGTCACTATTTCTTGTTCACCGTCGGTGCTACAGGCATGTTAATTGGCTTTATTCGCACAGATGTAATCTGGATTGCAGGTTCAGCAACGCTTGCACTATCCGGCATCTTGTTATTCGGTTTGAACATGGCTATCACCCTCTACCGTGCTTCCATTTGGAACCCCGTAACGATCAGTGCAGCATGTGCCTGTCTGTACCTTGTGCTTACCGGATTATCCGGCATGATGATGGGACTGAATTTTGCTTTTGGCGACTGGAATGGTCTGCATCAACGATTGTTTGGCGCTCATATCTGGATGGGAACCCTCGGATGGTTTGGCATGTTAATTACCGGGTTCAGCTACAAAATGCTGCCGATGTTTTATTTGTCCCATGATTTCTCCATCCGATTGCAAAAGAGGGTTCTGGTTCTGTGGAATGCCGCTGTTATCACCGGAGTGATCGCATTCCTGACAGGAATTCAAGGTGGCTTGCTCTGGTTTGCGCTTTTGCTTTTGACAGGAGCATTGATCTGTTATGTGTACCATCTGGAACAAATTCAGGAGAAACGGCATAAAAGCAACCCCGGCCCCGGAATCCGCTGGACGGTCTATGTAAGCCGTGCCTTGCTCGTATATTCCACGGCTCTGTTAATCTATAGTGCGCAAGGGATGGAACTGTTACTTGATTCACGCGTTGTGCTTCTGACGGGCTGGGTATATCTTGGAGGCTGGGTATCCCTGACGATCCTCGGGTATGCTTCCAAAATTGTGCCTTTTCTATGGTGGACCCACAAATACGGTAAACTCGCCGGACGTCCTGGCACTCCACTTATGGCTGGCATGTTAAGTGAAAAAAGGATCAAATGGGGAATACTTGCGATGGTCGCAGCCAGTCTGCTGCTGGTCAGCGGTATTCTGATCAATTTGGCTGAAGTGATGATGGTTGGCGGAACATTATTGTCTATAATCTCGATTGTGTATATTTCAAATATCGCCCTGGTATTCCGACGTTAACAAGATGGACTGGAGAGTGGAAAAGATGGAACAAACCTCGCAATTGCTCGAATATTTAAAAGAAGTATATGACCCGGAGCTTGGTGTCAACATCGTTGACCTCGGCCTTGTTTACGAAGTAAAGGAAGAGCCGGAACGCATTCAGGTACGTATGACGCTGACTACGCCAGGCTGTCCACTGCATGACACCATCGTTGGTGCAGTGAAATGGGTTTTACAACAAAATACCGACAAAACCGATATTGACGTACAGGTTGTATGGGAACCGCAATGGTCTCCGCAGCTGATGTCCAGAGAAGCCAAAGAAAT
The DNA here is from genome assembly GCF_052691815.1 of Paenibacillus sp. TSA_86.1. Lineage (NCBI taxonomy): Bacteria > Bacillati > Bacillota > Bacilli > Caryophanales > Paenibacillaceae > Paenibacillus > Paenibacillus sp. TSA_86.1. The sequence goes on along the minus strand of NZ_JBQZGE010000004.1, from coordinate 151,211 downwards.
GCTCGGATATTTCTAAACAGGTGCTTATAATTAAGGATGTTGGCAGAAGGATATATGTCCAAACAAATCAGTCTGATGAACACCAATACCCGAAAAAACGTACTCAAGCTCTGATCCAATCAATCAGGCCAAGGTACGTTTTTGTATGTATTCCGTTTCGCACGGAAAAGAGATGCACTGCACCAAAGAAAAAGAACTCCTCACGGAGTCCCCATTCCCTATTATTCATCAGGTTCTATTAAATATTAGATATCCTTGGCGTAAGACGCTTCTGGCACTTTACTCAGTACTACGAACAACCGAACCTCCGCATCACTCGTGTTATGGAACGCGAATTCAGTTTCTCCTCCGCAGGACACCACATCTTCTGCCTGAATCTCATGCTCTTTTCCATCTAGAATCAATGTGCCTTTGCCTTCAACGACGAGCAGAGTGAGGTCTGCACCGGGATGTTTGTGAACAGGAAGCTGTTGTCCTGGCAGAAAATGAAGTATAAAGGTTACACCGCCTCCTTGTTGAAACAACACCCGTTTTGTGAAACGGTCCGTACTGTACGCTTTAACTTCTTGTAATGACGTGATACTCATGATCATCATCCTCCTGTATTTGTTCTGGTTATGTATCCATCTTAACGCGAAAAAACCTGCATCTCCTTGATTCAAATCAAGAAAAGCAGGCTGTAGTGCAACGATTGAATTACTGTCTTTTGATGTTCAGGCAGTATAGTATGGATACATATTATAATAGAAGAAACCCGATCATATTACCAAACGACCTCTCTTCTCCGCCAGACCAATCGTTGCGTGCACCCCCGAGTTAAATTCGAGGAAATCCTGTTCCACCCCGTCACTGAAAATCACCCCATCCTCCGGCATCTGTGAAACGATATGCAGCGGTTGCTTCGCATGAATCTGTCCAAACACGAGATTCGCCGCCGTTGTTCGGCTCGGGAACGGTTCACGTACCGTAAAATATAAATAAGGGGAATCCCACGTAAACTGACTCTCGTTCAACGCCCCTCTTGACCGAGTTGCGGCTACAGCGGCTACACCCTCTTCACTAATCAAATGCTGCTGCCACGCCGCCGAACTGACAATGCCTGAAGCTCCAGCCAGCACACTTTTGAACCATCCGGTTGATCCCATACCTGTTGATACGATAATACCGCTGGATGATTGATTTTCCGTGGAGGCTCCCAAACGCACTTCATAACGGGCAGATACATGTGTCTTCCGACCAATAAACAGATCATTGACACCGTACAGAACCTGTCCGTCATTCAGCTCAACCTTGGCAAGTGTGACTTCCTTGAGTGCGCGCTGCTTGCGAATCACATCCGGAATAATGAAGCTCAAATCCTCCACTGTAAAAGGTAAAAGCACCCCATCCCACCGCATCGGGTCTGGATTCACACCAATGAGCGGCTGCTCTGTAACATATTTCAACGTATTGGCGACCAAGCCATCCTGCCCAACGACAACGACAATATCCTGCTCTCCAAATATAAAATTCGGCACATGTTCTCGGTCAATCATCTGAACACGTCCAAGCTGGCTCAATTGCTGCTGGGCAAGCTGTATCGATTGCCGATAACGCCGGTCTTCGTCGATGTAATCGCTGAAGTCTGCGCCAAGACGTTCAATGTAAAACTGCGCCTGTTGCACGGTATTATAGCGTACAATCAATTCCTCCAGCCGGGTTCTTCGCTTGATCAGAATCAGTTTGTGCTCACTCATGGGTTCTTTCATCTTAGCCATTCGTGATTCCACCTCCCGCTTTCCCTTTGACTTGAGGAAAACCGTTGTTGATTTTTTTGATTTCTTGACTAGTCTCACTTGTCTGACTTGCCCGACTCACCAGATGGACTTGATTGTCTGACAGGTTCTGACTAACTTGGCTGGATCGTGTAAGCCTTGTTCTGGAAGCGAATAAATTGGTATGTTTTCCCCAGCCAACAATCATCGTGCCGCCCCTCCCTTACCTCTTCCTTCTGTTGGAGCCATTAGACCCTGTAACAGATCCGGCGAGATATTCAGTTGCCCAATCTTGCCAGCATTCTCGGCCAGTTCCTGGAACGCAAGGGCAATCAGTTTATCCGAATTCATGCCCATATTTGCCATGGCTTGCAGCACATTCGGTTGAACATGCTGGAGCGAGTTCATAACTGCTGCAATCTCATACGCTTTGGCGTCCGCTTCCGCGTTCTTATTCGCGATCGTAAGCTCGATCAGCTGCTGCTTACGCTCCTCCATCGCTGTATTAAACTGGAGCTGCTCCTGCTCCATCTCGTTCTGCTTCTGTTTCACCGAGCGCTCTGCCTGCAATTGGGTTTCACGAATCTGTTGTTTCTTCGTCTCCACCGCAATCTCGGTATTCAGTTCATTTTCCTTCACGCGGCGTTCCTGCTCAATGGAAGCATTGCGCCGCACATATAAAGCTTCGTCCGCCTGCTTCAGTATTTCTTCCCGGGCCTGCGCTTCCAACGCACGCATCGTTTCCTTATTAGGCAAAATAGCCAAAATGGATAGATTCATCAGCTCTACGCCCAGCTTTTCCAGCTCTTCATGCTGCGCGACCTCTCGTTTCATGCTGCTGGCGAGCCGTTCGCTGGATTGAATCGCTTCTTTTAACGGCAACTGCTCCAAATATTTCTTCGTGAGCACTTTTGCAATGGTAATCACCCGCTGATCCAGCTTGTGAGGATCGTCAGACATATATTGATTTTTACGCAAATTGTACGTGTAATTGAGGCTTTGTGTAATTTTGCTGTAGTCCATGATGCGATAGCTGAGCTGTCCCTGTACGGTAACCGTCTGATAATCGGCTGTAATCTCCTCAAACATAAAGGGCACATCCACCGAAGATACAGGCAGTACAACTACCGAAGTCGTTGGCTCATAATAATAAAAGGATAAACCCACGCCTTGGCGCTGTACCTTGCCGTTTTTCACTTTCATAACGTATTCACTTGGTTGAAACTTTACAAATCGAAAGCCAAACATGGTGTATTCCCCATTTCATAATAATGTCGTTTTGATATTATCGAAATGATAACAAATGATTTTGATATTGTCAATACGACATTAATGAATTTCATAAAAAAAGACCGAATCATGGATTTCATGGATTCGACCTCTTTTTTTATACCTCTTAATACATCTGTTCCAGCAATCTTGCTGCCGCAACGGCACCTTGTGCACGATTTGCAGTTTGCTTTGGAGCAAATGTGCTGTCAGGCAAACCGTTTAATACCCCGAGATTTAACATGGATGCCACTGCACCTTGTGTATACCCAGCAATGTCGGCTTGATCTTTAAACTCAAGCGGACCAGCAACTGCAGGAGTAGGGCTGTTTCCTCCTTTGGCTGCTTGCATTGCACGATACAGCATCACTGCCATATCTTCACGAGTGATACGATCATTCGCACCGAACGTTCCATCTGCTCGACCTTCAACAATATTCATCGCAAGACCCATACGAACAGCCTCGGCATACCAATGATCTGGCTTCACATCCCGTGGCAGCGTAATCGAATGGTCAGGCTGACTCACATTGCCTGATATTTTAACAAGCATCTGCAAAAATTGTGCACGTGTAAGTTCACCCTGTGGATCAAAATCTATTGCATTCATGCCTGCAAGTACACCTTTGGCATAGAGGCTCTGTACTTCCTGAGTAGCCCAGGCATGCTGCTGCATATCCGACAAAGGCACTTCAACTTGGCTAATCACATAACGGCCAGCTTGAATCGGCTTGAACGCAATCGTCGCCGAAGATTTATTGTATTTCGAGTGAGTTACAGGCTGTAGCTGGCCACCAGGCGAGATTTCATTCACAACCATCACTGTATCTTTTGTTTTCACAGGCTCTACATCAGATAAAAGCACTTCAATGGCTCGATCCGCCCACGAAAAAGACTTGTTGTTTAAGCGCATATCTACCTGAACAATCGGTGAGTTGCCAATCTTTGCTCGTTGTGTAGCAGACAGCACATCTACTGAGCCTTCCGATACAACGACATCCAATGTGCCTGCTGTCTCGGCAATGGTCAGCGGCAATGCATGTAGCGGTATACGAATGGTCGTGTTGCCCACTACCACTTCGATGGATTGCACTTCCTCCGAACGAACCCATGTAGAGAGCTGACCTGCTGGTACTTGGAACTTCACTGTTTTGGAACTGTCAGGTACATCGGCCACCAGCTTCAATGTACGTTTACCTGTGTCCATTGATTTCAAGGCCTGAGTAAGCTCAGCCGTACTTGGACGAACCGCATATGCGCCATCTTCTGTTACCGTTCCTTTTACAGTAATAGAACCGCTCGCCGTTTCGCTCCCAGGTGTTGGCTGAGGTGTAGTTGCCGGGTTATTCGTACTTGTTGAAGGTGCCGATGACCCGGACGGATGACTTGGCTGAGATGGCTGTCCTGTGCCCGGGTTTGTCGTTTGACGTGCCAGTTTTGCCATGGCTTCCTTCAGAAGTTGATCTGCATGAATTAGCTCTTGTTCTGAAGCTTCAACATCCAGAACAAGCTGCTGAGCTTGCCCGAGCATTTTACTGAACACACTCCAACTTGAAGCTGTGTAATCGGCTTGTTTCAATGCTTCAGCAGATGTAACGGTTGATTTCAAAGCGGTTTTGTCAGCCGGGAAGGTACCATAAGCTTCAAATTCCATGAATCCAACCCAGTTGGAACCTGCGGTAATGGTCACACGAACATAACGCCCCTCTGTTCCCTCAGGGAGAACGTGACTTGGGGATGTAGATACGACAACATCGCTGGTTGTATCCACTACCGTCCTGAAATGCTCATTATCGTTGGATACATCAATTCTGTATTTGATCCCGCCGCTCCACATCGACATTTCAATTTCACGGAGATTGGCAACGTGTTTAAGATCCACCGTCCACCAGGGATTTTCATTCTGTTCCCGTTCTGTCCCCCAGGACGTATTTGGATTATCGTCAATTGCACCTGACGGTGCATTGTCTTTACCGCCACCATTTCCAGCACTACTGTGTGCAGTAGCGGTTTTACCTGTGGTCAAGGCTTCTAGTTTGACCAGATTTGTAAAGGCTTGTTTTAATGTATCCATTGCTTCGTTTACCTGAGATTGCACAGCAGCAGCATTGTCTCTCACCTGAACCGCATGCTGCAAAGCTTGCTGGAGGACAGACCAGCTACGATGAGTATATGAAGATTCATTTTCCAACTGCATGAGCTGAATGTATTGGTGTAGTTCCGTTTTATCCACATCAGACAAGCCTTTAATGGCTTCTTTAAGACGATCTGTTGCTTTATTTGCATCCGTCTGAGTAGCTCGTGAGTTAGCCACAACGGATTTTGCATGTTCCAGTGCTCTACTGAATACACTCCATGTTGCATCCGACCAGTTATTCTGTTGAATTTTCTCTGCCTCCGCAATTATCGCTTGAAGTGCTTCCAGTTTCGGTGTAATCACGCCGAGCTGTAACATCACATTTTCCAAAGATGCTGTTGCTGCATTGGTTTCCTCTTGACTCACACCACCTGACGTATACGCTTTGGCGTATACCCCTTTAGCTTCAACAATTGCAGGAGCCAGACTGTCCCAGGTTTTTGGAGTAAAATCACCTTCCACAAGCGAGTTTGCCCGTGTCAGTGCTGCTGCCAGTTGTTGCCGATCTATCGGCATTTGTGTAAGCCCTCTTTTAAATACGTCGAGAGACCATAACGCTCTGCCCTCTTTGGCATACCCGCCATTGGCCGGATACTCATCATAATCAAACATGCCCTGATTTTCCCATGCATCGCCTTCCGTATCAATCCAGCCTACACCTGCCGGAATCCATGCCGGCTCCCAATAAAAGAAACCTGCCCCGCGATTATCGGGCACGTTGGAGATCAGATCCATAATACCCGCAATCGCATCATATTGACCTTGAATCGTTGCCGGGAACGTTGCCCCTCCAACATGGAGCGCTTGGTCCGACCCGATGATATTTCCATGCTTGTCCCCGTTTTTATAAGTGAACGGATAGGATGTTTCAGCGATGATCACATCTTTACCAAACGCTGCGGATACTTCATTCATCGTTCGCTGCACATCAGCAAATGTTCCATGCCAGAACGGGTAATAAGACAGTCCGATAATGTCATACTTGAGATCTGGTTCTGCTTCTTCCAGCTCTCCGAAGTACCATTTGATATCATTCGTCTTCCCACCTTCCGCCAGATGAATCATGATCTTTGCCGGTTCGCCAACATTCCCGTTTTCTGCTTCCACTGCACGTACTGCGTCAATTCCACTTTTCAACAATGCTGCATTATCGGAAAAATTAACAGTAAGATTCTTTCCGTTTAAAAGCCCACTGTTAATCTCATTGCCAATCTGCACCATATCCGGCATGGCTCCTGCCTTATTCATATCCTTAACGACTTCAAAAGTATAATCATATACGGCCTGCTTGAGATCTTTGAAATCCAGTTTCTCCCACGCCGTCGGAACAAGCTGTTGACCCGGGTGTGCCCAATCATCAGAATAATGGAAGTCAAGCAGTACCTTCATGCCTTTTTGCTTCGCACGTACAGCCATTTTGATAACATCCGCTTTATCATTATAGCCACCTGATTTTTGTGGATTATTCCACAAACGCAGACGCACATAATTGACACCACGATCCATGAGGATATCAAGCAAGTCCCGCTCGGTGCCGTTGCTATCCAGATACTTCCCACCCTTAGCTTCAATCGCCGTAAGAGTCGAAATGTCAACGCCTCTGACATAATCGGAACGATACCCTTGTACAACAACCGTTGCTACAGGCTTTTTGTCAGTTCCATATACGGCACCCGTGACAGAGAATTCACCTGTTTTATCATATTTCATCGGATCAATGCTGTCCCACGTGACTGGAACGAGACCCGACTTCTTATTCGTAAAATTGGCTTTGACTTCCGCCGGCAGAATCGGCGCACTTCTCGGTAATGTGCTCACTTGAACAGGATCATAACTGATAATGTTGGCTGGCTCCATACCCTCCGATTCCCCCCACACTTTGAACTCCAATATTTGTGGCCACGCTCCGTCCTCTTTATAAAAAGATATGTTGAGCTTAATGTATCGTACATCATTTTGTTGGAATGTCAGATCAGCAACCTGTTTCGCATCTGCATTATCACTTTGATCGGCAACAGTAGACCATTTCTGCTGGTCAGCAGACGTTTCAAGCGAATATTTTACAACCGTATTCTCTCTCCACATGATTTCCGCTCCGGACAGATTGTACGTGTCTCCCAGATCAATCATGACCCACTCCGGCTTTTCCGGTGTCACTCCAGCTTCTGTACTCCAATGGGTGTCCGCATTACCATCCACCAGATGTGCTTTATCGCCTCCCCACCTTTTTTCATCCGAACTTACCGTTACCGTTTTGTTCAGCGCGATATTATTTTTTGCCGCCTCTGCAGGTCTGACGATCAGACCCAGATCACAGAATAACAACAACAAAACAAGACAGCCGCTTATGTACCTTTTGTTCACCCTTGATCTCCCCTTCTCGTGTTTGTTTGTGCTTGGATCAATGAATGGTTTGAATCCTCCCCATTGTAAGCGCTTCATGATCTTTAGCAACACGGCATTATGCAAAGGAAACAGCAGTTATTTTAACAATGTCGACTTTTCTAACCGTAATCCAGCCTAGCGTAATCCTTATTTTCCAGCCTCAGGGAGAGGAACAGGTGTATTCTTTTTCCGGCAAAAGCTTACCAAAAGCAAAAAATCTGTTTGCCCGCCCGGAGGCAGATCACAACAGATTTAGTGGCTTACGATATTAAAATCGTTTAATAGAATTGTTTACTAGAATATTTCAATAAAATAGTTTAGATCGATCTATTATTTCGCCAGCTTCAATTCAAGACGAACCTGGATATCATTTTCAGTAGAAAGTACAACCGAGTGTGGATTTTTCATGCCAAAATCTTCGAATGTAACCATCGTTGTGCCTGACAGCAACACTTGATTATCTTTATAAGCCGCTTTGGCGTCAAATGTAACTTCCTTTTCAATACCTCTTACGGAAAGTGTGCCTTTCATTTTCAAATCAGCCGTCTGTCCTTCTGTCCATTCAGAAGGCATACCTTCAATTGAAGTGGCTTTAAATGTTGCTTGTGGATGTTGAGCCATATCGAAGAAATCTGCACTTTTCACATGCTCGTCCCGCTGACCATTACCGGAATCAATGCCTTTCACCTCGATTGTTCCTTCTGCTTTCGACTGAGCCGGGTCATCCACATTAATTGTCCATTTCCCGCTAACCTGCTCGTCCACAAAATTCACGGTTTCCTGTGAAGTGGTTACTGAGAAGTATACTTTCGAACCTTGGCTGATATTCCAGTCTCCGTTCAGTTGGTCTGCTCCAACCTTTTTATTTTCCACTGCTTTTACCGTGCCGCTATCTGCAGCTGTAGTGGATGCTGCCGTGCTAGCAGGAAGAACCTGCTCAATCTCAACATTGTTTCCCAGGTAACTATTTGCAAAGTAATAACCGCCTCCACCAATAATGGCTACTGCTGCTACCCCTGTAATAATCCACGTTTTAGTTTTTTTGCTCATCTCTATAATTCCTCCAGTACAGTATGGTTATCGTTGCTTATTGATATGGATCATAACAGTCCAATGTGTCAGGAAGAAGTCAAGATGAACTTCTTTTTCATTTTTTTTCAAAACGTGAAAACAGGATTGGCTTTATGCCTCGCCTCATGTAAAATCAGTACACAAGCTTGTCTGTGAAAGGAGAACACCCTGTTTGAAATCTGTACTTATCGTTGAGGATGAGCAGGCAATCGCGCGTGTTTTGGCTGCTTATCTGAGAAAAGCTGAATTTGAAGTTCATCATGCAGCGGATGGCCAGGCTGCTTTAGCCCTTTTCGATTCCGTAAATCCTTCCATCGTATTATTAGACATCATGCTTCCCGGGATGGACGGGTGGGATCTGCTGCGAATTTTTCGGGAAAAGAGTGCTTGTCCCGTCATTATGTTAACCGCACTGGACGATATCACCGATCGACTCCATGGTCTGAATGCCGGTGCTGATGATTATATGAGCAAACCGTTTGTACCTGAGGAGGTGGTCGCACGTGTCAATGCTGTACTGCGGCGGAATCCGCACTGGACTTCCGGGAGTCAGGACAGGCGTTCCTTCGGCAACCTGGTCATTGACCTTGCTTCCAAGCAAGTCCTGCTGAATGGTGCAGAGGTTGCACTTACACCGCGTGACCTGTCTCTGCTTATTTTTCTGTCCGAATATCCTAACCGCACGTTCACGAGAGATCATTTGATAGAGCAAGTATGGGGTTTGGACTATGAGGGCAGTGATCGGGCTGTAGATTTATCGATCAAGCGACTGCGTCAGGCACTCTCCCACTGGGCAACAGACACAGGAGAAATCCGGACGCTGCGAGGAATGGGGTATCAATTTTGGATCGCCAACTGACATCAACCAAACCGAAGCGAACGACTTCCATTTTGTCACACTGGACACTGCGGTACTTCCTGATTTTATGTATCGGCTTCTCCGTGATTGCTGCAGGTGCACTCTATTGGATACGAACAACTTCTATCGAAAAAAGTTTAAAAACAGCTGAGTTGCTTGGTTGGGAGATCGCGGATCGAGTGACCGTAAAGAATCACCAACTTCAAGTTCCACCTGATCTGAGTACCGTTGTAAGCAACCGTGAGAAGCTTTTTAATACCGATCAGTATTTTTGTGTCATGGTACTGGACAATAACAACAAGCTGATTTTCTCTCAGCCTGAAATGGCGCAAGAAGACGTCTATTATCGACTCTCCGATGACTTTCTTGAACCGCGTAATAGCAAATATGCTGGTGTAACGGTAGATATTGCAGATGGCAATCAAACGCTTGGCAAAGTATGGGTCATGCAGTCCAAACAATCCATCACGTTCAGCCCTGAAACGCTATGGCTTGTTTTTCTGATTTTTGGAGGCCTTATTCTCTGTGGCTGGTTTACGATTTACCTGCTGTCCAGCAAGTTATCGAGACCCATTCGTCAGGTTGCTTATGCGGCAGAGCAAATTCGCGGTGGCAATTACGATGTTAGCCTTGATATTAAAACGCGGGAGCGGGAGATGACTGAGCTTGTAAGCTCCTTTGGGGATATGGCAACACGTCTGCGGCAGCTTGAAGAATGGCGTACCCTTTCTCTTGCGGGAGTTAGCCATGAGCTCAAAACACCTGTCACTTCAATCAAAGGACTAGTCATGGCTGTACGGGACGATGTGGTCAGCCCGCAGGAAGGCAAAGAGTTTCTGGATATCGCCCTGAAAGAATCCGAACGCATGGAGCGAATGATTGCTGATCTGCTGGATTATAATGCCATGACCGCCGGGAGTGTCAGTGTTCGTAAAGAAAGAACCGATCTGAAGCTGTTGGTCGGGGAAATCATTTACCAATGGAAAATAGCCTATGAGGAACATACGCCCGAGGTTCAGCTGCATGTGCCACCTGGCGCACTATATGTAATGGGTGATGCACTCCGGATCCAGCAGATTATCGTGAACCTGCTTAATAACGGACTTCACGCGACAACGCCAGGCCAACAAGCCGGTTTTCATATGCATTTGCATGTAGAGGAAGACATGTTGCATGTCGATGTGCAGGATAACGGTACGGGAATTTCCATTGAAGATCAGCCTAACATATTCGAACGATTCTATCGGGGAGAGCTGAAAAAACGTCGCAATCGCGGTTTGGGTCTTGGATTAACCTACAGCCGCCTTCTGGCGCAGGAGCAAGGCGGTGAGTTAGCCCTCGTGTCCAGCAGTCCGGAAGGAAGTACGTTTAGATTAAGCCTGCCACGCTGGGTTTCCCAGCAAGAAGTACTTGTGCCGGATAAAAACTATCGTTCACCTGTGAAAGCGAAGTCCGCATTGTAATAAAAAAAGAACCCGGCATTCCTTATCAGAAAGGAAGCCGGGTTTGTTCTATTCGACGGAGTTGTACAGAGTAATCATAAGATTATGTGATTTGCCCACTCTCTCCTTATCGATTTTTATCCCTTACCGTCATCTTTAAAGCACTCGTGGCCTGTATTCCTCGTAGGCATCAGAGATCAGCTGTTTGTGCAAAGCACTGCTGCCAATAATGGCTTTACGCTTCGCTTTTAACACAATCTGCTCCACATCTGCATAACTACAACCAGCCAGACGTTCACAGATGTAATCCTCTAGCCTGTTTTCCTGCTCAAATGATCCCACCAGTTTGCTAACATACAGCCTGCGGTTCTTTTCATCCGGCATCGCGTACGTCATTTTGGTATCAAATCGGCGCCAGATCGCATGATCCAGCTGTGTTTCCAGATTCGTGGCAGCCACCAAGATGCTATCTCCTTCGAATTCATCCAAACATTGCAACAGGGTATTCACTACCCTTGCCATTTCTTTGACTTCATCGTTACTCTCCCGTGTCCGGCCAATCGCATCAAATTCATCCAGAAACAAGACGCAAGGATTAAGGCGAGCATATTCGAACAATTTGCGTACATTACTGCCTGTTTCCCCCAGATGGCTGTGAATGAGCGCATCCAGCCTTACTAGTACTAGTGGCAGCTCCAGTCTCTGAGCCAGATACGATGCGGTTAATGTTTTTCCTGTACCCGGAGGACCAAACATCACCATTTTATTCGGAATGGATACATCATGCTCTCTGAACTTTTCCTTCATGCCCAGGATGGTAATGAACTCTTCAACAATACGTTCGTTCTCAGCCGAGAAAACAATATGTTGCGCTTTTCGTCTACATTCCTTCGGGGTGTAAAATGCTGCCATATCAATTCCCTTCGCACGAGGAATTCGGTTTGTGTTATTCATTTTGCTCATGTGTATGTGTAGCTCCTTCAAGAAAATGATATATCTGTATCCCATTTTTCAATACCCTTATTTTTCATACGCTTGTTTGCTCTTTATTCTTGATTGTTTATTCTTGATTGTTTATTCTTTATTTATCATTGGATTTTAATCGTAAAGTTTACTATTAAATAATATCATAGTGATGCCCTTTTGCAAAGCGTGAACTCCTTGTCTGCGTTGAACACTCTTATCAGTCAGTGTTTGGTTGCAGCAGGCAGGAAAATTTGCTATTCTGAAAGTGCATCGTTCGGTGCAACACAAAAAAGCCCTCCAAATTCATGAGAGCGTGAAAAATGTTCCAGATTAGCAAGCGGCAACTTGCGTATCCGGATCTCTTTGTACCAACGAATGCAAACCCAACTAAAAGTGAGGTTACAATCATGGCAAAAGACGTATTGTGTGAAGTGAATTCCTGTCGTCACTGGGCTCAAGAAAACAAGTGTAGCGCATCTTCGATCTACATCGTGAGCCACGCTTCCAAAGAAACAAGTGAGTCTGCTGAAACAGACTGCAAAACGTTTGAAGTTAAATAAGTAGAACTGTTTCATTCTAGGAGCCCTCAGGGGTTCCTTTTTCTTTATTTATTTTAGCAAGAATGATAATTATTATCAAGCCCTTGATTCAAACTTTTTACCCCTGGGACTTTAGCACATACAACAGCTGCCTTACGTAGAATAGGGATAGAAATGAATGTGCTCATGAACCATGACCAAGAGGTGAAGAATAATGCCCGCTAAAACTGGCATGCAGTATTGTGAACGAATCAATGCCCAAACCGTACCCTGCTGGTATAAAGGAGAACTGCTTACCGGTAAACGCTCCGAGCACATCGCCTTTTCCGGCTTGATGAAGACCCAGATGAATATGTATGATCTGCAGTCTGATCCACAGCTGGCAGAACGAATGACGTACGTATCCCCGGCTGATGGCAAACCTGCCGGCATGTCCTTCCTTCCCCCAACGCATGTCAATGACCTTCGTAGACGACGTGAAGCCATGACCATATGGGCTCAGGCCCATCACGGTTTTCTGGGACGTTCACCTGACTACATGAACACGGCAATTATGGCATTTTTCACGGCAGCCGATCTGTTGAATGATCTTTCCCCTCAATACGCCGACAACCTGAAAAATTATTATGCCTATTGCCGCGATAATGACATTACGCTATCCCACGCCTTCATTCAGCCGCATGCGAGTAAAATTTCAGGACAGATGGACGCCACAGAAGATGCCATTGCTGCCAAGGTTGTCGACCAGACAGATGAAGGGCTTATTATTAATGGTGCGTTTATGATGGCAACACAGGCCGCCACGTCAGACGAAATTTTTGTCTACCCATCGCCTTCCCCTGCACCTTTCGATGACGAGAACCCGTTTGCTTTTTCTTTTGCCGTTCCCAATGACTTACCAGGCATCCGTCTGATCTGTAGAGATACGTACGCCGCAACATCGAATTATAATTATCCTCTAAGCTCCAGGTATGAAGAAATGGACAACATCGTAATATTTGACCATGTGCTTGTACCACATGACCGTATCTTTTTCGCGGGTAATGAGAAAATGTCTTCCACTCTTTTCAGTGAAAGTAACTTCCATATTCACGCCGGCCATCAGGTGTTGTGCCGCTACATTGCCAAAACCGAATTTGTGCTAGGTACAATCCAACTGCTAACGGATACACTGGATCTGAAAAACGAAGCCCATGTGGTCGAGAAGACAGCACGTGCTCTCGCAGGTCTTGAATCGTTAAAAGCACTCGCGCTCGCTGCGGAAGCAGGTGCTATACCAGATGGTAGGGGGTATATCCTTCCAGCCCCCAAACCGCTGATGGCAGCCAACTTTCTATATCCAAAGCTATATCCTGAAATGATTGAGATCTTGCAGTTGCTCAGTTCCAGCGGCATGATCATGGTTCCTCAGGAAGAGGATTTCCACTCCGGTTCAGCTGAATCGTTAAACGTTTATCTCAAAGGCTCAGACATGGAATCCAGACAACGTAATGCACTATTCCGCCTGATCTGGGAGCTTGGGGCGGGATCTTTCGGGGGCAGACAGACGCAGTTCGAGCGATTTTTCTTCGGCAATGCCATTACGGTCTCGAACCGCTTATATTCAGCCAGCTTAGGGGATGACTCGCAGAGAGAACGCGTTCGTCAGTTCCTCGGGAATTTTGCACGGTAGCATGTCTACAAACAATAAACTTGAGCACATCAGGCAACGACGTTGTAAACCTCGTTGCCGCTCACACCAAATGGTCATATACCGTCATGAGTTCAGATGCAGGCCTGCCTTCGGCCACACTGGGTAATCCGCATTGCTCTCCGTAACCGATGTGAAATACACCCAGCACCCTTTCATTCGATGTGAGTCCCATCAGGTTCATGAACACCGGATGCTGCTGATAATCATTCATCTTCCAGACGGCATGTAACCCTTGTTCAGCAGCCAGAATGCAGAATCGCTTGCTCCATGCCTTCGCGGGCAGGACATGATCTTCCGAGGTATTGGTGGGGGAGACCACGACCAGATGAGCCGGGATTGCTTCCGTATATTGGTGCGCAGCCCAGCTTCCATGCGAATCCGCAAGATGAGGCGGATAGCTCTTTCTAACAGCTTCCATATAAAGCTGCCGCCCTTCACCGGAAAACAGCATAAAACGCCAAGGTGCTGGACTCATCACATATAAAGATGGATCAGCCTGATCCAGCAGTGTTCTTATGACGGATTGAGGTACGGGTATGGAGCTAAATTCATACGTTCCTGATCTTCTTTTTCCATGGCTTGTATCTGGCCTGAATACAGTCGTCACCTGCGTTCCCTCCTCCGAAATAGATGTTCTTTCAATTCCCTGAAATGTTACATTAACCACGATTTTTGAGACTTTGTGCCTTCGGCTCTCCAACGATCCACTTCTTCATGCACACGGATTTTGTCTCTTAATGTAAAGTGCTCCGACACTCGCTCCTCAGCTTTCGGCATGCTGTCCCGTACCAGACGGATATAATCCATGGAACGCTGTAATGATTGGCGGCCCGGAATATACCTGATCTTGCGACCTTCCAGCAGACAATAAATTTCAATCATGCCAGGCAACTTGCCAAATGCTTCCCAGCAAAACACACTGACCATATGCTGAAAGGCTTCCACAACATTCGCATCATGAACCACCATATATTTCTGAATCAGTAGTTTGTCCCAGCCTTCTGGCTGCCAAGCCGCCTGAAAGATGATCGACAGAGACATCTGCAAAGAAGGTACTTCTGTTTTCCATTGTTCAAACAAAATAGTTGGTCGTTTCAAGTCATCATTCGCTGAAATGGTGAGTGATAATTCATCGATCATTTTCTGTTTTACATCCCAGTAGTGAAGAACGGAATCAAAACCATCGGTTTTTCTAGGCCACCATTTTTCGAGTACATACTGAATCGGGATTTCTTTACGTACATTAGGGTCTACACTGTAAAAATGATTAATAGCGTGGCTCACCGCATATTGTACGCGATGTCTCCATTGCAGCACTTGGCGTTGCTCAGCCGAAGGTTCAGGGCGGATGAACCGGTCCGGGCTGCGCAGCATCTCTTCCAGCTTATAATCTTCAAGCAAACGTTCATCAGGAAGCGCATCGCCCCCCTGAGCCGTTGCAGTATAGGCATCACGCTGCAGCATTTCGATCAGGATACCTGCGCATCAGCAGTCACAAAACGTCTACCGAAGTCCCGGCACGTTTCCTTTTCCTGCTCCAGCGGACTGTATTCAATTTTCAACATCTCTGGTGATACTTCCGCCCCGCGCTCCTGTAACTTCTCCGCTGTGAGATCAACGGCCCCGCAAAATTGTTCATAAGATGTGTCACCGCTTCCGAAGACTGCAGCTCTCTTTCCATTCAGATCAAGTTCATCCAGTTCTTCATAGAAGTCCAGGAATTCATCTGGCAATTCGCCGTCTCCCCACGTATAGACACCAATCATGAAACCGTCATAATTTAACACATCTGCGGCGTTGAAGTCGGTAACAGACTTCAGGTCAACCTTATGACCATCCTGTGTAATACCTTCCACAATGAGTTCCGCAATCTCTTCTGTATTCCCTGTCATACTGGCGTAAGCCACTAACCATTTAGCCATCTATTGTCCCTCACTTTGGTTTCGTTATGTTCATCGGAGTTCCCTGGAAGCTTCTCCGGATCGTTTAAATCTTACTCTATCAAAATCATAAGTGATAATGATTATCATTGTCAAATTAATTTTATTTAAATCTTCATTATATGATGTGTCGAAATTCGCCCGTACATTGCGCAGATCCCCTGAGGCTAACTGGCGTACAGCCCCTTTTTTGTTGTACAATAGTATCCAAATGAATTTTGAAGGATGGATAAACCACTATGTACGTAGCTAAGAACTGGAAAGACTATGAAGTGATCGATACTGGAGGCGGCGAAAAGCTGGAGCGCTGGGGAGATGTCATCTTGCGTAGACCTGATCCACAGATCATCTGGCCGCTTGAACAAGAAACCCATGAATGGCGTGAAGCTCACGGTCATTATCATCGCAGCTCTTCCGGCGGCGGTAACTGGGATATGAAAAAACCGATTCCTGAGCGCTGGACGATCGGATACGAAAATCTGAAATTCCATATTAAACCGACCAGCTTCAAACATACTGGACTGTTCCCTGAACAAGCCGCCAACTGGAGCTGGATGATGGATAAAATCTCCAATGCAGGTCGCCCCATCTCTGTTCTGAACCTGTTCGCATACACAGGCGGAGCAACGGTTGCAGCGGCTTACGCTGGTGCTTCCGTTGTCCACTGTGATGCAGCTAAAGGTATGGTGCAATGGGCCAAAGAAAATATTCAATTATCCGGACTTGCTGATCGTCCGGTTCGTTTCATCACCGATGATGTATTCAAATTCGTACAACGCGAGCAACGCCGCGGCAACAAATACGATGCGATTATTATGGACCCTCCTTCCTACGGGCGTGGCCCGAACGGCGAGACATGGAAACTGGAGGAAAACCTCTATCCTTTCCTGAAGTCCTGTATGACGATTCTTTCGGACAACCCGTTGTTTATGCTCGTAAATTCCTATACGACTGGCATCTCTTCCACGGTATTGCGTAACATGCTGACGATGACGATGTCTGCCAAGTATGGTGGAGAGATTACGGCAGGAGAGATCGGATTGCCGATTACACGCAGCGGTCTGGATCTGCCTTGCGGTATTTTGGGCCGCTGGGAGTCCTGATGATGTCTATTGATGTGCCAAAAGGCGGAGACATCGAAATTTTGTTTGAGGATAATCATCTGCTCGGCATCACAAAACCAGTGAATGTCCCTACTCAGGAAGACGCATCTGGTGATCCAGACCTGCTCTCTTTACTGAAACAAGATCTGAAAGAACGTTATAACAAACCCGGCAATGTATATTTAGGATTGGTACATCGTCTGGATCGCCCCGTTGGGGGAGCCATGATCTTTGCCAAAACTTCCAAAGCGGCTTCACGTTTGTCCGAAACGGTGCGTGGACGTCACTTCCGTAAAATCTATGCTGCCGTCGTTCACGGTCGATTGCCGGCACGTAAGGGTACACTGAAGCACACCCTGCTGAAAGATAGCAAAACGAACACCGTAACCGCTGTACCCAAAGGTACACCAGGCGGTAAAGACGCCGTTCTGGACTACGAAGTCATCGGAGAGACCGATCGTTACAGTCTAGTTCATATCGAACTGCATACGGGCCGATCCCATCAGATACGTGTGCAGATGAAAGAAGCTGGCTGTCCACTATTCGGTGATCAGAAGTATGGAGCCAAAATGAACAAACCAGGACAGCAGATCGCGCTCTGGTCTGTCATCGCAGCGTTCCCGCATCCTGTCACCAAAGAGGAAGTTGTGCTGCAGTCTCTGCCTGCACGAGAATTTCCTTGGGCTGAATGGCCTTCGCAGATCTATGAAGAAGCTTTCGCTTTGAATCAACGTCAATAATAAATCTATATAAGTTGAACTATTTTTTTACACGTTAACGGAGAGGACAGAAAAAATCTGGAAAAACGGAGCTAAGAGCTTTCTGAAAGAAAGCTGCATCGGAAGCATAAGCTACGCCTTTATCACCGGATTTTCCCCTTTGGACGAGGGAATTTAAAAAATCTGGGGATAACCGCTACTCTCCAGGTTATTCTGTCATCGGAGTGGATTGTGTAAAATCTTTAGTTCAACTTATATATAAGCAGAACCTGTCTGCACCTGTAACGTGTCGTTCGGATGCTACATTCCGGGCGGCACGTTTTTTTTCGACATATGACATCTCTTCTATGCGTTTTATATTTTCAATCAAAGACAGGAGACTTAAGTCATGACCCCATTTACGAAGCAGGTTATAGCCATTATTTCCTCGATCCCTGAAGGAAGGGTGATGACTTATGGACAGATTGCAGCTCATGCAGGAAGCCCGAGGGCGGCAAGACAGGTCGTTCGCATCCTGCACTCCATGAGTCGTAAGGAACGTCTCCCCTGGCACCGGGTCGTCAATGCAAAAGGACAGCTCTCCATACCCGACGAAGAATCACGTATGATGCAGGAAACCGAGCTTGTCAGTGAAGGCGTGGAATTTCAGCTCGATGGAAGCATAGATCTCAAGGTCTTCGGTCATGATCCTGGACCAGACCTGCTGCATGATCTGACTTCAATCAAAGACGAAGATGAGTAACAATTTTTATGTTTTTTTGCTTAGCGATATTTTGTCTGCCAAACCAAAAAGAGAACTCTCGCTCCTCGTAGAAGATGTGTCCTACGGTTAGCCGAGAGTTCTCTTAATCTTATTGATTCGTTAAAAATCTCAAATCGAATTAAGCTGTTGCCACATTTTTAGCCTTTTCCTTCTCTGCGTTTACCGGCTCGGTAGCCGGTTTCGTTTTCTGAATGAAGAAAGCCATGATCAGCGCTGCAATTGTCATAAAGGTGGCCACTGTAAAGGCATAGTTAACACCATAGATCGTTGCATCTGCTGTAGCAGCCATCATCGCTGTTTTGTTGTTCGGGTCCACTGTACCTGTAGCCAACGTTTCTGCCAGATGCGTCTTAAGCTTGCTGCTCATGATCGTTACAAGAATCGCTGTACCAATCGCACCAGCCACGGTACGCAATGTGTTCGACATCGCTGTACCATGTGCATTCAGACGTTGTGGCAGTTGATTCAGACCAGCAGTCTGGATTGGCATCATGAGCATCGACATTCCGAACATACGGGCAGTGTAGATAAACATCATGTATCCATACGTGGTGTCAATCGTCAAACGACTGAGCCCCCATGTGGTAATGGCTGTAATGGCCAGTCCTGCGACCGACAACCAACGTGCACCCACTTTATCGAAGATGCGACCTGTAATCGGGGACATAATGCCCATCAGAATGGCTCCTGGCATCATGAGCAAGCCGGAGTCAATCGGCGAGAACTGACGAATATTTTGCAAAAAGATCGGAAGCAGGATCATGCCTGCAAACATCGCCATCGTAACAAGCATGTTAATGATCGTTGTTAAGGTGTACATGTTGTATTTGAAAATGCGGAACTCCAAAAGTGGATGATCCGTCGTCAACTGACGAATAACAAACAGAATCAGGGATATGACACCGACGACGAGGCAGCTGATGACAACAGCACTTCCCCATCCGTCTGTACCTGCATCACTAAAACCATACAGCAAACTACCAAATCCGAGTGTGGATAGAATGACGCCAACAGAGTCCAGTTTCGGCTTGGATTGACGTGTTACGTTTTTGACAAAAGCGATACCGATCGCTGTTGCGATCACGGAGAATGGCAAAATGATGTAGAACAACAATCTCCAGGAATAGTGCTCAACGATATAACCCGACAACGTAGGCCCAATCGCAGGGGCGAGAATCATCGCAATCCCCATCGTACCCATCGCCTGTCCACGCTTTTCAATCGGGAAAATCGTCAGAAAAACAACGGTCATCAGCGGCATCAGAATACCCGCACCTGCGGCTTGAATAACACGACCGACCATAAGAATCGAGAAGTTCGGACTAAGTCCGCAGACTAGCGTACCGATCGTAAATAATGTCATGGCTGTTATAAAAATTTGCCGTGTTGAAAATTTGGCAATCAAGTATGCCGTAACCGGGATTAATACCCCGTTGACAAGCATGTAACCCGTTGTAAGCCACTGGGCTTTGTTGGGCCCGATACCGAGATCATCCATAATTTTGGGAAGAGCCACGTTCATCAGGGTCTGGTTCAAAAATGCCACAAAGGCACCGATCAACAAGGCCGCTACAATTGGGCCTTTCTTGATGTTGTCCATCGCGGAGGACGGAGCTGTAGCAGTTGTTGTGCTCATAAGTTGTTCATCTCTCTTCCTTGTAACTTTTCAATCATCAGACTATGAATGCGAAGCAGGTGCTCCAGGTCTTCCTTCGAAATTTCCAGTATAGGTGATACACGCTCCATCCAGAGCTGCTGTGTCTCCTGCTGCGCCTTTTCCCCTTTGGCTGTAATCTGCAGCACTACAGAGCGGCGATCCGCATCAGAACGTGTTCGCACGATGTATTCGCCTTTTACGAGCCTTTCCACAACAGCGCTCATCGAGCTGCTGCCCATATGGCACAGATCAGCAATCTCATTGATGCCAAGAGCTGGTCGCTCCTTAAGGACAGATAACACCATAAACTGGATCGAAGTCAGCTCGATCTCCTTGTTTTCATTCCAGAATGCCCGGAAAAGCATCTGATTCACTTGTCGAAATGAGTTGATAATGTAAAATACTTCGTACGTATCCGTCATTGTTTCACCCTTTTACTTATGGAATATAATATTTCGTACACGAAATATCAGGGGAACAATTACTTATTATAACAAAAATATTTACATAGTCAACTCTTTACATATGATTTCAAGAAAATAATATTAGGACATATTATTTTTGATATATACAATATATAAGCAAGCCGTGTAGTAGCTAATCAGTTCATTGTAGGTTTTCCCTGGAAGTTGAGATTATGCAACAATAGCCTTGATCTTTGACTTTGTTCTAGTCCTTGTGGCAGAAAAAACCTCCATTCCACTTGAAGTGAAATAGAGGTTTAGTTGAAAATTTATATAAACAAATTATGATTCGCCTGATCCGCCTGTCCGAGATAATAACCAACGCCACCAATAACAGCTTGATCCATCAATTCCTCACGTTGTATGCCCATCAGATCCATCGACATCTGACAAGCTACGATCTCAACGCCTTGTGCGATAGCCGATTGCATGAGTTGTTCCAGCGAAGCGACATTATTTTTTTTCATCAGACCTCGAATCATCTTTGATCCCGCACCGAACATATTCATCTTGGAGAGTCCGAGTTTTAGGCTGTTGCTTGGCAGCATCAGATCAAACATACGTGCCATGCCTGTTTTGACAGGTGCTTGCTGTATCTCTTGCTTGCGAATGATATTTAAGCCCCAGAAGGTAAAAAACATCGTAACTTTACGCCCGCTGGCTGCTGCTCCATTAGCAATAATAAACGAGGCAATCGCCTTATCCAGTTCACCACTAAATACAACCATCGTACTGGCTTTTTCATGTTGCTGTGAAAGGTTTATAACAGATGAAGTATTCTTGGACAAAACCGCCTCAATTACTCCGCCCTTGTCACGCTCCAGCCTGAGAACGTCAGACCCGGACATGGTAGCCCAAGCCTTCACATCCTCATAGAATCCCGGATCGGAAGCTTTCACCCGCAATGTCTGCCCATCCATCAATTGATCCATCTTTTGTTTAACCTCAATCAAAGGGCCGGGGCAACTCAAACCACATACGTTCAGTTCATTATCAATCCGAAGCTCGTTAGAGGATTCTGTATGCATTTCTTTCTTTTGCTTAGTTGATAAGGTTGCGGGTTTGAATTGTGCCTGACGATACGTTTTATAACCCCCACTCAAGTTTTTCACCTCATATCCATGCTGACGCAAAATTTGACTAGCGGTATAACCGCGGAGTCCTACCTGACAATAAACCCAGATCACTTTAGAAACATCCAGCTCACTCAGACGCTGACGAAGTTCATCTACCGGAATAGATATCGAACCTGGAATGTTTCCGTTTCGGTGTTCCAGATCACTCCGGACATCCAGCAATATGGATTGTTGAGGATCACGCTCCGCCAGCTGGTCATACGTGTATGTGTGCACACGACCGTCGATGATGTTTTCGGCAGCGTAACCGATCATATTAACCGGGTCTTTAGCCGAAGAATAGGGTGGTGCGTAACTCAGTTCAAGTTCCGTCAGATCTTTTACATTACCTCCATAACGAATCGCCACCGCAATATCATCGATTCGTTTGTCCACACCTTCGTAACCAACTGCTTGTGCGCCCAGAATTTTCCCTTCAGGAGTGAAGAGCAGTTTCAACGTAACTGCACTGGAACCTGGGTAATAGGAAGCATGTGATGCCGGGTGTACCGTAACCGTACGATAGTCCATCTGCATTCGTTTGAGCGTTTTTTCATTGCTGCCCGTAGATGCTCCCGTTAATCCAAACACTTTGATGATCGACGTTCCTTGAGTGCCTTTGTACGTGGTTGAAAGACCTGCAATCTGATCCGCGACGATTCTTCCCTGTTTGTTCGCAGGACCTGCAAGCGGGATGGCTGTCTGCGTCCCATGAATGTAATCTTTCACTTCAATGGCATCGCCTACCGCATAGATATGTGGAACACTACTCTCCATCTTTTCATTGACTAAAATGTGTCCACGCGAACCGAGAGCTACTCCGCTGTCCTGCAAAAATGAGGTGTCTGGTGTAACACCAATAGCCAGAATGACCAGATCGGCAGATAACACAAGGCCGTCCGACAGTTCTACACCAATTCCTTGTTCCAACGTACGGAAGCCTTGAACCCGTTGCGAAAACAAAAGCTTCACACCATTCTGCTCCATCTCTTGAGCGAGCGCAGCTGCCAGTTCGGGATCAAACGGAGTTAACACCTGATCATTGCCTTCAATCAAAGTTACATCAAGCCCTGCTTCCCTCAAATTCTCAGCCATCTCCACACCAATAAATCCTCCACCTATAACAATCGAATTTTGGTTGTTATCCGAATTAATCTGTTCTTTGATTCGATCGATATCAGGAATGTTTCGCACCGTGTAGATCAGTGGATTTTCTTTACCAGGCAGCTCCGGCACCATTGGACGAGCACCAGGCGACAAAATCAGTTCATCATAACTTTCTTCGTACAGGCCGCGTTCAGCACTGCGAACTTGCACGGAGCGTTTGTTTGAATCTACAGCGATGACCTCACTTCGTGTTCTAACATCGATATTGAATCGATCCTCCATCCCTTTCGGTGTCTGTACAAGTAGTCGTGCACGTTCTTCAATCGTACCTCCGATGTAATAAGGCAAACCACAGTTGGCAAATGAGATATATGGCCCTTTTTCAAACATAATAATTTCGGCATGTTCGTCCAGACGCCGGAGGCGTGCAGCAGCAGAAGCTCCTCCTGCAACACCTCCCACAATCAACACTTTTTTACGTTTATTCATCTTCACATTCATCCTTTTCAAATAAAATCATGACTAACTGTTCCACACGTGGATCAGCGAGCACGTAATGAACTTCAAGCCCATTCCGCTCCGTCGCTACAATGCCTGCACTACGAAGCTTCTGCAGATGCTGCGACACCGTTGATTGCGGGAGATCCAAACATTCCTGCATATATGAAACATTACATTTCTTTTTACGCATCAATCCACGAACGATACATAACCGCACGGGGTGAGACAGGGCCTTGAGAAATTCTGCTGGTTCGTCAAACTGTTTTAAATCATTCCGATCAAAAGCAGGCAATTCCAAAATGACTCCTCCTAAAACGTTATATTGTAATATTACGATATAACGATTAAGTTGTCAATTTTTTGTTTACGAAAAATGAAATGCACCATGAATTTCATTTAACTTGGTCTGATTATTATGAAAAGCATGACTCCACAAAAACAAACTCCCGGCCTAAAAAAGCCAGGAGTATGCTCGGTGAAGCTGGTATTCTTTTAGCACTGTAATTAGAGTTGTTCATGATTTTAACCTGAACTGGTTAAAACAGGCTCTTGCAACTTCGTTTTGGGTGCCGTCATTTTCCCGAGCAGATAAATGAGTAATTGTTGATTGTGCATCGAAATGTTGCTCAGAACGGAATTCATAAACTCGTTACGGATGGTAACGCCACGCTTTGTTTCCATTCTTCCCTTATCCGATAGTGAAACCCATACAATTCGCCGATCCTGATTATCGCGTTCTCTGCATATGAGACCATTTTTCTCCATACGATCCAGTAGCATCGTTACAGCAGCAGGCGTTGTCGCTAGAAATGGAATCAGATCGGACGGTTTCATCTTCTCGTGATCCTCAAGCACCTCGAGCACGGCAAGTTGAGCCTCTGTTAATGAAGGGGCCAATTCCTGATCCATATGCAATTTATAATCCTTCGTTAATCTGAACCAACATTTGGCGAAATCGGAATTATACATGTAATATCACTCCTCCCGGCAACGGATAATCATTTCATTTGCTTAAGTTTTCGCGCTTCAAAGCCGCATTCCTGCTACATTTTTTCATTTTCCCAGCGATCGACTGTAATCGACGAAGGTTGTTAAACTTCGCTTGATGGCGCGCTTCACATCCGCCCAGGAACAACAAAAAAAGACTCTTCACCCGACAGAATCAGCACTGCCTGCGAAGAGTCTTCTTATTCTTTTTTTAGGAGTTTGATCCCGATTGAGCCTCATTAAAATCCTGAATCAACTCAGTAATCTCGTCCTGCTTATCCACTGAAACAATCAATTTACCGATATGCTTACGCTCTGTAATAGGTACACTTTCGGATGAAATCGAATGCACCTGTCCTTCTTTGGTCATTACCGTCAACTGACGTTGCTCTCTGCAATAGAATGCACCAGCGATACGGCTACCGTTCGGCTTGACACGTTTACCTTCCTTAAATTCAAAGGTAACCAGTCCTTTGCCTCCACGGCTCTGCAATGCATAATCCAGAAGCAAGGAACGTTTACCGTAACCCAGGTCAGACAGTACAGCAACCTCGCCCTCGTCTCCCTCTACCCATAAAGCAGAGACCACTTCATCCGTATCTTTTAACTGGATACCCCGAACACCACCAGATACACGTCCCATCGGATTCACTTCATCTTCACGGAAACGAATAGCCATCGCTTCTTTGGTAATCAGCATAATATCTTTACCGCCTGTACTCAAATGGACGGATAAGACTTCATCATCCTTACCCACTTTACACGCGGCTACAGCACCCGATCGCTTCGTAATGTACTCCTTGAGTTCGGTTCGTTTGACCTGTCCCTTGCGAGTCACAAATACCAGGCTGTGATTAGCCTCCTCAAACGATTTGACCGTCAGCACACTTGTGATCCGATCATCCTTCGCTAGAGGAATTACATTAACAATCGCTGTACCTGGGTCTTTCCATTTGAACTCTGGAACCTGATGTACAGGCAGAAGGAAGTATTGGCCTTTCTGTGTAAAGACAAGCAGATTCTCCAGTGTGTTCACTTCTAACACTTGAGAGATATAGTCTCCTTCTTTTACACCGCTAGCGCTTCTCTCACCGCCGGAGCGTGTGAAGGACTGCATGCTGGAGCGTTTGACATACCCCTCTTTGGACAAGGTTACAAATACATCTTCAGCATTGACCAGCACTTCGAGATTTACTTTGAGTTCCTCTACTTCACCCTGAATGGCGGAGCGGCGCTCAATTCCGTACTTCTCTTTAATCTCCAGCAGCTCTTTGCGAATGACTCCGATCAACTTGCGATCACTGTCCAGAATAGAGCGTAAATTAGAAATTTTCTTCATAAGCTCATTCAACTCTTTTTCCAGAGAGTTAATCTCCAGATTGGTCAAACGATATAATTGCAACGTAAGAATAGAATCGGCTTGGCGCTCCGTAAATCCAAACATCCATGTCAGATTATTCTGAGCATCTTGACGATTCTTTGAAGCTTTGATCGCTGCGATCACTTCATCGAGAATGTTTAGGGCTTTTACAAGCCCCTCCAGAACGTGAGCACGGTCTTCCGCTTTCTCCAGCTCGTACTTGGTCCGGAACGTTACAACTTCGCGCTGGTGAGCGATATAAGCTTCCAGAATGGCTTTTAGGCCCAGCTGCTGCGGAGCTTTGTTCACAATCGCAACCATATTAAAGTTATATGTGACTTGAAGGTCGGTTTTTTTCAGCAAATAAGCCAAAATCCCTTGTGCATCCGCTTCTTTTTTCAGCTCAACAACGATCCGTAGTCCTTCACGTCCACTTTCATCGCGAACTTCTGCGATACCTTCAACTTTTTTCTCCAGACGGATGTTTTCCATCGCTGTAACAAGACGGGATTTGACCACTTGATAAGGAATCTCCGTAATGACGATCTGCTGTTTGCCACCACGCATATTTTCGATTTCGGTTTTGGAGCGTATGTAGATTCGTCCTTTACCTGTCCGATATGCATCCAGAATACCGTCTCCACCCATGATTAATCCACCTGTCGGAAAATCGGGGCCTTTCATAAACATCATGATCTCGTCCAGTTCAATGGATGGTTTCTCCATCAAAGCAATGCAGGCATCAATCGCTTCACGTAAATTATGTGGTGGAATTTCGGTTGCAAAACCGGAAGATATCCCGCTCACACCATTCACAAGCAGATTGGGATAACGGGAAGGCAATACAACCGGTTCCTTGGCTGTATTATCAAAGTTATCTTTAAACAGTACCGTACGTTTCTCAATATCACGAAGCATTTCCATCGCAATCGATGATAAACGTGCCTCCGTATACCGCATCGCTGCAGCCGGATCATCATCCTGTGAACCCCAGTTTCCGTGTCCGTCCACAAGCATATGACCCATTTTCCATGGCTGAGCCATCCGCACCATACCTTCATAGATCGAGGAGTCACCGTGCGGGTGATAATTACCCATTACGTCGCCGACTGTTTTGGCAGACTTCCGGTATGGCTTCTCGGGTGTATTACCCGAGTCGTACATCGCGTATAGAATACGCCGTTGTACTGGCTTTAATCCATCTCGTACATCGGGGATCGCCCGATCCTGAATAATATATTTAGAATAGCGACCGAAACGGTCACCTACGACCTCTTCAAGAAAGGCCGGCATAAACTGTTCTGATAGACTCATTCCAAGCACCTTCTATTCTTCGTACTCTGTAAAGTCGACATTCTCTACAATCCAGCGTTTGCGAGGATCCACCTTATCACCCATCAATGTAGATACACGACGCTCCGCTTTGGCTGCATCGACAATCTCCACTTTTAACATGGCGCGTGTCTCAGGATTCATCGTCGTTTCCCACAATTGATCCGGATTCATCTCACCAAGTCCTTTATAACGCTGCAACTCGACATTATTGCCGAATTCTTTCATATAATTTGCAAGTTCTTCATCCGTCCAAGCATATCTTACCGTCGCCATTTTGCCGGATTTACGTGTGAGTTTATATAATGGCGGCTGCGCAATATATACTTTACCCGCGTCAATTAAAGGTTTCATGTAACGGTAAAAGAACGTAAGCAAGAGTACTTGAATATGCGCACCGTCCGTATCGGCATCCGTCATGATGATGATTTTGGAATAATTGCTGTCCTCTACTGCAAATTCTGTTCCGATTCCTGCTCCAATCGCTGCCGTAATTGCACGATACTCTTCATTTTTCAGAATATCCGCCAGTTTGGATTTTTCCGGGTTAAGCGGTTTTCCCTTTAACGGAAGAATAGCTTGTATTTTGGAATCCCGCCCTTGTTTGGCTGATCCGCCAGCGGAATCGCCCTCCACAATAAACAACTCATTACGAGTGAAATCCTTCGACTGGGCCGGCGTCAACTTACCATTCAGGTTAGAACTTTCACTCCGTTTCTTCCCTGTACGCATCTCGTCACGTGCCTTCCGCGCAGCTTCTCTCGCCTTGGACGCCTGAACAGCCTTGCGAATCAAGGTCTGTGCAACCTGAGGATTCTCTTCCAGGAAACGTTGAATGTTATCCGATACAACCGAGTCCACCGCGCTTCGGGCAGATGCACTTCCAAGCTGATCCTTCGTCTGACCGACAAATTCCACTTCCGACATTTTGACGCTGATGACAGCCATCATGCCTTCACGCAGATCATTGCCTTCCAGATTTTTATCTTTTTCCTTAATCATGCTGGTGCGGCGAGCGTAGTCGTTCATCACACGTGTATAGGCTGCCCTGAATCCGGTCTCATGCGTACCACCACCGCGGGTAGGAATGGAGTTGACAAACGATGCAATCGTCTCGGTGTAGCCTGCGTTGTATTGAATCGCAATCTCTACTTCAATGTCATCTTTCTCCGCATAGAAGTGAATGACATCATGCAGCACATCCTTGTTTTCGTTCAAATACTCAACAAACTGACTTGCGCCGCCCTCATACATATACTCATCCTGATTGCCTGAGCGTTCATCCTTCAGCACAATTTTCAAGCCTGAGTTCAGGAACGCAATCTCCTGAAGACGCTCTGCCAGCGTATCGTAATTCAACTGAATTCCATTCTGAAAAACACGAATATCCGGTTTAAACGTAACTTTGGTACCTGTGCGATTGGTGTTACCCAATACTTCAAGCCCGCTTACAGGTTCCCCTACATGTTCTATGCCTTTTTTATCCTGCCAATATTCAAAACGTTGACGATGGATCTTGCCATCACGGAAGATTTCGACCTCAAGCCACTCCGACAAAGCGTTGGTGACCGAAGCCCCTACGCCGTGCAGACCACCTGACTTTTTATATCCTGATCCACCGAACTTACCGCCTGCGTGCAAAATCGTAAACACGACCTGGGGAGTGGGAATCCCTGTTTTATGTATACCTGTCGGAATTCCCCTTCCGTTATCTTGAACCGTAATAGAACCGTCCTTATGCAGCGTGATATCGATTTTGGAGCAGAATTTGGCAAGGTGCTCATCGACAGCGTTGTCTACGATCTCCCATACCAAATGATGTAGACCTGAAGTGCTGGTGCTGCCGATGTACATCCCCGGCCGTTTCCGAACTGCTACCAGTCCTTCAAGTACTTGAATGTCGTCCGCGTCGTAGCCCGAGGCGCCCTGTCCTCCGCCTGTGGAACCTGCCGACATATCGATTTGCTCGACCATTCATGCTCCCCCTTCTTAACTTGCAACTACAAAATTGCCTGAAATGCAAACAGATGTTTTCTTATCCTTGTCCATTTTAATTCAAGATATCCCGTTTCGTAAAGACAAGGAATGAGACAATAAGCGATGCAGCCCCCCAAACGCTAAGTACGATAAGGGAAAATCCTAGATTCATACCCTCAATTGGCGGTAGTCCGCCAGATAAATATTTAGGTAATTCCAGGTTGACCATGAACAAATATTTCGCCGTCTGCCACGAAGCTGCCATATTGGTTAGAATTGTTCCTGCGATAAGGGCAGCCATCATAATAACAATACTTGCCGCTGTACTGCGTACAAGTACGGAGACCATAAACGCCAGCATCGCCACGATAATACTCACAAACCAGATTAAACCTGCCTGCATCAACATGTACTGCCACTGGCTTACCGCATGAACAGCAGACATATCCACCTCGGTGCCGACCACTTTGAATCCAGTGAATACAGGCATACCGAACCCTTTGTAACCAAAGACGGCTCCAGATATAACATAACAGATCACGTACGCAGAAACGACAATGATCGAGACAAACATGATCAATGTAATCAGTTTGCTGAGAAGTACTTTCCACCGTCTAACAGGGCGAGTCAGTAACATCTTGATCGTGCCTGTTGTCCTTTCACCAGATACCAGGTCTGAAGCAATCGCCATAATTAAAAGAGGAATAAACAATCCAACGGCATTGTTCATAAACTCCCTCGTAAACGTCACTCCGCCTGGCTCTTGGGGATTAATATTATTTTCCAGATAGTATTGCATCTGCTGGATATACACGGTTCTGTACTTTTTGTACTCTTCCGGCACCCGATCACTGCCCAGGGAGTTCTGATTATCCGTGATCGCTTGTTGTATTTCAAGCCTCCAGTCACCACCAAACTTGTCTTTGTTATTTTGAGCCGATTTCATCTGTGCATACGTGAACATCGGTACAAGGATGGCCAGAACGATGAAAATAATATAAAGACGTTTCTTCTTCACCATCTTGATCGTCTCGTTACGGATCAGCGGCATAATATTATTCAATGGATTCACCTTCTGTCATTTTTAAGAATAGTTGTTCAAGTGTAGGCTGAATCCGCTGCACACCTTCAACCTGTATGCCTGCCTGAACCATCTGCCGGACCAGATCCGGAATCCGGTCTTCATGCATCTCCGCAACTACAGCATTGGCACCAAGCCCTGCAACGATCGTGTCATCCATCACTTCGGCAGGGCGGCTGATCAGCTTAATCCCCTGATCGAGTAAAAACTGTCGGCCTGCATCAAACGGTGTAAGGTGCCAGATCGCCACTTCGGAATGGTCTTCAATCAGTTCATTTACGCCACCAACTGCGAGCACACGGCCCGAACTGATAATCGCAACTCTGTTACAGAGGAGCTGAATTTCACTCAACAAGTGGCTGCTAACAAACACAGCCATTCCCTCACTGGCAAGTTGCTTGATAAACTCCCGCAATTCTTTAATACCTTTGGGATCAAGTCCGTTCGTAGGTTCATCCAGAATGAGCAGACGTGGCCTTCCAAGCAATGCTTGCGCAATCCCAAGCCGCTGACGCATCCCAAGCGAATATGTTCTGACTTTATCATGAATCCGTTGATCCAGACGCACAATGTTGACCACTTCCTGAATACGGTCATAATCGACACCTGGCTGCATTCGTGCAAAATGCTCCAGGTTCTCCCACCCGGTCAAATATGTATATACCTCGGGATTTTCAACAATCGAACCTACATATTTCAGTGCCCGTTCAGGGTCCCGGTTCACGTCATAACCACAGACGCTGATTTTTCCTTCTGTAGGTTTAATCAGATCAACCAGCATACGAATTGTTGTTGTTTTCCCCGCTCCATTGGGTCCCAAAAAACCGAAAATCTCACCAGGTTTGACGTCAAACGTGACATCTTTAATAATCCATTTTCGTCCGATTTTTTTCTTTAAATTTTGTACAGACAAGACGGAATCATAGTGCTTTTCTTTCTCTGCCATTTATTTTGCGCTCCCCTCTGCCGGTGTAGTTCCTTGATATTCCTGTGCAATTCGAACAGCCATCTGCTGATACCCTTGTCCATTGGGGTGGAAGTGGTCCGATGAGAGATACTTATCCAGATGATTTTCAAACAGGTCAAAGGTAGGCACAAGAGTCATTTTATCTTCATTGTTCAAAATTGACATAGCCGCATCGTTCCAAGCCGCAACAACCGCATTTCCTGGCTTCTCCAGCTCTTTCACATTGCCAAACGGATTATACAATCCAATGTAAGCAATCTGGGCATTCGGATTAATTTCTTTCACTTTCTTCAAAATTTCTTGCAGCCTTTTCGAAGTCTCAGGCAGTGCAGCAGCCAGTTTCTCAGCAGTTGGCGGGTCTTCACCCTGAAGTACCTGTCCACCCTGGAACAGGTCATTCGCACCGATGGAGAGCAAAATAAAGTTGGATTGCTGCAAGACGTACTTGACACCTTGTTCATCCAGCTTTTTCAACAAAGCATCTGTTCGGAGACCATTGACTCCCAGATTGTTAAGCACCTGCACATCGTAACCCTTTTCTTTAAGCAGATTACCTGCCCGTCTTACAAAACCCAATCCTTCGTCATCTCCAGTACCCCTGGCAAGGGAATCTCCGATGACAGCCATTCGAATTTTGCCGTCTTCTACAATGGCTTTATTTCCAGCATCTTGTGTAGGCGCAGAAGTTTTTTGTCCATCATTTAACGTCGAATCCCCTTGAGGAAAAATAACATCTTTTATCGCGTAGCCAAATCCGAATATTAGCAATAATGTGGCTAATATGGATATGGTGCTTACACTTCTCCAGATCCAAGGTGCTGAATCAAGATTTTTGTTCTTTTTCATCCATCACATCTCCAGTCAGGTGCGTATAATTGATAATGGCTTTTGTATCAAGATATTGCTTATTCTAAATAACATAAGTGTTCTGTCGTTAATTTGCAAATTTTGTAGCTGTATTGGAGAATCAGATGTTTACACACCTCAAAAAATGGGAAAAAGCCATATCACACATAGCATTGCGGCCATGTGTGAATATGACTTTTTTATTATAACTTAATATATAGGTTATTCATTTACAGTTCTTATTTACCGATAAACTCTTGAGCCCAATAGCCATTATAGAACCCTACACCGATATGCGTGAAGTTTTTGCTCAGGATATTTGCACGGTGACCCGCACTGTTCATCCAGGCAGTGACAACTTCCTGTGGTGTTTTTTGACCTTTGGCAATATTTTCACCGGCATAGCTGTAAGTTACTCCGAATTGTTTCATCATATCAAACGGAGAACCGTAGGTTGGAGACTGGTGATCAAAATAGTTATTGTTGCTCATATCTTTAACTTTTGCCATAGCGACTTTATCCAGAAGTGCATCGGATGCCAGGGAACCCAGGCCTGCTTTGGAACGTTCTGCATTGACCAGTTTCACCACTTGTGCAGCGAAATCAGATTGTGAGCTTTGCGTACCGTTATTACCTGTGCTTGAAGGATCTTTGGCTGGTGTTGTCGTTGCTGGTTTCTCTTCTTGTACTGGCTTGGCAGGCGTACTTGGTTGTTCAGGCTTCGTTACAGGCTGTGCTGCTGGTTGCTCAACGACTTGTCCTTCAGTAGCCTTATACCCATTTTGCTTAAGCCATTGCTGGATATAAGCATTCAAGCTATCTGCACTCACAACTTTATAGGTTGTAACCGTAGTTGCTTTATATGTTGAATCTGCAGCAGACGCGGAGGCGGGAAGCATAATCCCTACGGCGAGTGCAGCTGTCAGACTGCCTGTCACAACTTTTTTCATCCAGTTCTTCTTCAAATTCATTCATCTCCTTAGAATTAATTGTTACAAAGTTGTAATGTTTACTCTAGCAGTATATCAATTCATAAGGAGATTGTGAACCCATAAATAATGGAAAAATGACTTTTTTGTCATTATTACGTGTTTCAAAACGGATTAGACAGTGTATACATACAAGCTGTACCGCAGGCGTACAAAGTACTTGTTAACTCAACGCTTTTCACATTTACGTTTAGAGCGTTAACGCGATATAACCTATAAAAAAAGGCACTCAGTCAAGTTCACACTTGCTGAATGCCCGTTTCATCTATTATAAAAGAACCTTACTAAAGCGATAGCCTCTTTTCTGAAAACCAATATGCTCATAGAAAGAATACGTCGTTGAAGTCACTTCTCGATTCGCACCAGTGACAAACAATTGCTTACCACCCTGCTTTTTGCCCCAAGCTTCAGCACGAGCCATTAGACGACGGCCAATTCCACTGCCACGATGCTCCTGACCCACAATTAAAGATGTAATTTGGGCAGCTGGCTCCGGATAGGCATGACTTTGAACACATTGCAAGCCAATCACACCAATAATCTGTTCATCCACTTCGGCGACAAGCATGCACGCGTTGGGATTGCTCTCCAAACCTTCAATGCGTTCTTTCATAACATTGGTTGTTGTTGGATAGCTGACCTCTCGCATCAATCCCGTTACCGCTTCAGCATCTCGCAGTTCACACTCTCGGATCATCAGTACAGGGGCCTCCACATTATTGGACATGATTTACCTCCACTTTCAGCATATTTGCGGCTTGAACCGCTGTTTTACGAGCTTCTTCCACATCTGTTCCAGCACTAAGGGCTACAGCCATCCGGCGTCCTTGTTTCGTTTCAGGTTTGCCAAACACACGAACCTGAGTACGAGGTAAAGCCAGTGCATCTTCAATTCCACCTATGGTGAAATCAGATGTTTCAACATCGGCCTTCAGCGTTGCTGAAGCTCCCGGTGTAAGCAAATGTACTTCTGTGACGGGAAAACCAAGAATGGCACGCACATGAAGTGCGAACTCTGAACTATCCTGTGTAACCATGGTGACCATACCTGTGTCGTGTGGACGCGGTGATATTTCACTGAACACCACTCCATTAGTAGTAAGGAAGAGTTCAACGCCAAAAAGCCCATACCCTCCCAGCTCATCCGTAACCGTCTTTGCGATGTGACAAGCCTGTTCCCATTGCTCAGAAGTCATCGCATGAGGCTGCCATGATTCGACATAATCCCCATCTTGCTGGATATGGCCAATCGGCGGACAAAACACGGTCCCTGATGCCGATCTGACGGTAAGTAACGTAATCTCACTCTCAAACTTCACAAAGCTTTCCACGATAACGCGTACGGATTTGCCTCTCGCTCCCGAGAGTGCAATGTCCCAACAATTCGCTGCGTCCTCTGGTACATGGCATACACTCTGACCTTTACCAGACGAACTCATCAGTGGTTTGATAACACAAGGTGTACCTAGCTCACGAACAGCTTCTTGCAGCTGTTCTAAACGATCTGCAAAGCGATACGCTGCTGTAGGAAGATTCAATTGTTCGGCTGCCAGACGACGGATGCCTTCGCGATCCATAGTCAAACGGGCAGCTCGGGCCGTTGGTACGACACAAAAGCCTTCTTCCTCAAGTTCAAGCAGTGCCTCAGTTGCAATGGCTTCAATCTCAGGTACGATGTAATGCGGTTGTTCCTGACGGATCAATTGTTTCAATGCCTCGCCATCTAACATGTCGACGCAGTAAGATCGATGCGCGACCTGCATGGCTGGTGCGTTCTCATAACGATCAACAGCGATCGTTTCCACGCCCAGACGTGCGGCCTCAATCACGACCTCTTTACCCAATTCTCCGCTGCCTAGCAGCAGCATTTTTTTGGCTTGAGCCGAAAAAGGAGCACCCCACATGTTCTTTCCAATCCTCCCAAAGAGAAATCTTCTTTATCTATCTCTCTATTTTCGGGGTTTTGGTTAAAGATTGCAAGAGTACTCCCTATTTTTCTTGTGAATTTTACAAGATTTTTTGTGTTTTTTCGATCAAATTTTACAAATTACATTTCCGGATTCGATACTCTTTCCATTCCTCCCAAATTCAAGGATATAAAAATAATGAATAATATTTTTTATCTTGGCGCGCCTTCTGGTGCTCCAATGATCATGTTTGCTCATGTTCCAGAGCACGATTTTTCTCGCGAAAAAGCTCATTATGCGACGACACATAGGCCATTCCCGCTGCGCTAGGCTCCAGATACATTTTCGCACTGTTGACCGCAACAACCGCATCATTGAATGCACCGGCAATCAATCGGACTTTTCCTTCCCGTGTCGCACAGTCTCCCGCTGTAAAAATACCAGGAACATTGGTTTCAGCCAACTGATTCATACCAATCATACCTTCATGCAGCTCCAGACCACACCCAGCAAGATTGCTGACATGACTTGTATACCCATGACTCACGATCACTTCATCCACTTCAAGGCGAGTGGTTTCACCTGTCGATGAGTTGACGATCCCAACCTGATGAATACGCTCTCCGTTGCCATATAAACCTTCAATGTGGCAGGGTACACGTACATCAACTTTGCTTTTCATCTGACTGACATTGTACTCCATGGCACGAAATGAATCCTGTCTGTGCACCACGGTTACTGATGAAGCCCGCTCTGCAAGCTCAAGAGCCCAATCCACCGCACTGTTACCCCCACCGGAGATCAACACTTTTTTTCCCGCAAAACGTTCCAGATTCTGCACCGTGTAATGCAGATTACTGCGTTCATAATCATGTGCGGTGTTGATATCCAGCTTTTGCACCTCGGCAACGCCTCGACCAATAGCAATAATCACACTCCGCGTATAATGCAATTCGCCCGTTTCCGTCTGCAACACGATGACTCCATTGTTCAAACGGCTAAACGTATCCACCGTTTGATTAAATACGAAGCCTGGTTCAAACGTACCTGCTTGTTGAACAAGCCAGTCGATGAGTTTGGCACATTTCATCGGAGGGAGTCCGCCTACATCCCATATCGTTTTATCGGAATAGGTGTGCAAAAAACCACCCAACTGATGCTTCCCTTCAATCAGCTTTACCTTCATTTCGCGCATGCCGGCGTAAAATGCCGCATACATTCCTGCCGGGCCGCCGCCGATTATCGTTACATCAAAAATGTCCTGGTCATGCATTTCAAAACACATCCTGTCTATTTATTACCGCTCCGTTCAAAGCTGTATCAAAGCCATACCTCGGATGTCTATTTGTTTTTCTCTTCAAAAGCAGCAACAATATCATCAATGACATAATTATCTGACATCGGCGCCATTCCAAGATTAAACCACTCTTTACCACCTACGAGATAAACATGATTGTTTTTGACAGCCTTCAGGTTTTTCCAGATCGAGGTGCTTAACAATTCCTGATATTTCTTCTGAATCTCTTGATTTTCTTCATCATCTAGCTGAATGATCAGATGATCTGCATCGTATTCCGGCAACACTTCCATCGAAATAGATAGTCCCGTTTCATCTTTTGGGAAGTTGCTTACAGGTTTTAAGCCCAACCGCTTATGAACAAAAGCGCCCCGTGAAAGATTGGGACCATTCAGAATGATCTCCTTCTCCATCACCCTGACGTATAAAACGGTCTCATCACCGATGAGACTATGCAGCTTGTCTGCACCTTCTTTCTCATGCTGCTTCAGATCCTCCATGACCTGTTTGGCCTCGGCCTCCTTGCCAAAAATCACAGCAATATCCTGCAACTCCTCAGGCCATTCTTGACGTTCAGGCAAGAGCACGGTTGGAGCAATTTGCGAAAGCTGATCATAATCCTTCTTTGACCACCATGAAGGTGCAATAATGATGTCGGGATTGGCCTCGAGGATGGCTTCAAAATTGGGCGTTTTTCCAATGCCCATCTTCATGGTATTTTTAAAGGGTTCCTGCAGATATTTAGGAAAATCATCATGATAATTTTGTACTGCGACAGGAACAATGCCGAGCGCATATAACAGTTCCGGGTATACAACGGATAATCCGACTACACGTTTAGGAGATTTAGGGATCGTTATTTCGCCCATCTCCGTCTGCACGATTTTAACTTCGGTATCCTGCGCTTTTTCCGAACCCGTTGTATTCGCTGCGGCACTGGATGAAGTTTCTCCACCCTCTCCGGAACCGGAAGTTACTGGCTCTGCAGCCTGTCCACAAGCGCTCAGTAACAATAACATCAGAATAACACCTGTAATCACCCACAATTTTGACTTCACTTCTTATGTACCTCCTATATATGAAAAGTAAGATAAATACCAATTAATAATAATTATCATTATCAATTAGATATAGGAGTAGTATATTAAATAATTGCTCTTCAGAATATTGACGATACCGACTTTATATTATGGACGATGTTGCCATAGCTTTAAAACTTCATCCAGCATCAATTCATGGGTGAAGGCCGTACCGTCTAGTAGAACACCTGGAATCAGCATATCTATACGCTTGTTTTGCGCTGCTTTTGTACTCATCCATACTTCAGACTGTTGCATTTCAGCCCATGTCTGTTTCGATTCTACATCTTCACTTACAATCACTAACGCTCTATCTATAGATAATCCTGCCAGATCATGAATAAGTAGATTATGCTTGTGCCAAATGCTCTCTATCCCCTCTGGCGCCAAGAGCTGCAGATCAGAATAGAACACGGAGGCAATCGTCTTCGGATTCATTGCCTGTATGACGTCACCCTGCACCCGAAGTACAATCAGCCGATCTTGACGAATCTGCTTCGATAGCTGTGATTGTACCGCAGCAGCTTTTTGCTCGTACCTATCCAACCAAACTTCAGCAGCCGCAGGCCGATTCATACATTGAGCTGCAGATCTGAGATGATCTCGCCAATCCCCTTCCGAGTGCGAGAGCACACAAACCGGTGCCAGTGAATTTAAACGCTGCAACATGCCGGCGGACATTTCTTCGCGAACAGCGATAATATAATCAGGACGGATGGCCTTCAATTGTTCCAAGTACCCATCCTCATCATCATCGACTAAAGGTGTAACTTTATTCGTTTCATATTTTCGCCTGTAATACGCTGTCCATGGATGATGTGCTTGGGCAGCACAGGGTACAATCTGAAGCGCCAGCAATGTCCCAATACCAAGCGAGTGAACTGCAACAATACGCTGTTTGCTATTGCGTATAAAAGCTGCGGGCGGAAGACCTGAGATTTGTTTGAATTTCCGGCGGAAATACATTTCGTCCTGAAACCCGACACAGGCTGCAATCTCTTTTAGCCGCGGGTTATAATCATTTCTCATCATCATCTGAGCCTGCTTGATCCGATATATGGTCAAATAGTCCATTGCGCTACATCCATACATTTTCTTAAATAATCGCATGAAATGACGAGAGCTCATCCGCGCAACATCAGCCATATCCTGTATTGTGATTTTCTCCATATAATGTTGTTCTATATACTGTCTGACCTGTTCAATAGGCAAAACGGGATCGTTTGCTTGTAATACATGAAGCATATCACTGAACATCGTGTACAACAGCTCCTGAAAACGTATCTGACCATAATAACGCCGTAACCCGTTTTCCTCACGAATCAACTGACCGATCTCCTGACATAACAAATTTACCGCGGCTGGTGAGCTGCACCTGATTGCACCGTCGTTCGTGCGCATGCACATCTGCTTCATCATCGTATGAACGGATTCTTCGCTGGTCCCTCCAATCGGAAAAACGCTGAATTTGATCTGGTACAGTCTTCGTTCATCTTTTCCGTGAACCTCTGCCTCGACCAGTTGTCCGGGCAAACCTATATAGATCGCTCCGCTTCTGAGTTCAATAAATTGACCGTCGACAGTGAGCCATCCTTCACCTTCTGCAATAAACAACAACATATAACGATCAAGAAAATGTTTTCCTAGCCGCCAGCTCGATTCTGAACAGCCTGGTTCTGCCATTTCCAATTCAATTAACTTGAAATGCAGCTGATCCAGCATATCAAAAGATGGATAAAAACTAGCCTGTTCTATGGCTTTGATCTGCATGCTTTTCCTCCAGACATCTCTACTCTAGTACCCATTGTATGATTTAAAATATAACATAATTTCGTGATTGATTTCTGATCCATATAAAATGAAACTCATTCAAAACAGATCATCGAGACACGTCCAGTGATTAACATTCATAAAAAACACTTCAGCACCTTTGCTCCTGTCTATTCCATCAGGACAGTCTGATGAAAAATTCACAAAGAACAAAATGAGCTGAAGTGTCGTAAACATGCATTACTGCTTATGATGTTTTATAAGAACCGATACTGCGCTTCAATCAGACCATTGTATACCCCTTGTTTCTGGATAAGTTGTTCATGATCGCCCTCTTCCTTGATCTCCCCGTGATCCAGCACAATAATGTGATCTGCATTACGAATTGTGGAGAGACGGTGTGCTACCATAAAGGACGTGCGTCCTTTGAGCAACACCTTGAGTGCTTCCTGAATCTTCAGCTCGGTTTCCGTATCAATGCTGGCCGTGGCCTCATCCAGAATTAAGATGCGGGGGTCAGCGAGCAGTGCCCGGGCAAAAGACAACAATTGCCTTTGTCCCATGGACAGCACATTACCACGCTCTTCCACTTCCGTGTCGTAACCACCCGGCAGTTTCATAATAAACTCATGAGCATTGACGGCTTTGGCGGCTTCTTCCACCTCTTCATTGGTCGCATCCAATCGTCCAAAACGAATATTATCCCGAATGGTTCCCGAGAAAATAAATGTATCTTGCAGTACAATGCTGATCTGACTGCGCAGGCTTTCCACAGTTACATCACGTACGTCATGTCCGTCGATGGTTAGACGCCCTCCGGTGATGTCATAGAAACGACTGATCAGATTAATGATCGTACTTTTACCAGAGCCGGTATGACCGACAAGTGCAATCGATTGTCCGGCCTCCGCCGAAAAGCTGATGCCTTTCAGCGCCTGTCTTCCT
Organism: Paenibacillus sp. TSA_86.1; assembly: GCF_052691815.1. Taxonomy (NCBI): domain Bacteria; kingdom Bacillati; phylum Bacillota; class Bacilli; order Caryophanales; family Paenibacillaceae; genus Paenibacillus; species Paenibacillus sp. TSA_86.1. Next base: position 111,190 of record NZ_JBQZGE010000004.1, on the reverse strand, counting down.
TTTTCATACTCAAACACGACATTGTCAAATACGATATCCCCTTTAATAGAAGGTAGCGGTTTGGCTCCCTTTTTATCGGCGATATGCGGTTTCTCATCCATGAACTCGAAGATACGTTCAGATGAAGCCATCGCAACCAGCAGCTGGTTGTACATCTGTCCCAGACGGTTAATCGGATCCCAGAAGTTCCCCACATAGTTGGCAAAAGCGACCAGCAGACCCACGGTTAACACTTCATTCTGAATGAGAGTTGCACCATACCAGAACAGAATCAACGTTCCGAATCCACCTGTGATCTCAATTAAAGGACCGAATCCCTGGTTCATCGCGGATGCTTTGTCCCAGGACTTTTTGCTGGACAGGTTCATGTTGTCAAAGTATTTCATGTTTTCTTTTTCTTGTGTATAGGCCTGCGTTACGCGGATTCCTTGAATGGATTCATTCAAGTGAGAGTTGATGCGAGAGTTCTTCATACGCACATCCTGCCACGCCCGGCGAATTAACACCCGCAATTTGGTGGAAATAATGAACATAATCGGCACCGTTATAATAACGGCCAGCCCAAGTTTCCAGTTGATTAACAAGAGAATGACAATGATACCGAGTAGTTGCACACAGTCGATCATGACGTTGACTGCACCGTTCGTAAACAAATCCTGTAGGGAGTTGATATCGTTCGTTACACGCACAAGTACGGAACCTGCCGGTCTTTTATCAAAAAAGTTAAATGACAGCTTCTGAATATGTTTGAACAAATCGGAGCGAAGATCGTAAATCACTCGCTGTCCAATGATATTTGTCAGTTTGATGCGGTACGTGTTGGCCGCCCACTGGATGAGATATAAAAGCAAGATTGAACCTGCAATCAGATACAGCAGTGTCATGCTAGGTAGCCCGTTCTGCGGTGCGATAGCTCTATCGATGGCCAGACTGATTAAGAAGGGTACGGACAATTTCGTAATCGTTCCGAGAATCATCATCAGAATAACGAGCGGCAGGAGCTGTCTTGCATATGGTTTCATGTAAGCAAACAATCGACCGAATTCTTTCCAGTTAAACGGTTTTTCAATGATTTCATCGTCCTGATAGACAAATCGTTCATTCAGTTTTTTATCCGAGGCCCCTTTGGCCTCGCGCCTGTCTGTTATCGTTTCGGCACTCATGAGTTCACCTGCTCCCCAACCTCCCGCTTGCCGCGGGCAATGTAGTCTGCATATTGAATGTTATACACATCCTGGTACGGTCCAGGTATTTGAATAAGCTCCGTATGTTTACCACGTTGTACCACACGACCTTCATCCAGAACTAATATTTCATCTGCATGCCGCAGAGAAGAGATTCGGTGGGCAATAATAAACGTGGTTCTACCGCGCATAACCTCCTGGAAACCTGACTGAATCTCATGTTCGGTTTCCATATCGACGGCACTCGTGGCATCATCGAGCACAAGAATTTTCGGGTTTTTGAGCAGTGCCCGAGCGATAGCAATACGCTGCTTCTGTCCTCCGGAGAGTCCCATACCGCGTTCACCAACGACTGTATCATATCCTTCGGGAAACTCCATGATAAAATCATGTGCTTTGGCTAATTTTGCGGCACGGATAATCTCCTCCATTGTCACATTTTTCAGTCCGTACGAGATGTTGTTACGTATGCTGGAAGAGAAGAGGAACGTTTCCTGGAACACGGATGCAATCTGACTCCGCAAACTGCGAATACCCATATCTTTGATGTTTTTGCCATCGAGCTTAATTGAGCCGGAGTTAACGTTATACGCCCGCATCAAAAGTTGAATAATCGTCGACTTCCCTGATCCTGTTCCACCAAGGAAACCGATTACAGAACCGGGCGGAGCATCAAAATTAATATCCGTTACAGCAGGCATTTTGTTGCCGTAGGCAAAGGTTACTGCTTCAAAAGTCACATGACCTTGCACCTGATCAGCCTCCACAATAAGTGGGTCTTCCGTTTCTTCGACATCGACCGGTGTGTTCAGAAGCTCAAGCACCCTTTCGCCTGAAGCTTTGGACTGCGTATAGTTATTGATATGAAAACCCAGACCCCACATTGGACCGATTATGTACCAGATCAAACTGAAGAACGCAACGAGTTCACCCAAGGTGAGCGTCTTTTGAATAACCATTCCTCCACCAATCACAAGCAGAAGCACAACACTTACCGAAGCCAGAATCTCCATAATCGGAAAATAACGGCTCCACAACGTGGCAGCATGGATTTGGTTTGTTTTGTAACGTTCATTCCGTGTGGAAAACTTCTCCACTTCATAAGGCTCACGTGCAAACGATTTAACCGTTCGAACACCTGTAATGTTTTCTTGCACCGCTGTAGTCAGCGAACTTAACGCCAGTCGCATTTCCTGAAATGCCGGATGAATTCTGGATTCGAATCGGAGCGCAACAAAGACAAGCAGAGGGATGCATACAAGTGTCAGCAGGGTTAGCTTCCAGCTCATCGTCATCATCATAATTGCGCCAAATACGACCATTAGAACCATGTTAAGAATCTGAGCGAAACCAAATCCGATAAAGTTACGGATGGCTTCCAAATCTCCCGTGAGGCGGGACATCAGATCACCTGTTTTGGCCGTATCATAATAACGGAAGGATAGAAATTGAAGCTTTTCATAACATGCATTACGTAATCGGTATGCCAGATAGTTACCAAGACGTCCGCCAAAGAAACCGTGTAAAAATTGCATACCCGCTTTCAAAATAACGACACCTAACACAGTCAGGGCAAGCATGGGAACGTCTTCAAAATTTCGCGGCACAATGACGTCATCGATCAGGATTCGCAGCAGGTTCGGATACACGAGTCCAAGTGCGGTCGCTACGGCGAGAAACAAGATCGATACCAATAAATACGTTCGTTTCTCCCAAAAATAGATTTGCAGTTGCCTGAGAACATCCATGTTTCTCCTCCTCTAAAGTTACCTAAAATGATATGAACATTTATGAAGTTTATCACCGTCCCTCATTCGCGGCAAAGCGAATAATAGACCATATTCAGGCTACTTTCAGCTTATTATCGCATTGACGAAGACCAATACCCGACTTTCAATCAAATGTTTGAATATTCTCTTTATTTCAGGTTGTTCATGCCAAAAAAAGGCTCCCCATATGCCTTTGCGGCGGGAGCCTTTTCTGATGTTTTTTTGCAACATTTTCAAAAGATTGCGGAAGTCATGAATTATTTTACAAACGTTTCCAAAATTTTTACATATTCGGCTGACCTCTCTGCTCGCAAAGCAGAGTTATAGTCGTTACCTGGGCGTACATCATAAATGTAAACTCCGTGACCTTCTACTCCTGCATTTCTGTCAACTGAGCCGACAACGCTACCCATTGCTCCGCTGGAATGCCACTAGCGAGGGTATCTTGTATGCCAGTGACTGCTTCTTCCAGCCTGTCGGTAAGTTGACGAGAATGATGCTGTACCGATTGATGAACCTGTGTGTCATAAAACTGCACCAGCTTCTGTTCTGAAGCCGGAAGCACTTCAATAATCATCTGTTTGAGAACGGGCTCAAATGCATCCTGAAGGCGCTGACGTCCATCCCCTTCAAAGAACTGCTTCGGATTGCGGAAATAACTCCAGTAATTTTTCCAGCCTGATGGTTCTTCAAGCCGGATTTCCTCCAGTACAGGTGTACCCCACTTTTCATCCAGTGTTAAGAACAAGTCAATGCCACCTGTCAGCTGTTTCACCTCATCTATGCATTCTCTCACTTGCTTGGCAACCCAAGCGTGCCCTGTCTGCTCCAATCGAAGCGTCGTAGCCAGCAATTCCTGCTCCAGCTCTATGCCAATGATGCGAAGCAGCTCCCGGCCACAGGCTGCGAAAGCCGTTTTCAGGTTACCCTGATCCTCACGCAATACCGATGGATGGAAGGCTTCAGCCATAAACTGACCAAGTCGGAAAGAAAGGCGCTGTCTGACATGGAAAAGTAATTCGTTCGTTTCCTGTGACAGTTCTTCCTTCATCGACCGCTGTGCCAATCGCTCAATCCGCTGACGGGACTGTCCCGAGATCGTCTCCAGTTCATCCCGCCGCTGACGCAGTGCTTCTTCTCCTTGTGCCGCATCATCTGCACGCTGCTGTAACCGCTGAATGACACGTGCCATCTCTTCGGACGCTCCGCCCACTGCCAGATCAGCCAGTTCTTTACCTGCGAATTGATTAAATTCTTCTTCAAAACGGACAAAGCCGGATTGCTGCAGCAGATCCGTATTCCCCTCCATTTTGCCTTCCATCGCAAGCATGCTGGATACCGGGAAAAGACGTGGCGAACGAATGCCGTTACTCCGTAGCTCTGTGCCTACATGATCAAGCACCTGCTCCAACTCTTCGTCCGAAGATGACAAGTCACTCGCATTCACGACAAAGAACATTTGATCCATTGCGGAGCTGTCTTTAACCCGTCCGAGTTGATTCAGAAATTGACGGTCTCCCTGAGAAAAGGCGTGATTATAATAGGTTACAAATATAAGCGCATCGGCATTCTTCATATAATTGAATGTTACCCCTGTATGCCGGGCATTAACCGAATCCGCTCCAGGTGTATCCACAAGCACAATCCCCTGTTCTGTGACATCACAGCTGTAATACAGATCAATGGAATCGACAAAACAGGATTTCTTCTCATTGGCGACAAAATTACGGTAGCCGTTTAAATCCACCAGCACATCCTGTCCAAGCTGATCCGCCGTCTCTTCCCAACCAGCCGCAGCTGCCTGCAAAAAGCTGTAATGCGGACGTCCTGCCGGATGCACATCTTTTGGCGTGAGCGATTTCACCCGCTTCTGCCATTCCGTATCTGGCTCCCCCAGCCCAAGCAGGCGGAAGGAATACGCCAGGTCTTCCTGGAAGGCATCCCGGGTCTTCATGCGAACCCGGGCAGTGCCATGCTCCGCGCCGCCGGCCGGAGCCATAATGCGGTTGATCGCCGCTGTCGTCGGATGCGGCGATACCGGGAGAACTGCTTCGCCAAGCAATGCGTTGGCAAAGGAGGATTTGCCCGCGCTGAACGCACCGAACAGCGCGAGGGTGAACGTGCCGCCCGCAAGCGAAGCTGCGCGTGCACGCAAATCCCGTACCGCCGACCCCATGGCGGGGTACGGCTCCACCAGCGCAGCAGCGGCTTCCAGCCTTGCCGCTGCTGCGTCCAGGCGCCGGCGGCGTTCCGCGCCAGCCGCCGGTGCGCCCTGCGCCGCTGCTGCGCGCGGCGGCGCAGGGGCCTGCGTCTGTGGCTGCGCCGCCACAGACGCGGACGTGCCCGCCTGCGAACCGGGAGCTTCGCCCGGTTCAGGCGCGGGCACGTGCGGGCCCTTCACCTCCGGCAATAGCCCGGAGGGGAGGGGGCCCGCAGGAGGCAGCAGGCTGCGCAGCCCTGCTGCCTCTGCGGCGGCGGCGCGCTGGAGCGCCGTGTAGCGCGCCGCCGCCGCGGATTGCGCCAGCCGCGCTGCGCGGCTGACGTCCAGCGCCTGGAGCGCGGCTTCGCCCTGCGCAGCCAGCGCTTCCAGGATGCGGTCGGCCAGCAGCATGGCCGACTTGCGGTACCGGGCCTCTATCTCGCCCCGGACATCTTTGCTGAATTGCAGCACATACTCAGGCGATAGCTCAGCACTCGCACTTCGTTTCAGTTCAAGCAATTCTTCATCCATAGCAGGCAGCTCGGTGTTAAGCGCCTGCTCCCACGTGGCATCCCACACTTGATAAGCTTCACCCAGCTGTCTCAGCATCGTCCGAATATGAACCTCCACTTGACTGGAAGTCTGATCCTGAAGCAGTCTCACCAGTTCCGAAGCCCGGCGCTGTTTCTCCTGTTCCGTTTTGCCACCGGAGAAGAGCAGCCCTACACGGAAACCAGGCTTGCGACTCTCCAGATAGTTAGCTGCCGAAGTACGGATATCTGCCGGAGTAAGGTTGGCGTTGGCAAGTAGGGAGTCAACCTCTGCTCTGAATTTCTCACGAACTTGCGAGGGTTTCGCCTGAAGCTCTGCAGCTTGTTCATCCAGGAGTGCAAGCTCGCGCTCCAATCGTTCTATGCCTTCTTGTCCACCGATTTCCTCCAGCAGCGCAGTTTCCTCGTCTTCTCTCTTGCCTGCCTCTCTCGCAAGATGCTGCTCGGTGATATGACTGGCCGAACTTACCAAACTGTGAGAGATCAGTTCTTCCTTCTTTTTCGTTAGCTGTGTAATCAGCTCCGGCAACTGACTCCACTGATTATATCGATGCTGCTGGTCACGTAAAGAAGTGAACAACAAGCCGTCATAACGTACTTCCCATGCAGCAAAGATCGCTTCTACCCCTTGCACATATTGATCAAACGAAAGCTCCTGCTCCCGATGTTTGTCGATCTGATTCACAATCAGAAACAGCGGCTTGCCCCAGTCGGACAAACTTTTGGCAAAGGATAGATTGGTCTCCGACTGAACATGATTGTAGTCCATCACATAAAACACAACATCAGCCAGATGTAGTGCCGAATGTGTAGCCAGGCTATGTCCACGATCCGTGGAATCCACCCCAGGTGTATCCAGCAGTACGGCTTCATCTTGTAACAGCGGAATGTTATCCCATACTTCGATGGAACTGTAAGCCCCTCCATTTTTACAATACGCCTCAAGTTCCTCTGGTGAAACCTCCAGCGTGCCTGCTTTATTGTCAGCGCTTACGTTCGGTGACGTATAAATAAGTGCTCTCGGCTTGCCGTTACGTATCGCGACGACATTGGCACTGGTTGGCACCGGACTCGATGGCAGTACCCGCTTGCCGCACAAGCTGTTGATCAAACTCGACTTGCCTGCCGAGAAATGTCCACAGAACGCAATCGTCAGATGTTTCGTTTCAGCCTTGCCGATTAAATCCGTTAGTGCTTCTACAGCGGTATGGTCTCCTGACTGCTTCATTGCTTCACGCAGCGGTAACAAAGGTGTGGCCATTTCTGCTGGGTAATCTGTTCTGGACATGACTGGCCTTCCTCCTGGCTCCTCTAATTTGACATCTGTTTCGACGTCAATCTCTGCTTTATCTCCATATAGTTTAACATCATCATGTTTGAATTTGAACGATTTGACCCCAATCTGCATGTAGATGGATTCCAGATCAATATAAGTTCAAAACGAGATGATTTGCCCTTGCGATGCTATTAATGTTTCCTTTGAATCAACTCATCTTCCCATGTTGCGCGTTTCCGTGTACATTGTTCGTGACGTCAGTCCCTTATGTATCTATAAAAAAATAAAACCGAGCATGTCGGTTTTATCCAGGTCAACCTTTGAACTCCCCCAACTGCAGGGAATGTTTATCATTAAGTAACGGGCTGCATCACATGCCAAACAGCTCACACGTACATTCGCTTCTCCGCAATGTCGATGCAGCCTGGGTCCTTGATCACATGTTAATTAAACTTAAGATACTGCGTTTTCCATTGTAGGCAACAAGATTTCAAAAACTTGACCATGTTGCAAAATCGTAATGCCACGGCCTTTGTCTCTCATCACAACAACCTCAGGCTTTGTAGACATACGCTCCAGGTAATGCTCAGGCACGTCGCCAGAGTGGCTTACCGTAATGCCTTCCACTTCTTTTTCTTCGTTCTCGACCATTTCCTGCTCAACGATTTGCTCAAAAATATCGGAGAAGGCTTCAAAATTGTCAGTGTATACGGAAATGCATTTCATGGTTATTCATCCTTTTCTGCTTAAGAGTTTAATTTTCGTTTTCGGGTGGTAACACGTTCCTTATCTTTCCTGATCTGGGACGTTTTCATACGTTTTTTTCCTTCCCTGCATATGTCCAGCAACGGACAGATATGACATTGGGGAGTTTGAGCCTTGCAATGGTAGCGTCCAAAAAATATAAACCGGTGATGAGTAATCGTCCACTCATCCCGAGGTACGCGCTTCATCAGTTTCTTCTCCACTTCAAGTACGGAGTCATCCCAACCCGCGAGACCCAGTCTCTTCGACACACGTTCAACATGCGTATCTACCGCAATAGCCGGTACTCCAAACGCATTTGAAACGACAACATTCGCGGTTTTTCGCCCGACGCCTGGCAGGGTAACAAGCTGATCATGTTCCTGCGGTACATCTCCGCCATACTGCTCTATTAAAATTCGGCACATGTTCTGGATATGCTTCGCCTTGTTTCGGTACAATCCGATTCGCCGAATATCCTGCTCCAGCTCTTCAAGAGGAACTGTAAGATAATCCGCAGGGCTTTTGTACTTTTGAAACAAATCTGCAGTGACCTTGTTCACCGTTTCATCTGTGCACTGCGCAGATAGAAGCACTGCAACCGTTAATTCAAATGCATTACTGTGATTTAATTCGCAATGTGCATCAGGAAACATGGCTTCCATTGTTTCGAGTATATGTCTTACCGTCGCTGCATTCATGAAGAGCTACCTCCCACAAGTCCGCTCCACGATGCGGAGCCTTACTTCAAGCTTCAGCCAAGTAGCTTGGCGGGGATCCAAAAAGCTTGCAAAAAAAACGTCTTGATGCGGGAAAGATCCCGTATCAAGACGGTCATTCTTTGATCCTCGAAAAGAAACGATTACTGTTTTTGAATCTCCATAACCACATTGTTCAAGAGATACAATACAATATTATCATTATCTCTGAGAGATTGCACGCTTAAAGTGTTGTCACCCTGGTGAACAAATACGCTCGACCCCAGTGCAAAACGATAGTTCATGTCTGATGTTGTCTCACGTTTAACCAAAATCTGGTTCCCTACTCCATCATAAGACCAGAACTGTTTGCTCATGACAGTAAGCACTCTGAAACGTGTGGAATTATCCGTATCTTTCGTCATTTCCACGCGGTCACCGACCGTTAAATTACTTAGAGAGGTTAATGTCGAACCGGATTTCACAACTTTAACCGGGCCACTCACAGACACTTTATCTGTCGAACCGTTAAATTGTTTCAGTGTAACCGAAGTGGCATCAACTGCAGTAACTTCAGCCATCGTACGTTTGACCACTTGTACCGTCTTCGGTGTAGTTCCTTCGAATGTTACGTTAATCAAATTGCCTGCCGTCAGCTGAGACGCCGTAATGGATTGACCATTATCTCCAGATAGTACCGCTTGATCCACGTAGAACTGACTTGTCAGAAGATCCGATTTCACACGAACACGACCATTCGTCTCCATCGCAACAACTTCAAATTGAGCTACCGTTTTCAGCGCAACCTTTTGCACGACATCCTGGTTTGCACCGAGCGTAATCGTAACATTGTCACCAATCTTCAAATCAGACAGACTCGCCGATGATTTGTTGTACATTTCAACCGCTGGTGCCGTTGTGTAAGGAACAGTAACCGTCTGACTACCAGATAACAAGCTGATTTTTCGGTTTGTTGTATCGATGCTACTGATCGTTCCCTCGTATTTATAAATCACCTTCACAGACAACGCACGAGTTCCAACATAAGTCAGATCCAGTTTGCGTCCGTCATTCAGCAAGGACTCCAGTCCTACCAGTGTCGGCTTGGCTGCGTTATAATCCATTTTTGTTTTTTCATCAAGGGTAAATACATAAGGCTTTTTATTCGCATCCAGCACAGTAAGCACTTTGGTTTTACTGTTGTAGGATACAACGGTCGCCCCGTTCAAAGGCTCCATTTGCCGTCCGATCACCTGAATACGTGTTACCTGATCATTACTGTTTAATGTAAGTTCAACCTTGTCACCATTATTCGCGTCTGTAATCAGATCGTTCAACGTTGCATCCTGAATACCGTTAATGATCACTTCCGGCTTCTCGCTGAGCAATTTTGCTTCAAGAGAACCTCCATCACGCTTAAACGTCAGTGTGGATTGATTTCCGCCAATCTCCACCAGCGTACCACGAACGGATTGTTCAACACCCTGGGTCAGCTCAACCGTTTGCAGAACACTGTCTTTAACCGTGTACTTCACCGTGCTGCCTGCTTTCAGGTCAGCCAGGGACAGAATACGGTTTTGATAACGAATAATCAGATTATCCGTATATGTATACTGCTCTGTTGCACCCGCAGTATTCACCAGCTTGATTGTTTTTCCGGAAGTACCCACTTCCGCAACCACACCGCTGTCGCTTTTGTTAACGATACCGGATTTAACCCGGATCACAACGGTTTTCTTGTCAGCTGAGAACGTCTCACGCTGTACTTCAATGGTGCTGTCCACAGTAATATCAGACAGTTTAATCGCTTTTCCATTCTGATCAATGAATGCAGTATTCTCATCATAAGCATATGTTTCATAGTTTTCGCCTACGAATAGGCCGATTTTATTACCTGATAATGAACGTGCAAACGTACCTTCAACGCTCTCCACTTGAGGTTTCGCATCAACAACCTCCACATAGGAAGCACCACCTGCTGAACCCACAATGAGAACTTTGGTATATAACTTCACATCGGATGCAGATGCACGTGTTTCACTATCCTTGGTAAAGTACGGAGTATTGCTGTTCACTGCATAGTTAATGGCTTTGCCTTCAACAACCAGCGTGATCTGCCCATCTTTCAATCCAGTTACGTAACCCGCCACCGTATTCGGATACTTGGTATCCGTCAACGATTCACCGCGACTAAAGAACGTCGCAAGCTGCGCACGAGTTACGGAACCTGTTGGATTGAACTTATTATTTTCCAAACCTTTGGCCAGATCCAAACTAACAGCTAAATTTACATACCCTTTAGCACTGTCAGAGATATTTGCATTGTCTGCAAAACCTGTAGACTGATTATTTTGAGCCTTCGCTTCGGCATCTTTGTTCAGCGAGCGGATCAACAGTTTGGTAATCCACTCACGAGTTGCCGGCTTCTGGCCCCATGCTGTTTTGGACACATCTGTAGATGCCTCTTCCGTTTTATCCACGAGACCCAGTTGAAGTGCAAGCGCGACATATGGCTTGAAATAGTTTCCCACTTCCATATTTGTCGGTAATGCCGCAGCCGTGCTGGTGCTCAACCGGGATTCCATATTCATAAAACGGATGGCCATCGTTATCGCTTCTTGCTGCGTTACCGCGTCCCCTGGACGGAACAGGCCATTATTACCGAGAAGAATACCTTGATAAGCCAGCTTGTATACATGTTTCTCAGCCCAGTATCCAGCCTTGATATCACTGAACAAACCTGTTGGCGCAGCCGTATTGCTTACCCCCGCAGCCTGACCTTGTCCCGTTACTGTTGAGTCTGCTGCCATAGCAGCTCCACCGGCGCTCAGGGCCATCATGCCTGCAAGCACGGCTGATACTACTTTTTTAGAGTGTGATGGATGGTTATATTTAAAAGTCACCTAATGATTCCCCTCTCTCATGTAAAACGACCTTATCCGTGAGTCCACGGTAACACACTTGAAGCATAGCTTAATTGGATCTTGTCATTGGATGCTCAAGATCCACATGTCCCATCAAACTTTCAGTTGATTTACCGTCTACCAGCAGATCAAGTGATTTCACTTCGTCGAACTGGAAAAAAGTTTGTTTCAGCGCATCTATCGCAAACGATTCACCGCCCGCACCAAGACGTGCCGTATCGGGCATATGAATGTCCAGTGTCAGTGCTCCATCCTTGAATTGAACGGATTTCAGTTCAATATCTTTGGACCACAGTGGCACGAGCTTTTCATCTTTGCTTTGCTGCAAGGACTCAAAAGCAGCCTTATATTTGTCATCCTCAGATGCAAATGTGATTTCGGCTGATGCTTTATGCAGTTCAAGCTCCTCCGGATCGGTATAGAACACCTCTATGGATTTCTTCTCCTTGCTATCCGATGTTGAAGGTTTATCCGTGGATGTTTCACCAGAAGATGTTGTGCCCTCCGAGCTTCCGTTCGCCGAGTTGGATGGTGTTGTATTATCCTCGGAACCGGCAGTTGCAGGATCGGTAATCACCTGACCTTCCACCTCTGTAACGCCGTTCCCTGTTTGTGTCTCTGATCCCGCACCTTGTGTTGTCTGACTTGGAGCAGCTGTCGGTTTACTTCCACATCCAGCCGCTACTGCCATAACCGTTACCAGCAAAGCTGCGATCCATATTTTTTTGTTCATTCTGACTCAGCCTCCTCAGCATAAGGGTTGTCCCTTATTGAATTCCCAGATACTCCTTGATCCCAGCAACGATACCTTTGGCTACATTGTTCTGAAAATTTTCCGTAAACAGTACCGCCTCATCACTCTTGTTGCTGAGGAACCCTCCCTCTAACAGCACGGCAGGCATTGTTGTTTCACGGGTTACATGCAGACTAGCCATTTTCACGCCGCGGTCTTTCAGTCCCGAAGACTTCAAGAGGTACTTATGCATCACATTAGCCAGTTCCTTGCTTGCCGACCGGGAATAAAAGGTCTCTACTCCCGTTGCCGCAACAGGGCCGCTATTCGCATGAATGGAGATAAAGATATCTGCATTTATTTTTTGAGCAACTTTCACACGTTCTTTAAGTGCAAGAAATGTATCGTTGCTGCGAGTTAATACCACATCGATTTTAGGTTCTTTTTTCAGTAGTGCCTCTACTTTCAATGCCATGGCAAGATTGAAGTCTTTTTCTCTTTTGCCCGTGACACCAATCGCTCCAGGGTCCTGATCTCCATGTCCCGCATCGATGACTACAACCTTTTTGCCATTTCCGCCAACGGGCGGAGCAGGTGTGCTACCTTGATTGTTTAGATCAATGATGAGCAATCCTGAATCGTTCTGCACACTGTACCCTTTGGCACCTGTCAGATCAATAACAAACCGAATGGTAGAAGGACTGTTGCTATATAAGGAATAACGAATTTGAGACACATCTGGATAACCGCTAACAACGAGTTGACCATTTTGATTGCTATCCAGTGCCTGACCTTGACTAAACGAATCAGCAAAAGCCGTATTGGGCAGATCAATTACAATTCGATCCGGGCCGTTCATCGTAAATACGTTCGGCTTTGTGCTTCCACTTGTAGCAATCATGAAACGGTTGTCGCTAAAGCTAATGCCGTTCACTTGTACAAGACCTTCCTGACCCGTTCCTCCACCATCGTTACCAGAGTTCGGAGGAGTAGTTGTCCCGTTTCCGGAACCTTCATTCTGGGTAACTAATGTTACCGTCTTCGTGGTGTTGTTCCAACCCACCTTAAGACCCATTTGCTCTCCGATGAAACGGAGTGGTACTAAAGTCGTACCATTTTTTACGAGGGGCGGGGCATCCAGGTCTACGTTACTGCCGTTCACTGTTGCCGTCTTCTGTCCAACAATCATCTGCATGGCAGTGTTGTCTTTGCTAATCGTCACCGTTTGCGACTGCTGCTTCCAATCTACGGAATATCCCAGACTCTCGGAAACCACACGAATGGGTACCATCACCTTACCATTGATGTTTTCCGCTTTCGTATCCGAAGGTTGTACGATCACGTCCCCGTCTAGGATAATCTTCGTGTCTGCTGCTGCATGACTATAGCCCGGGAAAACGAACCCGAAGACAAATAACAGTACCAAAAAACCGAACTTCTTCATCCTTCACCCCTACCAATCTCATATTTTTTTGCCGCATGTTGCAGACTTGCAACTTTCACTTCACACTTGGGCATTACCAGACACCTATTAGACGCCTCCCAATCTCAAAAGTTGCGAATATATTCCAACATAACAGAAAAAAAACGTTGTCAAATCAAGCTTTTTTTACATCTTTATGTCTTATTTTTTCCTAATTTATCAAATATGCATCTTGAAACAACGGACTTCCCCAATCTGCATATTTACGAAAAATACTATTCTACAATCTCAAATAATCTAAAATACCGTCGACAATCGCCTGAGCACATTGATCCTGATAGGACGCTGTAAGCATTAGAGCTTCATCCGTTGGATTACTCAAAAATCCTAATTCAAGCAGCACAGCCGGCATGGTTGTTTCCCGAGTCACATGCAAACTCGCCACTTTAACCCCTCGATCCTTAAGTCCTGTGACAGGTAGGACGTGCTTATGAAGTGTCTCAGCAAAACTCTTGCTCTCTTTGCGCGTAAACAGTGTTTCTATCCCGTTGGGAACAGAAGTTGTAAATTTATTACCATGGATGGACACAAACAGATCCGCCTGATTTAGCTTGGCTATATCTACCCGTTGTTGCAAGGAGAGTTCAGTGTCATCTTGACGTGTAATGACGGTCTGTATGTTGGCGTTCTGTTCCAAAAGAGCCTTCACTTTGAGCCCTACAGCCAAATTAAAATCTTTTTCGTAAGCTCCCGTCACACTGACCGCTCCGGACTGCCGTCCACCATGCCCAGGGTCAATGACAACTACCGTTTTACCGTCATTCTCAGGTAAAGCTGGCTGACTGCCCGAAGTTCCATTCGTAGCCGAGAGGTCAACAAGTAAAACGTTATTCTCTCCAAGTGACCAGTTCGCTGTTGCACTTTGAGTCAGGTCAAGCACGACTCGCACCGTCGAAGGGGACTGGCTGAACATGGCAAACCGAACTTTAGAAACCAGGGATGAATCCGTAACAGCCAGTTGACCGCCTCCATCCGGACTTGAAGCCTGTCCCTGCACAAACGTCTGAGAGAAGGTTGTATTCGGCAGGTCCACAATAATGCGCTCAGGCCCGCTGATACTGGACACTTTCGGACTGATGGTTCCATTCGTTGCTATGATCAAACGATCTCCACTGTAACTAATACTTTGAAGTTCCGTCTGACCAACCGGGGCAGGAGTGACCACTGGATCACTGTCATGCTCCGGTTCCACAACGGGTGGAATACTGAAGATACTGACCGTTTTAGTACTATTGTCCCAGCCAACCCGCAGCCCCATGCCCTCACCTACGAAACGCAGAGGGACTAATGTTGTACCTTGTTTAATCAGCGGAGGAGCATCCAGATTGACGACATTACCATTAATCGTTGCTGCATCTTTCCCAGCCGTCATTTCAATGGAGCTATTGCCTCGCTGAACATGAACTGTCTGCGTTGCCTGTTCCCACTTCACATCGTAACCCAAATTTTCGGATACAACGCGAATCGGAACCATGACTGTTTTACCCGTATTCTCTGCCGACGCTCCTGTCTTCTGGTCAATGGTGACTCCATCAAGCACAATAGAAGGGGTACGATCTGCATGAGCCATTAAAGGGAAAAGACAAAGGGACAAGAAAAAAACGACTGCTGCCGACCACTTCTTCATACGTCATCCACCATTCTGATTAAGTTATGTACCCTTCCATAATCTACTATCCAGTCTATCAGATATTATCTAGTGATCCGGTTACAACGTTGTCATATTTAGTCGGAAAACATAATCAAAAAAGCCTCCATTTCGACAGGCGAACGTAACGTCCTTTGTCGAGATGGAGGCTTTGCGTTAAATCACTTTTTAGCCAAAAAGTTTAGCTGCATGACGTTCTTCATAAGCTGTGATCGCATCATCATGTTGGAGTGTCAGACCGATATCATCCAGCCCTTGCAACAGGAACTGACGACGGTGTTCATCCAGATCAAAATCGATATGCAATCCGTGTGCATCTGTAATCGTTTTGTTTTCCAGATTCACATTCATCTCATAATTTTCATGCTTTGCTGTACGCTGGAACAGATCTTCTACCTGCTCTTCGGACAGTTTAATCGGCAAAATGCCGTTTTTGAAACAGTTATTATAGAAGATATCCGCAAAAGACGGTGCAATGACACAACGGAATCCATAATCCATAATAGCCCATGGTGCATGCTCACGTGAGGAACCGCAGCCAAAGTTGGCACGGGAGATCATGATCGATGCCCCTTCGTAACGAGGTTTGTTCATCTCAAAGGAAGGATTGTTGTTCCCCTCTTCATCAAAACGCCATTCATAGAACAAGAACTGTCCAAATCCGGTGCGTTCGATCCGCTTCAAAAATTGTTTAGGAATAATTGCGTCTGTATCTACATTGACCCGGTCAACCGGTGCAACGATGCCTTGCAGTGTTTTAAATGCTTCCATATGTTCCAATCTCCCTTCTGGCAATTATCGATTAGATAGCCGCTTCTGTTTTGAAATTCCAGTCACGTACGTCTACAAAATGTCCTTTAACCGCTGCGGCTGCCGCCATTGCTGGTGACACCAGATGCGTACGTCCTCCGCGTCCTTGACGTCCTTCAAAGTTACGGTTAGAAGTGGATGCACATCGTTGTCCCGGCTTCAGTACGTCCGGATTCATCGCAAGGCACATACTGCATCCTGCGTCACGCCATTCAAAACCAGCTTCGGTGAAAATTTTATCCAAACCTTCTTCTTCCGCCTGGATTTTAACACGTCCGGAGCCTGGTACAACAATAGCAGTTACATTACTGGAAACGGTGTGACCTTGGGCCACTTTTGCCGCTGCACGCAGATCTTCAATCCGACCATTCGTACAAGAACCGATAAATACATAATCAATCGGAATCTCTGCAATCGGTGTTCCAGGTGCAAGGCCCATATATTCAAGCGCTTTTTCAGCCGCTTTACGCTCATTTTCTGTAGGCAGTTCTGCTGGAACAGGAACTTTGGAAGAAATATCGGTTCCCATGCCAGGGCTAGTACCCCAGGTTACTTGCGGGATCAGTGATTCCACATCAATTTCAACGATATGATCAAACTCGGCACCTTCATCCGTCACCAGCTCTTTCCACGCTGCAACAGCTTCATCAAACTTTGCACCTGTAGGAACATACTCGCGTCCACGCAGATATTCAAACGTTGTTTCATCCGGAGCGATCAGCCCTGCTCTTGCTCCACCTTCAATAGACATGTTACATACAGTCATACGCTCTTCCATGCTCAGTTCACGGATGGACTCACCTGTGTACTCGATAACATAACCTGTAGCGAAGTCCGTACCATATTTGGCAATGACCGCAAGGATCATATCTTTCGCCGTTACACCCGGGTTACGTTTGCCGACAAATCGAACTTCCATCGTTTTTGCTTTTGCTTGTTGCAAACATTGTGTTGCCATAACGTGTTCCACTTCACTTGTTCCGATACCAAAAGCAAGTGCGCCAAAAGCACCGTGTGTGGACGTGTGGCTGTCGCCACATACAATCGTTTTACCTGGATGAGTCAGACCCAATTCAGGCCCCATAACGTGAACTACACCCTGGTCAATCGTATCCAGATCGTACAGTTTCACACCGAAATCACGGCAGTTCTGAGACAGGGTATCAATCTGCTGTTTGGAGATCGGATCTGTAATGTTGAAACGATCCTTCGTTGGAACGTTGTGATCCATCGTTGCAAATGTCAGCTCTGGACGGCGCACTTGGCGTCCGCTCAGACGAAGACCTTCAAATGCTTGTGGAGAAGTTACTTCGTGCACCAGGTGAAGGTCAATATACAGAATGCTTGGTTTTCCTTCTTCCTGATGAATCACGTGATTTTCCCAGATTTTCTCAAACATCGTCTTTTTACTCATCATTTTCACCTCATCATAAGTTCGATCCTTGGAAGAGCCTCGTGTATCTTCGGTAAAAGTGAAGCTCTTGAATGACATAAATATATCATCCTGTCCTTCATTGTTCCAAGATATAATATCTATAGATGTTATAGGTTTAACCTATGATGAGAGAAAGACAAATAAACCACTTCAGTAAACAGCGGTTTCAATTGATAACAATTATCATTATCAGATACAACTAATACTACTTGCATGTATTGCCTCTGTCAATGCTTTAATTTTACTTGTTGAAGTTTATTCATAACCCTCCTTCCCTGCGGTGAATAACGAATCTTTCTGTTTTAGTGTTATAATAACGGCATCAATGAAAGGAATGACATGGAACTATGGAATTCAGACAACTTCAATATACACTGCAGATTGCAGCCGAACGAAACTTCTCAAGAGCCGCGGAGAAATTGCACATCGCTCAACCTTCTCTGAGCCAACAGCTGTCGAAACTTGAAAAGGAATTAGGTGTGTTACTGTTTCAACGCAATACCAGCACAGTTGAACTGACCCACGCGGGAGTTACTTTTGTAGAGCAGGCCCAGAAGATTGTGGATGCCGTGGAACTGCTGCGTCAGGAAATGTCAGATATCTCACAACTTCGTAAAGGTAAGGTCGTCGTGGGCAGCATGCCAATTACCGGTTCCCATCTGCTGCCTCATGTACTTCCGGCCTTTCAAGAAGCATACCCCGATATAGAAGTAACTTTGCTAGAAGACTCCGGGATTACGCTTGAAAAATTAACAGCTAGCGGGAAAGCTGATCTCAGTCTGCTCTCTCTGCCTTTGCAAGAGCCTAGTTTGTCTTACGTTACGATTGGCGAGGAACGCATTGATCTTGCCGTACCGCCAAATCACCCCCTGGCTCATCGGGGAACCCCTGGCCATCTGCAACCTGTGCGAATCGATGAACTTCGGAACGAACCCTTTGTTGTACTCAAAAAAGGACAGGGCTTCCGCAAGCTGACCTTTGACCTCTGTGAACAAGCCGGTTTTGACCCGCAGGTCGTGTTTGAGAGCACCAACATCGAAACGGTACAATCGCTTGTGGCAACGGGTATGGGCATCACCCTGGTTCCTCGTTTTATCGCCCGTGCGCCGCGCAGTGAATTCGTGCCTGTGTATGTTCCGCTTGCTGAGCCAACCCCAAGCCGCACTCTTGTTGTAGCTTACCGCCAAGGTCGAGTGCTGTCCAAAGCAGCTGAAGCTTTTATAGAGACTTTTCAACAAACGGTCGCGGAACTGTCGAAAGCAGATTAATTCATCATTTATACCCCTTAATCATACGGTCAGAACGTCAACACAACCGAAATCACCTCTAGTCTATGGAACAGATCATCCATTATCACCAAAAAAGCTGTCCAAGTCGTATCACGACTACGGGACAGCTTTCCATATTTACAGGCCAGCCAAAACGGCTGACCTGCAAAGCAATACAGCATATTTAGTTACAGTACAACGTTGCTTGTTCTTGTTTTGAATGATAGCAAGGAACACTCACTATTCATCCAATTCACCTTCATTTTACTCTCATGCTGACTAAAATGTTGGGATTGCTCATTACATATATACTTATTACCTTTATTTATCCTGTTTTATATCATCTGGTTCGTAACCTTCAACTCATTTGCGCCAGCTTGATCCCCAAATTCGGTAAACCTTACCTTTGCAAATTTCGATCACTTATCAGCCTGTTCTGTTGATCCTTGGTACGGCTGCTATCATCCTGCGAGGGTTCCGGGGGTGATAAGCCTCCTGTCCCATTCTCTAAGAATGCTCTTAAGTGATCTACCCTTCTGTTGCCTTGTTCCAGTCTCCTGAGCGTATCTTTCGCATGGTTGTCCATTGATTGATCATCCTCCTTGGTGACGGGATAGTTATTATTACCCGCCTCCTGGAACGATAAACGGCATTTAACATTTTTTTAGAGAAAATGACTTGCCGCTAAAATAAATGCTTGGTCTGCGATCCTCAAACACCGGGATACGTCCTCGGACTTCATCCACCAGGGAAGGGCGGATGACTCCAGATACAATTTCCTCTCCTTCGCCGCCTTCGGCTACAATCTCGCCCCATGGGTCGATAATCAAAGAGTGACCAAAAAATTCAGTGTCTCCCCCTTTGCCGACGCGGTTACAGGCAATAACATACATCTGGTTTTCAATAGCTCTGGCGGTTAACAAGGTGCGCCAGTGATGCAGACGGGGATTCGGCCATTCGGCAGGTACAATTAGTGCACGTGCACCATTCAGAGCAAGGGTTCTGGCTAATTCAGGAAATCGAATATCATAACAGATCGACGCCCCCGCGGTCAGACCGTTACCAAGTTCAAACATTTCAGGCAGTGCCCCAGGCTCTAGATATTTCTCTTCATCCATCAGCCGGAACAAGTGAAGTTTATCGTAACGTGATACTTCTGTTCCTTCTTCATTATAGACATACATTGTATTGTAGATCTGCCCGTCACGCTTTTCGGCAATGGAGCCGCCAACGATCGAGATGTGATGTTTTTTCGCAAAAGCAGACAGCCATTCTCTTGAGGTTTGCCCTTCCGGGTCAGCAAGCTCATGAATTTGCGGCAAAGCATATCCGGTATTCCACATTTCAGGAAGCACAGCCAACTTTGCATCCGGATATTGCTCCACTGCACGTTCCAGCAGCCTTTGCATATGTTGATGGTTAGCTTCTGGATCCCCCAGCTTAATATCCCCTTGAATCAAAACAACCCGCATTTCCCCTTGTTGTTCAGTCATGACCCCACACTCCTCCGAACCGTAATACTTGATATCATAGCTTGATCCTTGGAAGAACCGCAACTGTATTACCTCAAATGACTACATAACAGTTCAGGCAACCTCTCCAACAGCTGGTCACACGTCTGCGCATCACCTGAATTCCAGACCAGCTCCTCCAAAGGATACACACGTCCCTGTTCTACAGCCGTAAGAGTTCTCCACTCTGGACTTTGCATCAACTTCTCTGTGGCCCTTCGTGCAACCGGCTCCTGAGGCAGCATGAGGAACAGATGGTCTCCAGCATATTCTTGAACTGCGTCAGCCGATATCTCTTTATATGCTCTGCCTGCTGCGAGAGCTTCCTGCACTTTGTGAACCGGCCTGAAACCAAACGGATGATATAACAATGGTGCAAGCCCGATATTCCCCATCACAAACAAACGAGATCCCCGATGGTATGTGAGCACTGAGGCTGTTTCACCCAGATGAATCATTTTGCCAATCGTCTCCCACATCTGCAATGTACGTTCTTCATATGAACTCAGCCATCGCTTGGCTTGTTTCTGCCTGCCAAACCAGTTCCCCGCTCTCGTCAGACGTTCATGAAGAGGCGCATGCGAATTGTAAGCCAGCGTAGGCGCAATGCGCGATAATTGCTCATACTGAAGCTCATCTTCACCATCCATAATGATCAGATCCGGATTCAAACGCGCAGTCTTTTCAACATCAATCGGAGTCAGAGCGTCATGCCCTTCGTTCTCAATTAAACGAATACCTAATACTCGCAAATCTCCCGCAGTATCTCCATAATAGATCACTCGCTCCGGATTTGCGGGAATGCGTACTTCATGTCCTGACCAATCCTTTACCAGCGTCTGCTGTTGAATTGATCTGTCATACTGGCGAGGAGACAGTCCGGTGATTTGCCGAAAACGTCTGCTAAAATAATATTCATCTTTAAATCCGACACGACCCGCAATATCACGTAAAGGCTCATCGGTCTTGCGTAACCAGTCTTTGGCATGCTGAATACGAACGCGATTGATATAATCGAGCGGTTTATGTCCGGTACGCTGCTTGAACATGGTTGTATATAGTTTAGGACGAACACCAGCCATATTTGCAAGTTTATGTACCGTGATTTCATCCGTGTAATACTCATCGATGTACTGAAGGGTGCCTGCTAATCCCGATTCCAGATTATGTTCGATCCCTATTGATGTATAACGGGTTATCAGCAGTTGCATCCAGCGCTGAAACAGCACGGTCAGATGGCTGTATTCCGCATCATTTTTATAGTTTCGCGCAGCATACAATGGTTGCAGTTCTCTGCTCACAGACTCAATACCGGAATCATTTAATTGAACACGTTGCTGGAACAAAGCCTTTGTACACCGTTCCAAATTACCAGATAATACATGAAACACATCATATGTCATAACCGTATAAGTCAAATTCTTGGAGTTTCTGTGTTCAAGCTGGTATACTTCGTCCGGGGAAATCGGAAAAATACACCCTGCAGTAAACGGCCAATGCTCCTGTCCGATGTACAAATGTCCTTCCCCATCTTCACAGATTAAAAAGGTATGTTTATCGCAGTGTACCTCCAGCAAGATTTGGTCCGTAGGTTCTATTCGTTGCTCCAGACGATCCAGACGAAACATGAATGCCGAAAAAAATAAGTTGTTTTCATTTACATCCAACGTTTTCATATTGATTTTTACTCCTGCCATAAATGAGAATCCTTATCATTCAAAACTTCCATGAACTCATTATAGTCGAGGTTAAAAAAGCGCTCAACTTTTGTTGAACGCTCCGTTTATATTTCACTTTTCTGAAAATCCAAATTCAGGTTATCATTCTGAGATTCATTATTGAATCATCTGCTTGGGCAGCTCTTTCACCAGCCATTCCCTGGACAGCGCATCCCCTGAAGCTTTGACGATCCCAAAGTGATACACCTTGCCAGCTTTAACTGCGGGCAGGTTTTTCCATACTGCGCTGTTCATCAACTCCTTGGTGGACTGCTTGGCGTCATCCGTTACAGGCTCGAGAATAAATATCCGATCCCCTGCAATTTCTGTCATTTTTTCCTGTGAAATCTCGGCGAACCCTATCCCCTCGTCCAATATCTTCTGGATTTCCGGTGTCGGCTTCATCCCGTCCCTACCATATAACAACTGAGGTAACCCCGCTCCAGCCATCACAAAAAGACGATTTCCCGGATACATCGTAAATACCGATGCGGTCTCTTCTTCTTTCAAGCCATTCTTACGAAGCTGTTTCCACATTTCCTCTGTTGCTGTTTGATGTGCTGTGATCCAGTCCTCTGCCTCCTGTTTTCTGTTTAACAAATCGCCCAGAGTTCGCAACCGCTCCTCTATCGTTGCAAATGAATCAAAGGTTACCGTAGGTGCAATCTTTGAAATCTGATCGTACTGCGCTTCATCACTATTGGAGAAAATGATCAGATCCGGGTTCAACCCGACCGCTTTCTCAACACTTAGCGGGAATCCCACGTCTTCTGCACTAGCTACCTGATCGTCAAATACCGTACCTTCCTGCCGCAGTATGCCAACCGGGATAACGCCAAGCGCGACCAGATCCCCAATAACTTCCCCGTGATATATTACACGTTCAGGGTTGACAGGCACGGTCACATTATGACCTGTCCAATCCTTGAACTGTCTTGTTTGCTCTGCTTTCTCTTCATCCGCCGTAACCTGTTGAGCTGTGTCTGTGTTATCGCCATTCTGACTAGCCGAAGAAACGGCCTGTTTTTCCGGTGCTTCCGCTGGTATCGGGGTTTGGTTCCCGCATGCGAGTAAAAGAACGGAAAACGCAGTGAACGTCAATAAAACTGCCGTATTTCGGAACCTGGTTTGGAATTTGTTTCGGAACTTGATTTGCATCTTTATTTCTCCCCCTGTTGGATGTACTATTTGAGCTTCAAACATCAATGATATTGATAATCATTATCGTAAAATATCTTAAACCATGGTTTTTCCAATCTCAATGGACAAACTTGAATTTTCAAATTCTCTTTTGTACAAAATGTTCTGTCTTACTTCTATCTCCCTCTATACAGCTCGGGATTGACGTGATAAATTAATGAGAACGTTTTGCCATAAATGAACATCCGGAGTGATGATACGATGACTAATTTTGAAAATAGACCTTCTTCTTCCGCATTTCCAATCCCGTCTGCAAATGTCATGTCACAGCTGCCAACGCAATTTTTTGCGACCCTGGTTCAGAATGTTAACCGTGAGATTGCAAGCGGTCATGATGTAATCAATCTGGGGCAGGGTAATCCTGACACCCCTACACCGCCGCATATTATTCAATCTTTACAACAGTCGGCAGAGAATCCGCTATATCATAAATACTCTCCTTTCCGCGGGCATGCCTTCCTGAAGGAAGCCGTTGCCAAGCGTTACAAAGAAGATTACAATGTCGATCTGGATCCTGAGACAGAGGTCGCTATTCTTTTTGGCGGCAAAACCGGGCTTGTGCAGTTACCACAGGTATTATTGAATCCGGGAGACGTATGTCTTGTACCCGATCCTGGATATCCTGACTATTGGTCTGGCGTGGCTCTCGCGCAGGCGCGCATGAGCTTCATGCCTTTACTGGCACCAAACGCATTTCTACCCGATTATGAAGCGATCACCGCCGAAGATCGGCAACAGGCCAAGCTCATGTTCCTCAATTATCCTAACAATCCAACCTCGGCAACAGCTCCGTTGTCCTTCTACGAGGACACTGTTGAATTTGCAATTCAAAATCAAATTGTCGTCGCGAGTGATTTTGCATATGGTGCAATCGGATATGACGGGCATCGTCCTGTCAGCTTTTTGCAAGCTCCCGGAGCCAAAGAAGTAGGCATTGAGTTCTATACGCTATCCAAAACATATAACATGGCTGGATGGCGCGTCGGATTCGCGCTGGGCAATGCAGAGATCATCTCCAAAATCAATCTGCTGCAAGATCATATTTATGTCAGCCTGTTTGGCGGTATCCAGGCTGCCGCGGCAGAAGCTTTAACCGGCCCCCAGGACTGTGTCACTTCGCTGGTGGCACGATATGAATCCCGTCGTGATGCGTTTTATGAGGCACTTTCCGCCATCGGTTGGCACGCAACCAAACCGGAAGGTTCATTTTTTGGATGGCTACCTGTGCCTGCCGGTTATACTTCCGCAACCCTGACTGATATTCTGCTGCGTGAAGCGAAGGTTGCTGTCGCACCAGGTATCGGATTTGGCTCCCATGGGGAAGGTTATGTACGTATAGGTCTTCTAAGTGACGAACAACGACTGCGTGAAGCCGCAGAGCGAATTGGCAAGCTTCATCTCTTCAAGTAAGTTTCAACTTAAGACATGGCTACAATCTCTTTGCATATGCCAACTTTCCATGGTATGTTATAAGAAATAGTGAACGAAACGTGATGACGGGACCAGTAAGAGAGAACCAGCTGCGTACAGAGAGTAAATTCCATTTGGCTGTAAGGATTTACCGCGGCTTCTCTCCGAAACCTACCCCTGAGCGGCCTGTTACGTACAGGACAGTGCCTTCTGTTACAGGGCATGAAGCCGGATGATCTGATCATCAATAAAGGTGGTACCGCGGAAGTAACGAACTTTCGTCCTTTTTAACCAAAGGATGAGAGTTTTTTTTGTACCTATAACAGGCTGCTTTGCAATCACTGATTAATTATGTTTAAGGAAGTGAACTCATGACTTCACGTATTGTCGTTAAAATCGGAAGCAGCTCATTAACTACCGAGGAAGGTGGTCTGGATCGGCAGGCGATAACCTTTTTTGCTAATGAAATTGCCTCTCTCGCAGCGCAGGGCCACGAAGTTTTGCTCGTTACCTCCGGTGCCGTTGCTGCCGGATTCCGGGAGATCGGGTACCCTCAGCGCCCTAAACAATTACATGAGAAACAAGCGGCAGCTGCCGTTGGGCAGGCTTTGCTGATGCAGGCATATCAACAGGCTTTTGCGGCGCACCGCGTTACTACAGCGCAAATTTTACTAACACGTACCGACTTTCATAGCCGCAAACGAATGGGTAATGCCGGTATGACCGTTGAGGAACTGTTGAAACAGCGTGTCATTCCGATTTTCAACGAAAATGATACGGTATCTGTGGACGAATTGAAATTTGGCGATAACGATCTGTTATCTGCGCTGGTTGCCAATCTGGTTAAGGCACAGCACCTCATCATTGTTACAGACACCAATGGACTATACACCGCAGATCCCCGTAAAGATCCGGCGGCCAAACGCTATGATCGTATCCCTGAAATCACAGCCGAGATATACGCATATGCTGGTGGTTCAGGATCAGCTGTCGGTACAGGCGGTATGCGCTCCAAGGTGGATGCAGCCAAGGTTGCTACACGCGGTGGGGTTCCTGTTTTCGTAGGCAGTGTGAAAGAGCCTGGAGATATGCAACTAGCCGTTGACGGAACGGGCAAAGGAACTTATTTTGAAACCAAGCTGGCTTCGCTCTCTCGCAAAAAACAATGGCTTGGCTTCATGTCCACTCCGCTCGGAACCGTCGTTGTCGATCATGGTGCTGAAGAGGCACTCGTTCACGGCGGGCACAGTCTGCTTCCTGTAGGCGTGAAACGTGTTCTGGGAACATTCCATGCCGGCGATGTGGTCGAAGTGCTCGGCCCGGATGAATCACTGTTAGGACGTGGGATCGTCAATTACGATGATGACCAGCTCCGTCAAATTGCCGGACTACCGAGCGGTGAGGTCATGAAACAGCTAAATAGCATCCATAGACTTGAAGTCATTCATCGCGATGAATGGATTACGTTAAAATAATAGCTGAATTAGAGGAGGAATTGAATATGAGTGAAGTTCGAGAAAAAGCAAGCAAGGCCAAATCTGTCGTTACCGAACTGAACCGACTAACTACGGAACAGAAAAATACTGCACTGCGCGTCATGGCTGACGCATTGATTGCATCGTCCGATGTCATCATTTCCGCCAATACGGAAGATCTGGATCGCGGAAGGGAACAAGGCACTCCCGAATCCATGCTGGACCGGCTGGCACTGAACAAGGAGCGGATCACAGGCATAGCCGAAGGGTTGCGTCAGATTGCGGAGCTACCCGATCCAGTTGGCGAAGTGCTGGAAAATTTTACACGTCCGAATGGCCTGCACATCGAAAAATCAAGAGTTCCAATCGGCCTGATTGGCATTATCTATGAAGCTCGCCCCAACGTAACCGTTGACGCAGCGGGTCTATGTCTCAAAACAGGAAACGCAGTGCTCCTGCGCGGCGGCTCTTCTGCCCTCTCCTCCAATCGAAAAATCGTTGAAGTGCTGCATCAAGCATTGGCAACAACGGCCATGCCTGCCGATGCACTGCAACTGGTAGAAGACGCAGACCGTGCTTCCGTTGACGAAATGCTCAAGTTAAACGGCCTGCTGGATGTCATTATTCCACGCGGAGGCGCCTCTCTCATTCGCACTGTCGTTGCAAATGCAACTGTACCTGTCATTGAAACTGGCGCTGGCATCTGTCATACCTATGTAGATGAATCAGCGGATGAAGTCATGGCAACCGATATTGCAATCAACGCCAAGGCACAACGCCCATCCGTATGTAACTCTATGGAAACTTTGCTACTGCATGCCAATTACGCCGAAAAACATCTGCCATCTCTGGCTGAACGTTTCCGCGAAGCGAATGTTCTGCTTAAAGGCTGTGAAACCGTTCGTCGCCTTGTTCCGACAGCACTTGAAGCCACAGAGGAAGATTACGCAACAGAGTATAACGATTATATTTTGAACATTCGTGTTGTAGAAAATCTGGATGAAGCATTGCAGCATATTGCACACTATGGAACGAAACACTCGGAATGTATCGTAACTCGCGATGCGGCCCATGCGGAACGCTTCATGCATGAAGTCGATGCAGCGGCTGTCTATCATAATGCTTCTACTCGTTTCACGGATGGGTTCGAATTTGGATACGGTGCCGAGATTGGAATCAGCACACAGAAGCTACATGCACGCGGCCCGATGGGTCTGCCTGCTCTGACATCAAGTAAATACCGGGTTACCGGCAATGGGCAGATTCGCCAATAAGCTTTGAGCAACCAGTTATATAGGAGGAACGATATACATGAGCCAAGAGCAACAGACACTATTACAGCAGAAGATTACTTTCCACGGAGCAGGCGCGATGGCTGAAGCCATCGTGCGTGGACTCATATCCCGTCTTGTCGTTCGTCCTCAGGATATTACCATGCTGAATCGCAGCAACCTGAAACGTCAGGAGGAACTGGGCACCCGTTATGCCGTGCATACCGGAACGGCCTCGCAATCGCTGGATCTTCTTGCAGCCTCCCCCGTGATTGTACTGTGTATGAAACCCAAAGATGCCGCTGCAGCGCTGCGTGAACTAGGCCCCCTGTTGTCCCCGGATCAACTGATCGTATCCGTCATTGCTGGCCTGTCAATCCGTACGATGCAGACTCTGCTCGGCCGCAAACAACCCATAGCCAGAACCATGCCTAACACCTCCAGTACGATTGGACTTGGTGCAACCGGAATTGCTTTCTCTGCGGAGATTACGGATGAACAACGTAGCACAGTCATGAGCCTGTTTGAAGCCGTGGGTATCGTTACCATCGTACCTGAAGACAAACTTGAAGTACTTACCGGGATTTCTGGCAGTGGACCCGCTTATGTGTACTATCTAATGGAGGCTATGATTGCAGCCGGAATCCGCGGCGGCCTGTCCAGTCAACAGTCTCGGGATCTAACGGTTCAGACCGTGCTTGGTGCAGCACGGATGGTGCAGCTGACCGGTTTGGAACCGATGAAACTGCGTAGTGACGTTACTTCACCGGGGGGAGCCACTCAGGCAGCCCTGAAAACGCTGGATGAAGGAGATTTCTTTGAAAATGTCATTGCAGCCGTAAATCGCTGTGCAGAGCGATCACGCGAGATGGGCGCTGCGTTGGAAGGAGATTTAAAACATGAATAACATGTGTACTGCCACATATCGTCTGCATGATGATCATGCCGATTTTCACAAAAAAGCCCAATCTATTGCCATCGGAATGACCGTTGGCAGTTGGACTGAACTACCTCAGGCTCAACGTGAAGCCATGCAAAAGCATCTGGGTGAAGTCATCAAGGTCGAGGTTCATGAGTCAGAAGGCTCGGTACCAGGAGAGCGTTATGCAGATATCACGATTGGATATCCAGATATTAATTTTAGCCAAGATATCCCTGCCCTGCTTGTTACCGTCTTTGGTAAAATTTCGATGGATGGGCGCATTAAACTGAACCATCTCGGATTTTCAGATGGTTTCCTGCGTGCTTTCCCGGGACCAAAGTTTGGACTAAACGGTGTGCGGGATCTGCTTGGTGTACATGATCGCCCTTTACTGATGAGTATCTTCAAATCCGTTATCGGTCTCAATGCTGAAGAATTGCGGGAACAATTTATCCGTCAAGCTCTTGGCGGTGTTGATCTGATCAAGGATGACGAGATCCTGTTTGAGAACAAGCTGACACCCATTGAAAAAAGAGTAGAGGTCTGTATGAAGGCTGCCGAACAGGCTCGCCAAGAGACAGGCAAAAACCTTCTGTACGCCACCAATTTGACGGGACCTACCTCTCGTTTGAAGCAGCAGGCTGAACGCGCCATCGGCGCAGGAGCCAATGCTCTGCTCTTCAATGTACTATCCTACGGCTATGATGTACTGCACGAACTAAGCAGTGATCCGGATATCAACGTACCCATCATGGCTCACCCTGCTCTTGCCGGTGCCTTGTATCCATCGCCGCATTACGGTATTTCTGCATCCGTCGTATTAGGACAGTTAATGCGTCTGGCCGGTGCTGACCTTGTGCTCTTCCCTTCACCGTATGGCTCCGTCACGATGCCAAAGGAAGAAAATATGGCGATCACCGAGCAATTGTTGACGCCGGATCTGCCGGTGAGAACAAGTATGCCAGTACCATCAGCGGGTATTCATCCAGGACTTGTTCCGATGATTCTGAGAGACTTCGGTAAGGATGTAATCGTCAATGCCGGGGGCGGAATACACGGACATCCGATGGGAACTGAAGCAGGCGGACGAGCGTTCCTGCAAGCAATCGAAGCCGCTGGACGCTCTATTCCACTCGCCCAGTATGCTGCCGACCACCCGGAGCTGAAGAGCGCACTGGATCTGTGGGGTGGTGAACGATGAGAAGTGATAAGAAAACAGCGATTTTCTGTGATTTTGACGGAACGATTACGCTATCAGACAACATTGTTTCCATTATGAAACATTTCAAACCAGCAGGCATTGATGCCATTATGAAAGATACCATTGAACAAAAAATATCTCTGCGCGAAGGAGTTGGAGCCATGTTTACTCTCCTACCCTCCTCGCAAAAAGACGAAATTGTCGAATTTGTCCTTGGACAAGCAGGCATCCGAGAAGGATTCCAAGCGTTTCTGGATTATGTTCGCAGCGAAGGCATCGAATTTAATGTGACCAGCGGTGGAATGGACTTTTTCATCGAGCCGTTACTCGCCCCCTTCGACATCCCGCAGGATCATGTATACTGCAACGGTGCTGATTTCTCTGGTGAATATATTCGTATTAAATGGCCTCATCCATGTCAGCCTCCTTGCAACAACGGCTGCGGGATGTGTAAAACGACCGTGATCCGCACGTTCCCGGAGGACCAGTACAACCGAATTCTAATCGGAGACAGCCTAACGGACTTTGAAGGAGCCAAAATTGCGGATCTCGTCTACTCCCGCTCCATCCTGACGGATAAATGTGTGGAACTTGGTGTAGATCATGTGCCTTTTACAACCTTTTACGACATCATCGAAGATATGAAGCAGAAGCAATTACAAGGAGTGCTGTAGAAATGGGTTTTGAGAAGATTACACTTGAACATAAACGCCAGGTTCTCGAAGAATTGGCTGATGTCAAAGCATTGTTTGCAAGCCGGAACTGGTTTCCGGGTACAAGCGGTAACCTGTCGATGCGGGTCGGTGAATTTGACCCGGAACAATTTTATTTTGCGGTAACGGCCTCAGGCAAAGACAAGTCTCTGCGTACGCCGGAAGATTTTCTTTTTGTTGATAAAGAAGGCAAAGCAATCGAAGCTACTTCGTTGAAGCCAAGTGCCGAAACACTGATTCACTGCGAAATCTATCGTTTGACTGGCTGCGGCGCAGTGTTCCATGTGCATACGGTATATAACAATTTGATCAGCGAATTTTTCGGTGAGGAAGGTCATGTGCCGATTCAGGGCATTGAATTGATCAAAGCCTTTAACATATGGGAAGAAAATGCCTCCATTCGTGTGCCCGTCCTGCCCAACTTCGCACATATTCCTTCCATCGCTGAACTGGTTCCAGGCGTACTGGATGCCAACGTTCCAGGAATTCTGCTCCGTAATCACGGGATCTATGCGTGGGGTAAGGATGCTTTTGAAGCGAAACGCCATCTGGAAGCCTTTGAATTTTTGTTCGAAGTGATGTACCGACAGCTCTTGCTGAAAGGCGCACAAAAATAAATATTCTTTGCCTGACAGATCAACATAGATCTATAAGCTTATACATTCGTTCATACTAATACAATAATTAGACATAAAAAACACACCAACGGCTTTGGGCAGCCTTGGTGTGTTTTGTTTTAATACAGTTTCTTGTAAAGTGATCATCGTTTATCCCGATCCTTGAACAAAAAGAGACTTTCCAATTCCTCATCCTTCGTGCGATCCGTACTAGAACCCCCTGCTACAGCAGTAGACTCACGCTGCTTTCCAAGTAACAATTTCAACCCACCGAAGATGAGTAAAAATGAAACAATAACCGTATTTAAATACGAACGAATCTCATATGTCAGGAACACATTCGGGAACATCTCGTTTAGTTGCGGGATAATCAGGCGAATTGTTAAATAATACAAACCAAGAGCCGCGATCCCGAATCCAATGAAACGTTGATACCGCACCCAGTCTTTAAAGATCGGCTGATCACTAAGCGGTTCACGTCCATACCGACTGGAGCACTGAAGTCCGTCGAAGAAGCTGTAGAACCAGATCAACGGAATCATAAACAGAAATACGGACAGGCGGAGCAAATCCAGAATGTAGATGCTGCCTAGGAACAGAAACATCAGCTGTAGA
This sequence comes from Paenibacillus sp. TSA_86.1, assembly GCF_052691815.1. Classification (NCBI taxonomy): domain Bacteria; kingdom Bacillati; phylum Bacillota; class Bacilli; order Caryophanales; family Paenibacillaceae; genus Paenibacillus; species Paenibacillus sp. TSA_86.1. Next base: position 79,814 of record NZ_JBQZGE010000004.1, on the reverse strand, counting down.
CCTCTTTTTTGTAATCCGAGATACATATGTCCTGCCCCCGGAAAAGCGGAGAGTAGGGTAGCCAGCACTTTGCTGCGTTTGCCCATAATTCGACCTGTCTCCAGCTCTTCAAATAACGTTCGATCCTGCAACACTTCACCCGCCTGTTTCCGATGAACATGCTGTACGGCATCAAACATACAATATACCCAGATCACCGGTAGAATGAGCAGAAACATCAGAAATACAGATTCGTTCGTGATGGCGGACACAAAAACCATCATGGCAAATGAACCAAAAAATGCGATCAAAAAGGACAAACCGCGATGAAGCAATCCGAGGTGCAGATGTCCGAGACCAGGAACAAACGAAAGCAGAATCGTGAAAAACCGTTCCCCTTCACTGCCCTTTCCGTACATAGGCGGATGCCCAGCATAGGCTGTGCTACCGGGATATCCAGCATATTCATGCTGAGTTTCACCCTGATGATGAATGTCATCCTCACTTCTCGGTCCCATTGGCTCTTGCTGTCTGACATAATCCTCTGGATAGGTTGAACCTTGAGGATGGCCAGGAGGATGGCCATAATACATCCCTTGCCCGTGATAATGTGTCTCTCGGACGGAAGGTGCAGAGAGCAGCACAATGATCATGTCGAGCATACTGAGACACCAGACAAAGATCACCCCTACTAGTCCAATAACTAATAAGTCTTTGTCACCGACCAAATAAGCCAGCATGAAAAAACCAATGCCCGTACCAAAAAATAACAACGGATAGACTACAGCCCGAACCGTTCGTCGCCAATATAGGAACCCGAGCCCGGGAAACAGGTTTAATAAAAATGCAAGTAATTTATTACGATCTGAATGCACAGTCGTCATCCTTTCTATTCAGGCCATGTGAGCCAATCAAGGTTTGGGTTTGAAGTTATCAAGCCATGAGGTAGCTGCCTCAGTCCATTTCTCAGTAAACGAGCCTGCAGTGTTACCTTCCTGGAATTTATGATAAGGGGCGACCTTGTCAAACAATCCGGAAGAGAGAAAAATCAATGTCAGACAGGCAGCTACGGTGTAGTGAAATGCTCTATGCTCAAACCATCGGCGGCTCCGTCCCCCTCGAGAGTTACGCGCCTTGCCCTTCGATGCCATAGCATCAATTCGGTTCATCACGGAATCGGTGAAGTCATCTAAATTCGGTAATGCAGGGTATTCTCGCGCCATACCCAATGCTTCAAGGTATTCATCCATCGCATCTGGTTCAGTCAGTAGAATCCGCTCCATCTGAATCGCCTGATCTCCACGGACTCGGCCTTCGATATAATCCATCCATTCCTGAACGGTATACGCCTCTTTTTTACTCACGCCACTCCTCCTCCTTCCAATGATTTCGAATCCACTGTCTAGCCCGATATAACCTTGATTCTACTGTTTTAACAGCCACCTGAGCCTCATGGGCAATTTGTTCATAGTTTTTCTCGCTCAGATAATACGCAGTAATAATATCACGGTGCTGGGCGGGCAACTGATTAATTCGTTCACGAAGTTTCTCCTGTCGTTCTTCACGAATGACATGGGTTAGAACGTCTTCATCCCGTCCCGGCAGATTCACGATATGGTCTTCTCCACCCAGATCTTCAGCACTTCTTCTACCCAGCTTGCGTTTGGCATCAATGGCTTTATGAAAAGCAATTCGTGTTATCCATGTTTTGAAGCCTTCGGATCGGTAATCGGGGAGAGATTTATAGATCTGTATGAACGCCTCCTGAGCGGCATCCTGTGCATCCTGATCATTACGCAAGACAGAATACGCAACATGATAGACGTGCTGACTGTATTTGTCGATCAGAACACGCATCTGGGATGCATCCCCTTGACGGATTTGTTCGATTACGAGCGCTTCGTCAATAACTCTCCCCTCCTCTCCACTTCAATAGACGACGACTGGTCAACTGACCCCTGCATTTTTATCAAACTTTTATTATAAATAGATGAACATCAAAAAAACAGGCACAGAATGACTTCTGGCCTGTTTAATCTTTTAACGTCCGCCATTACGGAAACGTTGCGTATACGCTTTGGCATCCTGCACATTTTTAACACGATTCCTGCTCCACTCCAGCAAGATTCGATCAATATACCTGAAATGCACTTTCCCTGCAAACACAGCTTCCTTCAAGGCCATCAGAATCAACTCTTCCTGATAGCGATCTTGATCCAGCCAGCTGGATATCGTCTCACACTCCATTGGCGAGAGAGGCCGGCCGAATTCTTTTTCAAAAATAGAGAACATATTCCGCTCTTCCTCTTCTTTTTGAACACTGTTCGAATCTGGACGTGAAGCGTTGATTTTTTTTTGTTCAGACCGGATTTGGGCTGCTTCTTCTGCAGTACACATGGCAAGCTTGGCATACAATCCATGCAAGTCATATCGTTCATACTGAATATCCCGCTCTTCGTCCCGATGCTCATCTATGGTAATATAACCATCTCTCATCAGACGCTGCAGCATTCTGGCAATACCTTCGGGAGCAAGTCCCATCCGAGTTGCAAGCTCTTCAAGAGTTGGGAATTCATTGAATTCTGCCTGACGGAACCCTAGCAACTGAATCAGAAGCAATACCTCTGAATCAGATAAACCCAGCTGATGATAAAAACGCAATAAGGCATACGGCAATTGAGCTGTACCTGACGCCATACCATAGGCTGCTCCACTTAACCATGCTTTGGAGGACATGTCTTCCATATATTCTTTTCCGTTCAACATTAAGGGTACAGACGATAGAGCATACGTGGGAATGCAATGGTTTCACGAACATGGTCAAGTCCACAGATCCAAGCTACCGTCCGCTCCAATCCCAGACCGAAACCGGAGTGAGGAACCGATCCATATTTACGCAGATCCAGGTACCACTGGTACGCTTCATCTGAAAGGTTATGCTCTTCAAAGCGCTGTTGCATCAGTTCCGGATCATCAATACGCTGTGACCCACCAATAATCTCCCCATAACCTTCCGGTGCAATCATATCGGCACATAGAACAACCTCTGGACGATTTGGATCTGGTTTCATATAAAATGCTTTGATTCCAGCCGGATAGTGCGTAATAAATACAGGTGTATTATATTTTTCGGCAATCGCTGTTTCATGTGGTGCACCGAAATCTTCTCCCCAAGGAATGTCGAAGCCTTGTCCGTTCAAGAACTCAATCGCTTCGTCATACGTAATACGCGGGAATGGAGCTGTAATGCCCTCCAGTTTGGATACATCACGCCCGATAGATTCCAGTTCAGCACGGCAATTTTTCACCACAGATTGAACTACATGTGCAATGAATTTCTCTTGTACGCGCAAACTTTCCTCGTGATCCACAAATGCCATCTCCGGCTCGATCATCCAGAACTCAATCAGGTGACGACGTGTTTTAGATTTTTCTGCACGGAATGTTGGACCGAAGGAGTACACTTTGCCCAGTGCCATCGCTGCGGCTTCCATATATAGTTGTCCACTTTGCGTCAGATAAGCATCCTCATCAAAATATTTGATATGGAATAAGTTCGTTGTTCCTTCCGCAGATGAAGGTGTCAGAATAGGCGGGTCAACCTGCGTGAATCCGTTACCATCAAAAAACTGCTGAACGGCGCGGATAATCTCCGCACGAATCACCATCACGGCACGTTGCTTGGTGGAACGAAGCCACAGATGGCGATGATCCATCAAGAAATCAACACCGTGCTCTTTCGGTGTAATCGGATAGTTTTCAGTTAGATGAATGATTTGAACCCCTGTAACGGTCATCTCGAATCCAGATGTGCTACGCGGCTCTTCACGGATAATACCTGTAACGTAGACAGAACTTTCTTGCGTCAAGCTTTTTGCATCATTCCAAATGTCTTCGCTCACTTCACTCTTTACAACAACACCTTGAATATATCCCGTTCCATCGCGTAGCTGCAAAAACTGAATTTTACCGCTGGAGCGTTTGTTATTAATCCAGGCGCCGATGGTTACCGTTTCACCCACATGCTCGTTCACATTACGAATTACACAATTCGTATCCATGTTCACATCTCCCCTTGGTTCCATAAATTTGAAAATGCAGCGGACAGGTGTAACCCTGCCCTCTGCACTTCCTTGTCATCCTGTATTTACTTTACAGTTAGATTACTTAGAATTCAACACGATTCGGTGTGTATCACGTGCAATAACCAATTCTTCATTCGTAGGCACGACAAGCACGTCCACTTTTGAATTCTCGGTTGTGATACGGCGCGGTTCACCCGAACGGATTGCATTCAATGCTTCATCCAGTTCAACACCAAGGTATGTCAGTTGCTCACACACTTTTTGGCGAAGAACAACGGAGTTTTCACCTACACCTGCAGTAAATACGATCACGTCTACACCGTTCATTGCCGCAGCATAAGAACCGATGTATTTACGCAAACGATATTCATACATTTCAAAAGCAAGCGTCGAGTTCGGCTCGCCTTTCTCCATACCTTCTGTAATCTCACGCATATCACTGCTGATCCCGGAGATTGCCAGAAGTCCACTGTGTTTGTTCAGCATGGAGTTCACTTCACTTACACTCAGTTCTTCTTTGTTCATGACATAAGGCACGATAGCTGGATCAAGGTCACCACTGCGTGTTCCCATCATCAACCCTTCAAGTGGCGTCATTCCCATCGATGTATCCACAGATACGCCACCTTTAACTGCCGTCACACTACCACCGTTACCTACGTGGCAAGTGATGATTTTCAAGTCTTCTAACGGACGGCCAAGATACTCCGCTGCCGTTTTACTTACATAATCATGCGATGTTCCGTGTGCACCATAACGACGTACTTTGTATTTTTTGTAGAGTACACGTGGAATAGCATACAGATAAGCATGTTCAGGCATCGTTTGGTGGAATGCTGTATCAAACACCATTACCTGAGGCACACCTGGCATATTCAATTCAGCCGCACGGATACCCATCATTGCTGCAGGGTTATGAAGCGGAGCCAGGTCGAACAAACGACGAATCTCCGATTTTGCAGCATCGTCCACCAGCGAAGATTCTTTAAATGCTTCACCGCCGTGTACTACACGGTGACCCACAGCCTGAATTTCGCTCACAGAAGCAACCACACCATGTTCTTTATCTGTCAGAAGATCAATGACTTTACGGATTGCGGTTGTATGTTCCAAAATCTCGCTAACTTCCGTAACTTCCTCACGGCCAGTCGGTTTATGCGTCAGAATGGAAGAATCCATCCCGATCCGCTCTACCAAACCCTTCGCAAGCACCGATTCATCTTCCATATTATACAATTGATATTTGAGCGAGGAACTCCCCGCATTAATTACGAGTATATTCACAGTCGGTCACCATCCTTGTCGTACTTGAAGAATCCTTCTCCCGATTTCACGCCCAGATGACCTGCACGCACCATTTTCTTCAGAACAATCGAAGGACGATATTTCAGTTCTCCGAATTCACGGAACATTCTTTCCAGTGCCGCTTCAACAGAATCAAGTCCGAAGCGGTCAGCCATTTCCAGCGGTCCGTGCTGGAAGTTATAACCGATACGCATTGCATCATCGATATCCTCAGCAGAAGCAACACCTTCTTGCAAGACGTGAAGCGCTTCGTTGATCAGAAGACAGATCAGACGGGAGGTTACAAATCCCGGAGATTCGTAAATCATAACGCCTTTTTTGTCTACAACTTCTTCAACAAAGCGGCGAGTTTCTTCAAATGTAGTATCCGACGTTTTCAATCCACGAATAATCTCTACAAGATCAACCCGGGATACCGGGTGAATAAAGTGCATACCAATAACACGCTCGGGATACTTGGTCGAGCTTGCAAGCTCGGTCAAACTCAGCGTGGACGTATTACTTGCCAGAATAACATTGCTTGGACATACTTGATCCAATTGATTAAAGACTGCTTTTTTAGCTTCCAGATCTTCCGAGATCGTCTCAATAACCATATCGCAAGAGCCGAGTTCAGCCAAATGTCCCACTTTGGTAATTCGGGAGAGAATCAATTTCTTCTCCGCTTTGGTAATGGCCCATTTCTCCAGTTGTTTATCCAAATTCGTCTCAATCATGTCATATGCATGATCCAGCTTTTTAGTGGTATGTTCTACCAGAAGCACATCAAGTCCTTTGGCTGCAAGCATCTGGGAAATCCCTTGCCCCATCGTACCGCCGCCGACAACTCCTATTTTTTTGAAAAACATGGTTCTGCTCCATCCTTTCGGTTCTCTATTTCTCTATTGTACCCTGTTCGCCGAAAATTACAAATTTCGACCCAACAACTAATAATATCTTAGCACGACTGAAATGTAAAAAAAAATAACCAGCATAAAGAAATTATGCTGGTAAACGTGCACTGTCACGAAATTGACAACGAAATTGTTCTCCCGATAGAACTTCCTCACGCATCAGGATGTCGAGTGAATTGTCGAATATTGTCCGTTGCTCCTCAAGCCGGCGTTTCGTCTGCTCCATCAGTTCCTGAAGGATGACTTTATTTTCTCGCATCAGCTCTTCGGTAGTCACCATATCCATATTCACGATCCCTAGTGATGTCAATCCGGAAGACATCATCGTCTGTACGACATTAGTTGCCTGTTCAAAGTCATTGCGCGAACCTGTGGAACGACCGCCATAATACATTTCCTCAGCCGCCGCACCGCCAAGTGCAATCATGATTTGCTCCTCCAGGAATCGTTTCGTATATAGAAACTGCTCCTGTTGCGGGTTATGACGCACATAGCCGAGTGCCTGTCCACGCGGACTAAGCGCAACCTGGCTTACACTTCCCGGGCGTACAAGCTCTGCCATAATGGCATGTCCCAATTCATGGATGGCAACTCTTTTCTTTTCCTCCACGCTCGACTCACGATCCGTTTTCTCACCCATCATCACTTTATCGATCGCAAGAGATAAATGACGCTGTTCGATGGTAAGCAAGCCCTCACGCATAGCATAGATCGCTGCTTCGTTCATGACACTTTCTAGCTGCGCACCTGAGAATCCGTAGGACTCTTCCGCCGTTTTTTCCAGATTCACTTCCTGTGTCAAAGGTTTGTTGACGGCGTGCAGCTCCAGAATGTGTTTTCTGCCCTTTTTATCAGGCAAGTCCACCTGAATATGACGGTCAAAGCGCCCTGGACGGGTCAACGCGCTATCCAGCATCTCTTTGCGGTTAGTGGCCGCGATAATCAATATTCTCGGGGTTTCGGAAGTATAGATGCCATCCATTTCGGTCAGCAACTGATTTAAGGTCTGATCATATTCTCGCTGCTGCCCGCCTTCACGTTTACCGCCGATCACATCAATCTCATCGATAAAAATGATCGCATTTTCCTTATTTTCCTTCGCAGCCCGTGCTCTGGCATCCTTAAACAAGTCTCGAATTCTGCTGGCACCTACACCCACATACATTTCGACAAACTCGCTACCTGACGCAGCTACGAAAACCGAATCGGTGTAGTGGGCAGCCGCTTTGGCCATGAGCGTTTTGCCTGTTCCCGGAGGACCCGTGAGCAAAATCCCTTTGAGCGGACGAATCCCGAACTTCTTTATTTCTTCATGACGGATCAGAAAGTCCAGTGCTTCTCTTAACTCTTGCTTGGCACTATCCTGACCTCCGATTTCTTCAAAGGTTAGTTTCGAGGGTCCTTTTTTCTTTCGTTTACGTTCTTGTCCAGCCCCTACAGTGATTCCTCCGCGCATCTGCATCATGAATAACAGACCACCAACGAGCAATGCAGCGATCAGAATCGGAACAATATTCACACCGATAAATGCAAGAAATATGATTAGAACTGGAACAAATCCTATGGCTGCTTCTTTTGTCCATTTAGGCATTAGGCCACACTCCTATCTGACCGGGTACACGCGGCAGTATAATGAACTTGCTGGCATCTCCGTCTCTCAGACTTACGTAAACATTGTTGTCATCCATTGCTGTGTTCACTTGAATTCCTCCCGTTGCCATCTTTGACAACGTCGGTGTAATCTCGGCATACTGTTTGTTCTCCATGGCTTGAGCTACAGTAAACATGGCATCACCCCACCAGTTTTCAAGCGCTTCATTGGAATGATCGATGACTTCCAATCTGAGCGCACGGGAGCCGATCAGGTTCTGACCTTCCTTATGAATATATTGCACGAGTCTACCTAAATCTACATTTGGCTTCAAATCAAGTTTCATTTGTACGTCATTGCGGTTAATAGTTAACTGAACACTGTTGACTCCTTCGTACTTTGTAACCATCTTTTCAATCGGACTCTGGACGGCTACTTGACGATATATGAACCAACCTCCAAACAACAGGACGGCAGAAACAACGGCAGTTAGAACAATAGGCAATACTTTCAGCTTCAAATGAATTACCCCTCCCAAAATGAGCCCATCCTCGTTCTACAGGCTTATATATATTAGCTGTACATCATTTTCTGCAACGTTCATTGCAGATTTGTTTGCGTTTTTCATCAATATCAGTACATATCTGAGTATATCATATCGTATATACAATATCGAAGGTGAAAATATGAATAAATTATTAATTTTAACTATTTCATTCTCATTCCATGGTTGGAATGCCAAAAAACCGGTTCAGGCGGTTCCCCGTCTGCCGGTTTTTCTTGATTTTATCGTTGCCATCTTGCCATGTGTTGAGCCGTAACCGTCCAATGACCGCCTCCGAAGATAAGAAAAAGCTAGCTGTTCGGTAAGGTATACACCAAATCTACTTGCTCTCCATTGCTAAAACGGTAAAAACGATAATAGTTGTGCGTGTCATCGTTATAGTACACTTGCCATACGTAAATATTATTCACGACACCTGGCATGATCCGTTTGATCTCCCCACCGGGCACGTCGGAGCTGAAACGATTGCGAATCTGCGTCTCGGACATCCCGTTCTGCAGTAGTTCGCTGTGCACCCCTGCTGCACCTTTGACGGGCTGGTTGTTGTTATCAAACTTAACCCATACCATGATATCCTGGTTGTCTTTGTTTTTGGCTAACATCGTCCAATAGATGTTGTCAGCATCACTCTTTTCGCCCCACACGTACTTTCGCAGTTCATCAGTCGATGTAACGCCAAGTTCATTCTGCGCCGCCTGAATAGCCAATGCTTCTTCCTTACGTTGATCCTGCGTGACGTAGACGTAATATCGCTGAAGTCCAAACAAGATCAGAACGAGAATGAGCAGCGATATCCATATCCACTTCTTTTTTTTCTTCAAGAGTTGAACTTCCTTTCCCTAAAAACTGCCCATGGCAGCTGCTTCTTAACGCGCAAGCAATTGATCAAAGGCCAACTGGGATTCCCGCAAAATACGCTCTTCATCCAGTGTCAGACATTCACCATGTTTCACGACTTGTTTCCCATCTACCCATACATGTTCCACATCTTTAGCTGATGCCGAATAAATCGCATGTGAAATGAGGTCTGTATGCGGATAAAAATGAGCCTGTTCAATATTTAGAGCAATAAAATCAGCCTTGTTTCCAACTTGCAGAGCTCCAGTATCGTTCAGGAAGATGGACTTCGCACCGTAAGCTGTTCCAAGAAGCAATGCTTCCCCAGCAGGCACGGCGGTTGGATCACCGGATACTCCTTTATGAATTAAAGCTGCAAGTCTCATTTCCTCAAACATATCCAGATTGTTATTGCTTGCCGGTCCGTCTGTTCCCAGAGAGACGGTAACTCCTGCTTTCAACAAAGCAGGAACACGGGCTACACCTGATGCAAGCTTCAAATTACTACCCGGATTATGAGATACAGCGACATCGTGACGTGCCAAGATCTCGATCTCTTCATCGTTCAGATGCACAGCATGCGCTACGAGTGAAGGACGTGAGAAAAATCCATGTTTCTCCAGATGCGCTACAGGACGCAGGCCGTAATCGGTCACATTCTGCTCCACTTCACGTAAGGTCTCAGACATATGAGTGTGAAGTGGCAAATTTAAATCGTGTGCAACCTGTACAAGCTTCTCTATGTAATCTGAAGGGCATGTGTAAGGTGCGTGCGGGGAGATCACGGTTGTGATGCGTCCATCCGCTTGTCCATTCCATTCACGTGCAAATGCAGCCGACTCTTCCAGCTTACGCATCTGCTCTTCTTCGGAGCAAAGTCCAATTACGCCGCGAGCCAGCGCCGCTCTTGCCCCGGACTGTTCAACGACTTTAGCTACCTGATCCATGTGGTCATACATATCCAGAAAAGCGGTTGTTCCGCCTTTCAGCATTTCAAGCACGGAAAGGGATGCTCCCCAATAGACGTCTTCCGAAGTCATCTTCGCTTCCATTGGCCACATTTTTTCTTGTAGCCATACTTGCAGTGCCAGATCATCTCCATGACCCCGGAGCAGTGACATGGCCGCATGACCATGCGTATTGATCAGACCCGGCAGGAAGAGCAATCCTTTTCCATCCACTTTGGTCAGGTTCTCGTCTCCATCCGGCAGCGTCTCACCAATATGCACAATCTTGTCGTTCTCAACGACCATATACCCCTGAACCACATTCCAGTCTGCACCTTCATTTACAGCGAATTTACCATTCTGAATCACCCATCTATTCGTTGTTGTCATCGTGCTCTTCTTCCTTTCCGTTTTCCAAGTAATAAGCCAAACTGAGCAAATCGGTCGTAAAATCAGCGTGATGAATGCGAACATGCGAAGGTGTTTTTAGAATCGTCGGTGCAAAATTCAAAATGGCCTCAATTCCCGAGTCAATCAGCTGGTCAGCAACGTTCTGCGCTTCTATGTCCGGCACTGTAATGATACCGATGCGAATGTTATCTTTCTGTACAGCTTCCGCGAGCTCCTCCATCGGTTGCACCGTCAGACTGTTAATTTTGCTGCCGATCTTCGGTCCAAAGGCATCAAAAATAGCGACAATCTTCATATTGTCCTTCAGATATGCATTGTAGTTGGATAATGCTTGTCCGAGATTACCGGCTCCCACCAGAGCCACGTTAATTTGCTGATCGATTTTTAGAATGTGACGAATCTTCTCTATCAAGTAAGAGACGTCATACCCGATCCCTTTGCGGCCAAAATCTCCGAAATAAGCCAAATCTTTGCGAATCTGAGCCGGGTTCAGATCCAGCCGCTGTCCAAGCTCCTGCGAGGAAACCGTTGTCACCTCACGCTGAACCAACTCGTTCAAATAACGTAAATATACAGGCAGACGCCGCACTACCGCTTCTGAAATTTTATCCGATTTCATTCTTGCTCCCCCTTACCATTGCCACGATAAAATAGAATAAATATTGAAAAGATGAGCATTCTGTATACATGCAAAATCCATGCATCACTCCTCATACAGAATGCCCGTATTGTTAGGATTATAAGTTCATATATGCGCTGCCTTTTCGAAGTCTCCTTCGAGTTTAACGCCATGGTGAAGTACAATGCAACGTTATAGCTTACAAATCGTTAATTTTGCTTCCCCGCAGGTCGATCCAGCCATTCAGCGATGCGCGGAACCATCTGTTCAGTAAGCATATGCTCCATTTTGGGTCCCGGCAGTGAATACAGGAAGTACTTGCCGTAATAAGCCTCAATCACTCGTGTATCATACACAATGACGATACCGCGATCCTTCCCCGTTCGAACAAGCCGGCCGAATCCTTGCTTGAAGCGAATGACCGCCTGTGGCACAGAAAGTTTCATAAACGGATTCTTCTTCTGTTCTTGCAGCAACTCACTCTTCGCTTCCAGAAGCGGATGGTTAGGCGGCTGGAAAGGCAGTCTCACAATCGCAAGACAGGTCAGCGCTTCGCCCGGAATATCCACACCTTCCCAAAAACTGCTCGTACCCAGCAGAACGGCAGCTTTGGCATCCTGGAATCGGCGGGTCAGCTTGGAGCGATTGCCGCTGTCCACACCCTGGCCCAGGAGTGAGATGTCATTACCGGACAAGGCCTCCTTCAAGGGTTCGTACACCTGGCGAAGCATTTTATAGGAAGTAAACAGCACCATCATGCGCCCTCGTGTTGCAATGGCCGTCTCGGCAAGAGACTGCACCAGCATCTGTACAAAGTGTGCATCTCCTACACTGCCTTTCAGACTTGGAAAATCACGCGGGATCACCAGCAATGCCTGTTCCCGATAATTAAACGGAGAAGGCAGCATCGAAGTCAGAAGCCGATTATTATCCGCAGCCTCTTGCAAGCCCAGCTGCTCAATCATGAACTGGAATGACTTATCAACCGACAGCGTAGCCGATGTAAGTACAACGCTTTTCTTTTTATCAAAAAACATCTCCTTCAGTTGTGCACTTACATCTACCGGAACAGCATACAACTGAAGGGACTTACTGCGGAACTGACCGCTCGCCTCCATCCAGTACACCGTCTTGGCGTCATCCATACGCATGAAGAACCTTAAATTCTCCTTCATCGTCGTCAGATCTTTCAAAAGTCCGGTGATATCCGTAATCAGACTGTCGGACTGATAATCGTCCTGATCTTCTTTCACTTCCAGCAACAGCTTGTCACCTTTGCGTACCAAATCACCCAAAGTCACATAAATCTGGTTCTCCAGTTCCTGTAGATCCTGCCATTTCGCAGGTTTCTGTGAAGCTTTGATCCGTAGCGAGAATTGTCCCGTTTCTCCTGGAGAAGCGTCACTCCGTTCGGGCAACAGACTAAACAGAGCATCGCTCAGCCGATCCCACATTTCCTTGACCTCAACGGCAAGCGGAAACATCTGATCCACCATAGAACCCCACTGTACCGCATTTTCATGCCCGGACAGCTGGGAGCGAAGCATCGGCAGTTGACCGTTGCGGCTGTCTTTAAACAAACGTGTCAGTGTGTGTACGAGTGTAAAGTACTTCATATGAAGACCCAAATGTTTACCCGCAACATCCTCCAGGTGATGAGCCTCATCAATAACCAGACTTTCATATGCCGGCAATAGCTGATGGGCAGCCTTCACATCGGTAAACAGCTTGGAGTGATTGGTAATGACGATGTCCGATAGCCCAGCCTCATGTTTGGCTCGATGATAGAAACACTTGCGGAACCACGGACAAGATCTGCCCAGACAGGACTCAGACTCACTCTGTACCGTTTCCCAGAAGTCTCCTCCGCGTGCGCTAAGGTTCAGTTCTTCATCATCACCTGTTTCCGTTTGAGTAAGCCAAACAATCATCTGTGCTGCCGTGAAGTAATCCTCTTTTGGCGTAGCAAATTCACGTTTGTTGATTTTGTGTTCGAATTTGCGCAAACACAGGTAATGGCCTCTACCCTTAAAGACAGCAGCCTTAAACGGAAATGGAACGACCTGCGTCAGCATCGGAATATCCCGTTCACGCAGTTGTTCCTGCAAGTTAATGGTATGAGTACTCACCATCACTTTCTGATCCTGTTTTACACTTTCATAAATAGCGGGTAACAAATATCCAAGTGATTTCCCTGTTCCCGTTCCGGCTTCCAGCAAAAGATGCTTCTCTTCGTCCAGCGCCTGCCGCACGCTGCCAAACATCTGTGTCTGTGCTTCACGCTCTTCATAATGATCCAACGTTTCTTTGAGGTTGGTTCGCACTTGATCCATGAACTGATCAAAGCTCACACCGTCCAACGGATTCGCTTCTCTCTCATCACGGGGTGCTCCAATTTCTGTCCAATCGCTGACATTCAGTGCGAGCTGGCGGTAATACGTATGACCATCAAGGTCTTGAATCGGTTCAGCTTCCTTCTCCGCACGCAGCCCGTCAAAAAACCAGCCCAGATCACTGTCCTCTGGTGCAAACAGATCGCTAAGACGCTGAATTGTAATTAACGGCAGGTCTCTCAGTTCATCCAGACATTTAAGTAACACATGCGCTGTTGCCAGTGCATCACTGTCTGCCTGGTGGGGACGATCGTGCTCAAATCCGAATTCAGACGAAACATAACCGAGCTGGTATGAACCCAGCGACGGAAACGTGATTTTCAAGAAGTCAATGGTATCCAGAATGCGGCCTGTAAACGGTAAATATCCGCAACGATCAAGCGCATTCTGCAAAAAATAAAAATCAAATGCAACGTTATGGCCCACCAAAACCACATCGTCAAGCAGCGGTACCATCTCCATCATCATCTCTTCGAGAGACGGAGCATCTGCGACATCTTCTTCTGTAATACCCGTCAAGCCCGTAATAAATGGCGGAATCGGTACACCCGGATTTACATAAGAACTATATATTTGAGTTATGCTGTAATCATGGTCTATGATGGCAAGTCCGGCCTGAATAATCTCACCGTCGGACTGCGTGCCGGTTGTTTCGAAATCCAAAACGGCAAATTTCATTGCAATATACGATCCCTTCCATTCCAGTCTATGTTACAGCATAGCAAAAAAAAGGACATTTGAAAATTAACTGACAAAAAAGCGGTGTTTCCGCCGCTATGCCAAAGGAGGAAACACCGTTCTTTTGCCGCCAAATGTCCATTTAATTCAGGGCAATCAGCTGGTTTGCATATTGCAGTTTACCTCTGTTCAACCTGCAAGCTTCCATATTGTACAGAGGTTCGGTCAACGTCGGGTCGTACTGAAGAGCCTGTGCAAACAGAGAACAAGCTGCTTCGGGATTGGAAAGCTTCGCCTGAATGCAACCCAGAGCATTACACACAAGGCCTTTGAGTCTTGTTGATCCCTTAAGTAGCATAATCTGCTGTAAATGGGTTTCAGACTCGTACATCTGCTCCAGACTTAAGTGAGCGAGTGCCAGATAAAAGCGGGCTAAAGCGCTATCCGGGTAGTCGCTCACCACCCGTGAGAATTGATCAATGGCTTGTGGATACATCTGAAGTTTGAAGTATCCTTGCCCGCGGCTGAAATATTCCAGATGAAGTTCAGGCAGAGCTGTCACCGCTTCTTGCTCCGGTTCAAGGGAACCTGGTTTTTCGAGTTCCCGTTCCCGGATCTGACTCATCTTTTCTTCAAACATCAGCCATTCATCCAGCATCCCGTCACTCATGCGTTTGAGCAGACTCCATTTCTGTTGCAGCTCCTGTTTGTTCAGACCTTCAGCGGAAGGATAGCTCTTGATAATTTCATCTAACATGTCGTTCATTTCGGCGAAAACATGCTGGAACATCGATGCATCCCCACCCTTGGAAAAATGGATTAGTGCAGTGACCTGTACTCATTTTTTGCTGGATGGGCCGATTTCATTCGCCTTCCCAGTCGATTACAAGATCGTGGCGTGAACTTCCTTTTTCATAGTCTGAACCGGTTTGTTCTGACCATCCACAAACACCACCGTTGGTTGATGTGTATTCGCTTCTTCCTGAGACATCACGGCGTAGGAAATGATAATTACCGTATCTCCAGGCTGTACAAGGCGTGCCGCTGCACCGTTAAGACAGATGACCCCGCTGCCACGAGGACCTGGGATCACATAGGTTTCAAGCCGTGCGCCATTGTTGTTGTTCACAATTTGTACTTTTTCGTTTTCCATCAAATCCGAGGTTTCCATCAGATCTTCGTCAATGGTAATGCTACCCACATAGTTTAAGTTGGCTTCTGTTACAGTAGCGCGATGGATTTTGGATTTCATCAGTGTTCTAAACATGGGACAGCACCTCCAATTTTTGAATACGTATATTGTCAATCAATCTTGTTTTTCCAAATTTCACAGCCAGTGCGATCAACAGATCGTCATATGCCTTTATTTTCTCATGGTCTGCAAGTGGCTCCAAGCTTGGAAAAGCCTGAATCTCTGCATAATCAATGATCGCATGCGCGGAGTTAGTAATATGTTCACGCAACAAGCGCCGAATATCATCGGCTGTAACGGCTGTTCCTGCTTCTACTGCTTCTTGTGCCACACGCAGTGCATGAGACAAGACCAAAGCCTCCTGACGCAGTTCTGTGCTCAAATAGACATTGCGTGAGCTGAGGGCCAAACCATCCTGCTCCCGAACGATGGGACAAGGCACAATCTCAACAGGCATATTCAGGTCATTTACCATTTGCTGAATAACAGCCACCTGCTGCGCATCCTTCATACCAAAAAAGGCTTTCTGCGGTTGCACCATGTTAAACAGTTTGGAAACCACAGTAGTTACCCCGTTAAAATGTCCGGGCCGGGATGCACCACATAAACGCTCTGTAATCCCGGATACGGTGATTGTCGTTTGTGTCGGCTGTGGATACATCTCCTCCACGGAGGGAATAAATACGATATCCACTCCTTCAGCACGGGCCGTTTCTACATCCCGTTTCTCATCGCGTGGATAACTTTCAAAATCTTCGTTCGGTCCGAACTGAATCGGGTTAACAAAGATACTTAGAACTACGATGTGACTCTGTTGTCTCGCTGCCTGCATCAGGCTGGCATGGCCTTGATGTAGATATCCCATCGTTGGCACCAGTCCAACCACCGTTTCTTCGGAATGGATAGCTTGGTTTCTGCGCATCAGACTTAATTCCTGTCTTAATTCTGTGATCGTGCGTATGACTTTCATCAGCGAATTTCCGCCTTTTCTTTGCGTTGTCCATACAATACGTCCAATACACCATCAGCTGCACTGAAGACATGTTCCTCAGCCGGGAAGGAGCGATCCTTCACTTCTTTTACATAAGATTCGATACTGCTGCGAATCAAACTTCCTACATCACCATACGTTTTAACAAAGCGTTTCGGTGTGTAAGGAGACGCATATTGAACCACATCATGGAAAACGAGTACTTGACCGTCACATCCCCGTCCTGCTCCAATGCCAATGGTCGGGATCGACAATTCCTTCGAGATCGCTTCGGCAACTTCTTCGGTTACGAGTTCAAGCACAATGCCAAACGCCCCTGCTGCTTCAAGCGCTTTGGCTTCATCCATCAGACGTTTTGCATCTGCTGCATCCTTGCCTTGAATTCGGTACCCTCCGATCTGATTCACCGATTGTGGGGTCAGCCCGATATGTCCGAGCACAGGCACACCTGCTTGAACTACCGCTTTGACCGTCTCCGCGATTTCAACGCCGCCTTCCAATTTGACCGCATGTGCATGGCCTTCCTGCATAAGCCGGCGGACACCTTTCAATGTTTCATCAATGCTGCCGTGATACGTCATAAAGGGCATATCTGCAACGATAAACGTATGTTCTGCACCACGCACAACCGAACGAGTGTGGTAAACCATGTCATCAATTGTGACTGGCAAGGTTGAGTTGTAACCCAATACAACGTTTCCCAGTGAATCTCCTACCAAAATCATGTCAATGCCAGCTTCTTCTGCGAGCAGAGCAGTCGGATAGTCATACGCTGTAATCATGCTGAGCGGAATGCCATCCTGTTTATATTTTTTCATTTTCACAATGTTTAATGCTTGTTTGTTTGCCATTTGTCTTGTGCCCCTCTCACCTTTTCAATTAAACGCAACAAAAAAAACCTTTTAGTTTTCCACTAAAAAGTCCCGAAAAGTCAAAAAAGAGTCACTTGCGATCGTCCCTTCTGTCTCGGTCCTCTTCGGCTCAGAGCAGAATCCAACAACACATTTGTGCTTATTCCCTTGATTCTTGATATTGCTGTCTGCCCGCGTAAACACGTTTAAGCAGAACTAAGGTTACTTCTCCTCGGAGTGCAGCTCGGTATATAACCCGATACCGCCTCACGAACACAGTATACCAAAGTTCTGCTCAAACTTCACGTCTAAAGTTTCATAACCGGTGAGCATTCGACAAAATGTCAGTTTTTCCAGGTCACTTCACCGGAAATGATGAGTTTACGTTCTCCATCCTGCGTTTGCACCGCCAGCGCTCCTGAAGAGTCCAGCCCTACAGCCATTCCCTCAATGACGCCATGAGGATTCGTGACAGTAACCTGCCGATTCAGCGATACGGACAATGCCTCCCATAGTGAAGATATGACTCCAAATCCTTCTTTTTGATATAAAAAATAGAGATGCTCCATTTCCGTCAAAATCGCGGCTGCAAGCCCTGTCCGATCAACCGTCTGCCCTGTTTCAATCTGGATCGAGGTGGCGATTTGCTTCAAATCTTCAGGATAATCCTGGAGATCAAAGTTCACATCTACACCAATGCCCGCAATGCAATATCGAACCTCATGATCCTCCACCGCAGATTCAAGCAAAATGCCGCATATCTTGCGTCCATCAATCAACAGGTCATTCGGCCATTTGATGCCAGCCTCTGCACCTGTATAAGCTCGAATGGCACGACATACAGCCACACCAGTCAGAAGGGTGAGCTGGGGCGTGTGCTGCAAAGGTAATTCCGGGCGCAGCAGTACGCTCATCCAAATGCCCTTCCCAGGAGGAGAGAACCACTTTCGGCCGAAACGACCTCTGCCCACTGTCTGTTCTTCTGCGAAGACAACCGCCCCTTCACCCTCGCCCTCTTCAGCCAGCTTGAGAACATCAGCCTGTGTAGATGAGGTTGAGGCCAGCATAATCGCTTTACGTCCAAAGGTTTGGCTCTTCAGTGCCAGTTGTAGAGCTGTCCCATCGATACTTTCCGGCTTGGTGATCAGACGGTATCCTTTACGCGAAACCGCTTCAAACTCATATCCCAGGTCCCGTAGTTTATTGACATGTTTCCATACCGCGGTTCGGCTGATGGACAGGTGCCGGCTAATCTCCTCGCCTGACACAAACTGTCCTTCGGCATGAAGCAACATATGTAATAAGTCCTCATGCTTGGTCATTCGCAGCCTCCCGTTTCACCTCAGCACGTAATGCTTCATGCTGATTCATTATATTTCCGATCGCGGTTTCCCTTAGCAGATGTTTCATGAGCTGCCCGAGCCAAGGTCCACCCTTGCGCTCCACCAGTTGCAACACCTGTTCACCGGTGATTTCGAGTTCTTTTATTTCGTGTACTGGCATGGATTGACTCCAGCCTGCAGCGTGAGTTTGAACTTTAACGAGTCGATCATGTGTCTGTTCAGAACCTTCACGCCACCGTTTCGGTAATTGCTCTTGCAAGAGCAGCCAGTCGTTGGCAGCTTGAGCGCCACATGTCAGCACTGTAACAATCCAGCTTTCCCGCAGCATCCGTTCATTCTCACACTGCACTACAAAATCGGTCACGAGCTGCTCCACCTGAAGTATGCCTGTAATACGAACACGTTGTTCATTGGAAAAGGTCCACTGTCGCAATAACTTGTCAGCTTCTTCCCGGTTGTATCCGCCAGCTAGCAACACACATGACCAGCGCAGCAATACATGCTCCCCTGACAAACGCTGCAAACCAACCAGCAGCTCCTTATTGAATCTGGAGGAATCCACTGGAGCTTTGACATACTCCAGCGCCTGACTGCGGAACAACAATTCTAATCCCTTGAGTGGATGAGGTCCCGCCATCATTTTCACCATCTCGGTACGAACCCGTTCCATAGCGATATGTTGGAGTAATTTTCGTTGATTAACCAGGCCTCTCCAGGTATGGTGTGCAATCCTGAAATCAAATACGGAAGCGAACCTTACACAGCGCAGCATGCGTAGCGCATCCTCGCCAAAGCGCTCAACCGCCAAACCCACACAACGCACAAGCCCTTGCTTAATATCCTTTTGTCCGCCAAAAGGATCTACAATTGCTCCATTCACGTCCATTGCCAGAGCATTCATGGTGAAATCACGCCGCTCTAAATCTTCCTTGATATCCTGCACAAACTGAACGGCTGCTGGTCTGCGATTATCCCGATACTCCGATTCTGTCCGAAAGGTCGTTACTTCAAAGTAATAACCGCCCGAGCGAACCGTTACCGTCCCGTGCTGTAATCCCGTAGGAATACAATCATCAAATAAGGCCATGACTTGCTCCGGTGAAGCGGAAGTCGTAATATCCATGTCATCCACGGCACGACCCAGTATTTCATCACGAACACATCCACCAACCCAATAGGCCTCGAACCCGTGTTCATTTAATCGATGGAGTACATCCTCACTTTGTTTTGCCATTACACCATCGGCTTGTGTCCATTGAACCACCACATATCACCTCTTTTCTTACCCGCTGTGGTTCGTTCCCAATATCATCCGCAAACTGGGTTCAGACTGGGGATCTCTCTTCCAAGCACACGATAATAGATCTGTTCATATTGATGACGGATGGAGTCATTGCAGAAATCATGGTGCGCACGATGAAGACAGGCCTCCCGGATATCGGCGGCTAAACGCTCATTCGTCAGCAGACGAATCGCATTCTCAGCCATAGAATTTGTATCGCCGATTGGCGAGAGGAATCCTGTTTTTCCATGTAGAACAAGCTCCGGAATACCCCCAGCCTCTGAACCAATTGTGGGTACACCACATGCCATCGCCTCAAGGGCTACAAGACCAAAACTTTCTTTTTCCGACGGAAGCATTAAAATGTCCGCCATAGATATTACATGAGCAATATCGTCCTGTTTACCCAGGAAATGGACCTTATCACTTAATCCCAACTCTTTAATTTTACATTGAATTTTGGGTAAGTCCGGGCCTTCACCGACAAACAACAGCTTCGCAGGTACCTGTTCCTGAACTTGACGAAATACTTCCACAACGTCTTGCGTTCGTTTAACTGGACGAAAGTTAGAGATATGCATCAATATTTTTTCATTCGGTGCAGCAAAATCACGACGCAGACTTGCTGAATCTCTTGGATAATACACACGCTTATCTATAAAATTATAGGTTAGGTCAATCGGGCGCCGGATGTCTAGTAGTTCAACCGTTTCACGAATCAAATCTTGGGATACCGCTGTAACCGCATCACTCTCATTGATCGCAAGGCGGATCAGGTCTTTCAAGGATTCATCCTGAGCCAGTACCGTAATATCCGTTCCGTGCAAGGTCGTAACTACTTTAAGATTGTCTCCGACCATCTGTTTCGCGAGAAATGCACACACCGCATGCGGAACTGCATAATGTACGTGCAACAGATCAAGCTGTTGTGCCTTCGCTACCTGTGCCATTTTGGTCGCCAAAGACAGGTCATACGGAGGATAACGAAACACGTAATAATCATTAACCTCTACTTCGTGATAAAAAATGTTCTTCTGAAACTTTCCTAATCTGAAAGGAATGCTGTTCGCAATAAAATGAACCTGATGCCCTTGTTCGGCCAGCAATTTGCCGAGTTCCGTTGCGACAACCCCGGATCCTCCAAGAGACGGATAACAGGTGATTCCGATTTTTAGCTTTTGATCCATCCGGTTGGACGCTCCTTTAATCTCCCGCATATTGCAGGTTGATATCATGCAACGGAAATAGATTGATGCTATGATCCGTTTATGTGCTGTGTTTATATATTCAGATGTGAGTTTGGTTTAGACGCCAAACTGTTTCACTACATAAGGTGTTATTGTTGCAAATCCTTCTGCAAATGGAATGAAGCTACGCTGTCCCAGCAAGGAATCACGTGCCCTCACCCGTTCGATATACCCTTGATTCAGCGGTGTAGATACAATGCCTTCGCCCTGCTCGAACTGAGAACGGTAACAGCGAAGGGAAGTTTCTTTTTGTTCATAGTGTTCCGTTATATCTACAATCAAATCCGTTGGACCGATATCATTAATAAAGTAAAAATAAGTTTCCTTCACTTGCACCGCGGGCATGTCCGGCATATAATTGCGAAGCTTCGCATTAAACACTGCTTCCTGCACGAGTTTACTGCACATAATATGATCGGGATGACGATCCTCCCAATACGGTGCAAAAACGATTCGTGGTGCATGTCTGCGGATCTCAGCAGTAACTGCTTGTACATGTTCTGGTGTAATATAGAGCCCACGGTCAGGTAATCCTAGATTTGTTCGACACGAAAGACCGAGGACGCGTGAGGCTTGCTCCGCTTCCTCGGTTCTGCGCTCCACGGTGCCATTGGAGGACATCTCCGCACGAGTCAGGTCACATACACCCACCTTTAACCCGGCAGCCGTATGTTTCGCAATCGTTCCAGCCATACCAATCTCGGCATCGTCTGCATGTGCACCGAAGATAAGAATATCCAGACTCATTGAGAGTCACCTGTATTCAATCCCGCTTCTGGCTTGTACTTATGTACTAATTCCCTCCAAGCAAAATCACCACGATCAAGGGCTTTTACCAGAATCTCGGCTGTTGCAATATTAGTAGCCAGTGGAATTCCCTGTACATCGCACAGGCGAAGCAGTGCATTAATATCTGGTTCGTGCGGCTGTGCCATTAACGGGTCACGTAAGAAAATGATCAGATCCATCTCATTTTGTGCAACCAGTGCACCAATCTGCTGGTCGCCTCCCAGCGGTCCAGATTCAAAACGATGAATCTGCAGAGAAGTGCCTTCCATAATACGAAGACCGGTCGTACCTGTTGAATATAATTGATGGTCTGTAAACACAGGCTCATACGCGGTAACGAAGTTTACCATTTCTTCTTTTTTACGATCATGGGCAATAAATGCGATTTTCAACATGACAATCTTCAATCTCCTTTAGTCGATAAAGTGGTCAAAGCCGTAAACGAGTCCTGTATATTCCATCACCTTTTGTACACCGATCTTGACTCCGGGCATATAACCAGCACGCTCATATGAATCATGACGAATCTTCAGCGACTGTCCGTAATCACCAAATACCACTTCCTGCTGTGCAAATACACCTGGCAGACGTACACTGTGGATGCGGAATCCATTATAGTACCCACCACGCGCTCCCTCAATCGTTTCTTCTTCGTTCGGATTACCTTGACGAATCTCCTCACGATTGGCTGCAATGAGTTCAGCTGTTTTGATTGCTGTTCCTGAAGGGGCATCCAGCTTCTGATCACCGTGGTATTCGATAATCTCCACGTTAGGCATATGTTTGGCTGCCTGTGCTGCAAACCGCATCATCAGGATTGCCCCGATCGAGAAGTTAGGCGCGATCAACCCGCCGATGCCTTTCTCCTGGCATTGCTTGTCCAGCTGTTCAATCTGCTCCGGCGTGAAGCCGGTAACACCCATGACAGGTCTCACGCCATGACGGATCGCAATCTCTGTATGAGCAAGGGCGAATTGAGGTACTGTAAAATCAACCATAACCTGCGGTTTGCTCTCAGCGAATGCCATCTCGATATCATCTGTTACCAGTACCCCACACGCTGGCAGTCCTACAAGTGTTCCTGCATCCGTGCCTGCTCCGGAGCGGTTAACAGCGGCTGCAAGCTCCAGATCCGGATCCTGCAGTACCAGTTTCACGACTTCTCGGCCCATCCGTCCAGCCGCTCCGATCACGGCAACTCTTATCACTTCACTCATCTTGGCTGCATCTCCTTCACTGTGTTAGATCATCTAATCGTCTTAACCCACACGTTCAACCATTCCGCATTGCTTAGCGGTGATGACTACTTACTGCATGGATTTCAAACGTTGCTTCGTTTGTTGTAACATCTGATACAGCTGCCCATTCTGTGGATCAAGCAAAATCGCATCCTGTAGCGCCTGAAGGGCTCCTTCATATTCATTCAGATCACTGTAAGCCAGCGCCAGCATCACATGAGCTTCCACAGACAGTGGGTCAAGCCTGATTGCTTCTTTAAGAAGCAACGAAGCTTCAACATACGGCTTAGGAGTCTCCTTTGCTGCCTGTTCAAGCAGCACTTTGGCCTTGACTGTCAGTTGCTTCGACTCAAGTGTCTGCAGATGCAGCACATATTCTTCGGCATCTTCGGATAGTTCCACTGCCTTGCGAGCATATTCTAGCGCAGGAAGCAAATGTTTGCTTCGGGCGTGTGTGATGGAACAGCGATAATATAACTCGGCATGTTCCGGGTGAGCATGAATAGCCGCTTCGAACCAACGAATGGCCTGCTCAAAATCATTTTGCAATATACAGCGGTAAGCCTGCTGCATATAATCTTCCGGTTTCATCATCAAGCTGACCCTCCCCATGCGGGTGATGGTACAGCATATGTAATCAACGCCTAATCGGTGTTTTTTGGAGTCCACCGATTTGCGTCGCGGGTATTAAATTTATGCATGACCTTATCATGCGCCTCAGCCAAATCAATACCGAGCGAGTTTGCAAAACACATGGTGATAAATAAAATATCTCCAAGTTCAAGTTCAATAGAATTGTCAGCTTCAGAAGCCTTCTTCGGTTTCTCTCCGAATTCGTGATTCACTTCACGGGCAAGCTCCCCAACCTCTTCAGACATCCGGGCCAGCATGGCCAGAGGACTGAAATATCCCTCTTTAAACTGGGAAATATAGAGGTCAACCTCTCGCTGCATTTCCGCCATACTTTTCTCCATAAGAGCAGGTTCTCCTTCTATTCTGATGTCGTGTTTGTTCCTAATAATATCAGTTATTGAAGTTTACTTCCACCCATCATATAGCACAATTCGTTTTAATATCCGGTACAAATCATTTTTAAAGATTATAGAAACAGGTATACTAAGATGGGAATGATTGCTTCCTCATTCTAATCCAAGTACAGAGAGGGATCTTATGAGCACTGCCAAAACATGGATTCAACTAAAACTCGTGCTGCCCATATTACTGGGTACAGCCTTGTATGCCTTCGGGCTTCTTTATTTTATTATCCCCAATCAGTTAATGGAAGGCGGGCTTACCGGAGTTACCGTATTAATCAATTATGCCTTTGGTATATCCCCATCACTCACCACTCTTATTTTAAATGTTCCGTTATTTCTGATTGGTCTTAAAGTGCTCGGCAGCAGACAGATGATATACACCGGAGTCGGAATCGGGGCATTGACCTTTTTTCTGTGGCTGTTTGAGAAAATGATTCATCAAGGCTGGATTGAACCATTACATACCGAGAATGACCTCCTCTTGGCCGCATTATATGCAGGAGTTACCTTGGGAGCCGGCCTTGGCATCGTATTTCGCTGGGGAGGAACGACAGGCGGTTCTGACATTATCGCGCGTATCCTGAATCGAAAATATGGATGGAGTATGGGACGTGTGCTGTTAGGCATCGATTTTGTCATCATTGGCATTTCTCTCATCTACATCCCCAAGGAAAAAATCCTGTATACGCTGGTAGCCGTGTTTATTGCATCGAAAGTTATCGATTTTATTCAGGAAGGTGCCTACTCAGCCCGTGCATTTATGATCATCAGCGATCATGCTCCAGAGATTGCTAATCAGATCACCAAGGACATGGATCGCGGCGTTACACTCATTCCAGCCATCGGAGCTTACTCGAAGCAAGCAAAACATATGGCCTACTGTGTCATTTCCAGGCAGGAATTTCGTAGGCTACAGACGATCGTTCGTTCCATTGATCCCAGGGCATTTGTCATTATCAGTGATGTTCACGATGTGCACGGCGAAGGGTTCAAAGAAAGCTAACTCTGCTCTGTTCTACTGAACATGCAAGAAAAAAACCTCTTTCCACATCTCATAGCCATGTCATTGGCTGCTATGTGGCAGGAGGTCTTTTTTTTAGTTTCATGATCGGTGCTGAAGATGACAACATGACTACCGTCGATATGTAAAAATATCCTGCTGCTGGGCACGATATTTGCGATACCCCGCATAACTAAGCACAGCAACGATAACTGAACTAATTGCCAGCCCTGCAGCCCGGCGATCAGGCCCCTGCACGAAAGGTACAAAAGCACTCTCATCTTTCTCTCGTCCAAACAATTGATTCACCAATTCTTCTCCGTGAGCGGTCATGCTCCTAAGCTGTGATACATCAGACTGCTTTGCATATGTCAGCCCTTTGAGATGAGATAACCATGCATCCATCTGTACGATCTGATATGGCTCAAGACGAATGATTGCCGCCGGACGGATTGTTTCATAGTGTTCCTCAAGAACGATAAAGCGATTAGCCAACGTTGTTGCGCCCTGGTTCTGGTCGGCTGCCAGTGATAACGCATCCAGATCATTTTTCACAATTTTATAATATTGAAGCCAGAGCGGTTTCGCCGGATTGGCGAGACTGTCCGCAGCAAGCCTTAGTTTGGCTGATGCCAGCTGAAGAAAGTGTTTATCTCCTTTAAATTTAGCCGCAGCCTCCTTGACTTCTACCACCGTTTCAGATAACGCATGGATGCCCTCAACAGAGGTTTGACCCTCGAACGAGATATGCCCCAGACTATTACTTATACGTGTAATGCTGGCGCGTACCTCCTCCATATTATTTTCGAGCGCTCGGCGATATAATATCGCAGCCTCTTCATTCAATTGTGCAATCGTATAACTTGAGGATACGCCCTGATTCACATTTCGTCTGGATTCATCACTTTGCGCGGATACCCGGTATGAAGCATCTGTCCAAAGCAGCAGAGCCATGAGTGTTACCACCAACCATCCTGCTATACTCCTGAATGTTCTCTTCATGGACATCCCTCCCATCATCAATGTATGGCGAGGGAAAGCGAGTTAGAACAAGCCAAGCCTGTACAATCAAGCTCTTTTGGCCTGCTTTAATGCAAGCCAAGTAGCGAGAATGCTTGCGATGGTCAGCGTAAACGTGAAATTGCGAACAGCCTGTACATGTTGGTACATCGTTGCAGGTAGCCATGGGTAAATGTCGTATGTATAATCCATCGTATCGTTCAGTAGTGTCCAGAGACCTGCCACAATCAACGATAACCAGCGGAAGCCAAAGAAACGTACATAAATCAGTGCTTCAATCGCCATTGCACTGTGGGAAGCGATGAGCATCCAGTCCTGCCAATGCTGCGTGCCTCCTTGTGCCCAGCCAGCAAAGATGATGGCTACTGCCCATACACCATATTTTACAGACGTGACCACAGCGAGAGCCTGGATAACATGCCCAATCCGCTGCAGGACTGCCGACTTCACAGGGTACAACACCCACAACAGGGATAATGTAAAAAACAAACTCGCTGTGGGGCTATCCGGCACAAATACGACCTGCCACACCGGTTGCTGTGCAAGTGTCAGCTTCATTTGCTCACCATACCAGATATAACCGTAAACCGTTCCCAGCGCATTACACCAGAACAAAAGCCACAAGAAATAGCGATTGGTCAAAAACTCCCTGCTCCAAAAAAACGATAAAGCCACGTCCATTGCACCTGCTTTCTCCAAAAGACTTCAAAAAAACCTGACCGCATAACGATCAGGTTTTCTCATTAATTCGATTTTACTGTTCTGCCTTCTGTTTCGCAAGCCATTCAGTGAGATGAGTAATCTCCTCATCTGTTACACCTTGGGCTATAGCATTTTCATACTGAGGCTGCATTCTGTTATAACCTTCTTTTATGATGGTTAAAATTTCTTCCTGGCTGTGTTTGTCTCCCACTCCCCGTAGCGAAGGGCCACCAGCACCTTTCAGATCCGCAGCGTGACAGCTGATACAGCCAGCTTTTTTGTACGTTTCCATCGCAGGATCATCTTTGTCCACAATCGCGACTTCTTCCTTCTGTCCCGGTGCATTGGAAGTAGGCAGTCCCTGTTCATGTTTCTCCAGGGCTTCTTCCTCCCGCTGAATATGCTCCGGCTTCTGTCCTGACGCTTCAAGCTCGTGCTTGTAGTGTGTCCATGCTACGTTTGTCAGATAAAACACCGACATAATGGACAGTAACATTAAGGCCGAAGCTATAGGACGTTTGTAGAAACGACGCTCTTTCCCCGTATCCAGGAAGGGAGCCAGCAGCAGAGCTCCGAATGCGACACCACTGACGCCCAGTACTCCCAACAAGACATAATCTCCGGATGCATAAGGATATTTCAGATACTGATACAGGAAAAGAAAGTACCAGTCCGGCATCGGGATAACCGATGCACTTGGATTAGCCGGATAACCGAGAGGTGCAGGTTCAGAGATGGTCAACACGAGAATGCCGACCAGAACAACAACCCCGACCATCCACTCTTTAAGCAAGAAGTTAGGAATAAATGCTTCCGATTTGCCGGGATACGCCGTGTAATCAGGTGGAGTAATGAATCCCGACCCTTTGCGAACGCGTGAATCACCAACAAAGATAACCTTTTCCTCATCATTGCTCTTGTGTCCGTGAGCCATTACGTTTCCTCCCTTCTTTGGTTTATAGTGGTCCCGAAATGCCCTGTCTGCGGATCATGATAAAGTGTCCGACCAGAAGCACCAGAAGCACCGCAGGGAGGAAGAATACATGCAATGCGAAGAATCTTGTCAGTGTCTGCGCACCAACAATGGTTCCCCCTTGCAGGAATTCTTTAATAATCGGTCCAAGCCAAGGTACGGTGTTGGCAATCTCCAGCGTTACTTTTGTTGCAAAATAAGCTTTGTTATCCCAAGGCAGCAAATACCCTGTCAGACCGAGTCCTAGCATGACGAAGAAAATCAGCATGCCGACAACCCAGTTCATTTCACGCGGAGCCTTGTATGAGCCTGTAAAGAATACACGCATTGTATGTAGGAACATCATGACGATAACCAGACTGGCCCCCCAATGGTGCATACCGCGTACAATCTGACCAAAAGCTACTTTCGTTTGCAAATACTCAACACTTGCATACGCGTTAATAATATCTGGCACGTAATACATTGTCAGGAACATACCTGACAGAATCTGAATAACTGTAATAAAGAACGTCAATCCGCCAAAACAGTATACGAAAGCGGAAAAGTGATGCGCCGGGTTTACGTGCTCAGGCACTTCATGATCCGCAACGTCCCGCCATATTGGCGTGATGTCGAGACGCTCGTCAATCCAGTCATAGACATTTTTAAACATCTGCGTTCACGCCTCCTATTTCACTCGGGTGTTCGGAACAATCTCGCCCAGATAAACCCAGCCTTGTTCTTCCTTAACCACATATTCATCCAGCGGTTTCGGGGCTACGGCAAGATTCTTCCCTTCCTTGTCATAGTGCGCGCCGTGGCATGGGCAATGGTATTCATTCGGATAATTTTTGTCGCTGTTCCAGCCTACTGTACATCCCAGATGTTTACAGATGGGTGAAAGCGCATAAATTTTCCCTTGTTCGTCCTTGCGAATCCAGGCCACCAACGAGGCATTACTCAAATACCATCCATCCTGTTGTTTCAGTTCAAACGTAAATTCTTGAGGTTCATTTGTAATTTTGCTGATTTCAGCCACTTTGACAGAGGTTCCTTCTCCCTTGTGCTGCAAAATAGGGTCCACCGCAAAACGGACCATAGGAAGAATTGCACCGGCGGCCATGTAGGCGGTAGCTCCACCAAGCGTGTACGTCAAAAACTGCCTGCGCGACATCTCCATTTTGCTTGGCGGTTTAATCGAGGCTTCGTGCTGGTCATGCTCACTGCTCATACTGTCTCCAACCCCCTTTTTAAGCCAACTCTCTCAATCGTTTTCATTATCATAAATTCCACGACTTACTAGAACATACATAATCATATAGTAGCCCTAGAACACCGTCAAGAATTTGTCACACATTTTTAAGGTTCAATTGTAAGCGTTGTTAAAAAACTGTTGGAAATTTGTCACATTTGTCGTCAAGATGTCACTTTTTCCACAACTCTCGAATGCACTCCCCGACATGTCGCGCTATTGTTCCTTCTTCAAGTTTTTGAATCAAATCCTGTTGACTCAAAAGTAAATCCGCGGCTGGAATATCCATCTCCACAAACGATCCATCTACTGACATAATTACTACATACTTGAATCCAGAAGCTTTGAGTTCAGCCGACAATGTATTTAATGTCATTGACATTTCTGAACTTGTATAGTGATAGGCCGGGTATGTCATGATTCTACCTTTAAAAGGAATTTCGACCATATCCAGAAAATCCCTCAGCCGTTCTAGCGCTTCAGTCGCTTCAACCGGTGACTGTGTACCTCTCATAGCCGTGAACGGAACAAGGCATGTATCCAGATAAAGTTGCAATTCCGCCCAGCTGTCTTGATTCATCTCACTGAATTTCAATTCCCTATATCCCCTTCCTATCCATTTTATTCCCATATTATATATGAGCATATGTTATAAAGCCAGATATTCATTCAGTTTTTAAGTTAGTATTAAAAAAAAACAAAAAAAGGAATGCGCGACTGCGCATTCCCTTATATTCCAATAATTCATCTATATGGTTTGTCATTGATCTGTTAATTGATCGTCCTCAGTTCATCCGTCAGACTCCGGAAAGCTACTTCGTCTCCGGTAGCTAACGCTTTGTCGATTTCCAAATAAAGCTTCTCACTTTTCTGTTTGCGAAGCGCCTCGTCCCAAACCATCTCAGCTGCCAGCCCCAACATGACTTCATACGTAACTTTCATTTTATCCAATAGGATGCACCTCCAAAACGGATTTAAGAGCTCCTATATTCTCTTCCTTTGATCACATAACCCAGTGAAGTTTTCGACATCCGCTGCAGATCAGCTTCAGTCAATTCACGAATCACTTTGGCAGGTGTCCCCAAAGCGAGAGTATAGGGCGGAATTTTACAATTCTCAGTTACCACAGAGCCAGCTCCAATCAGTGAAAACTCACCAATTTCAGCTCCATTAAGCACAATGGCTCCCATGCCGATCAATGCTCCCGTTCCAATGGTACAACCATGAATGATTGCAGCATGTCCTACGGAGACATCATCTCCCAGAATAAGGGGTTGATCAGTGTTCACATGCCCTACAGCATTATCTTGAATATTACAGCGCTTTCCAATGATGATAGGTGCCAAATCAGCCCGCAGAACTGCATTGAACCACACGGAAGACTCTTCATCCATTTGCAGATCACCTATCAATTTAGAGCCTTCAGCCATGTATATGGAAGGGTGTAGCTGCGGCTTTATACCTTGGTATGGAATTATCATTCGTATCACTCCTTAATTTGGGAGTGATTGTAGCAACTTGTCCTTCACTTGTCAAACGTAATCGGTGCAATATCAGCTGAGATCGAGCGGCAGGATGCTGCAAGTCTTGAACCCCATGCGGTCATTTGTATTGTTTTTCCCTGTTCATGTTCACCTGCACGAATCAAACCCAGATGCAGCATCATTTTAATGATCCGCTTCTCATAAATATTTTCTGCAGTGTCGTAGTAAAACGGCTGGATAAACGGCCCAATTTGCTCAAAGAGCGATTCCATCGTAGACCATTCGCTGGCACACTCGCCTGTCCAGTACACAAGCGAGGACAGGTTTGGAACAGCACCTTTATAAAGTCTTAACCAAAACCGAAACAGCTGTATCATCTCGGACGCCTTCTCGGCTCCTAGCTTCTCTTCACCAGATTCTGTCAGCCTGATACAGCCCTGCTCTTCACGAATCAATCGGTGATGAAACGCATAATCATACAACAATGCAAAGCGATCAGGATAATCCTTGAACGAACGGCCGTATCCGAATCGCCATCCAGCTCTGCCTACCAGTTCCTCAGGGATATGCAGATGCTCCATAAGTTGCTGCTGTGAGCGACGGTACATCATGCCTTCGGCATTCACAGCGATCTCATGTTGCTGAACAAATTTCAGGAACAACTTCATATCGTCTGCCAACAAATGATACTCTTCGCGGTACAAGGACGGCTCTGTCGTTTTAACGATGCCTGCCCGCAGATGGGTAGATAACACATCTCTGAATCTTAGTTTCAGGTCTTGAGGCACTTGATAGAGATATCTTGTCTGTTGTGTAGTCCCATTGAAAAGCCAACCGCTTTTGGTGAACCGGATAATGAGATCACGCGGACTCGAACCTGCCTCACTCTCCTTTTTGTCCATCGATTGACGGGCTATGGCGATGAGCTCCTCCATACCATAAAATTGGCGGGGGTCAAATAAAAGATTGTTCAAAAACCTTTGATCCGCCTGGCTCAATTGACGCACCTGCTGCTCAAAGAATGGTTTGCTACCCAATGTCGTAAGGATGCTCTGGATGAGTTCATGTTTGGAATTAGGCTTACATTCACATTGATAGTAGTCTGCTATTCGATTAAGCTGGCCAATATCAGCAAAAGTCAGCATATCTGCTAGATTCATGGATCCATCGCCTCGCCCGTTCACTGCTTTTAGGTTGCTGATCTGGCCTGCAACAGTGTGGTTTTGTAAACATGGTTGACGGATTCGCCACAATCTAAACCTCTTTTTGTGATTTTTTTTGATTAATCTCATCTTATGCCTCAAAACGATCAATCAGAAGAGAAACAATAGAGTTCATTCATAGTTCTGCACATTCTTTAAAAAGTAAATCATATAAAAAAAACAACCTGAGCTTATCACTCAGATTGTTCAGCGGTATCCATCGTTAGATGTTGCGTGCAATTGTATAGGAGTGGAATCCAGTCGTCACGTTCTTTCTCCAAAATGGTTAAAGACAGATTACCAATGCGTTCTGTATATTGGTCTTGATATAACGCCGTTAACAAGTTGGCCAGAAAAGCACCATGCGTCACAATGAGTATATTCTCATGGGCGCGCGAGAACCATAGATCGTCCAGAAACGCCAGCGCACGCACTTGAATCTCCGAGATATGTTCTTGCCCAAGATCAAGCGTATCCCATGATTTCCCCCAACGCGCAACCCGTTCGTCAGAAGTAAGGCCTTCAATCTGACCAAAACCTCTCTCCTTCAATCGTGCGTCCGGTTCAAGCATAGGTACATGCAGCATCTGTGAAAGGATCTCTCCCGTCTCCTGTGCCCTTGATAAGCCACTCGTCACAATATAGTCCCACTGGTAGGATTCAGACTGCAGACGTCTACCAAGACGTTCTGCTTGCTTGCGTCCTTCCCCATTCAAAGGAATATCGGTCTGCCCTTGTATACGGCCAGCTGCATTCCAATCTGTCAGACCATGACGAATAAGTCCGATCCGCACGTTCATCCCTCATTTCTCTACACGGCGAACGCCAGGTTGGAAACCTACGCACCCACACCTTGTTTACGTTTAGTTGTTGATCGATGCATACGTCCAAGTGAAAACAAAGCCATTCCTATAGCCAGTAGTGACAAAGCCATCCAGTATTGCGGATAAGCTGGCCCCATACTAACAACAAAAGGTTCAATGATGCCGCCTTTATTGGCTTGCGGAATGTCATACTTATACAATTCCGAGGATGAAGCTGTACTTCCGGCAACCCCGGTCTCAAGTATACCCGTTGTCATAACGTTAGATTTCTCAGCTTCTGATACCTCTGGCTTAAACATCGCCATGTACAGGAAGCTGCACAAAAAAATAGCCAGGAACGCTGCAATCCATAAAGACATATGTTTACGGATTGCCGCAGAGAATCGATTAACCTTTGCCTCTTCCGGCAATAGCCATGGAGACTCCGCATAAATCCGGTCCATAACGTTTCGATTGACCCTCTCTGCCTGTTGCTCAGTCACTGGAACCGGGATGCTGTGCAGCAGCACCTGGGCTTCCTCCCAGACTTCAAACTGCTCCGAACACTCTTCACAACCAGCAAGATGTGCTTGAAACACAATTCGCTGTGGATGAGATTCCGGCAAGTCCCAGACCAATGCAAACAGTTCCTGGGCTTCATTGCAATTCATCGGTTCTTCATCCCTTCATATGGCTCGTACATCGGCTCGAAGAAATAAGGCTCCAACTGTGTTTTTACGCTTGACCTTGCCCTGAATAACAGCGATTTGACAGAACTTACACTCTGCCCCAAAATTCCCGCAATTTCCTGATAGTCGAGTTGATCATACTCACGAAGTATAATCGCAGAACGTTGCTTCTCTGGCAGATTGTTAATCGCGTCTCTAACCAGCATTACCCGCTCGCTACGCAGAACAGCATGCTCAGGAGCGTTCTCCATTGGAGCAATGGGAACTACGCCGCTCTCTTCAAGCGGAACATTTCCACTACGCTGTTTGCGAAGCTCACTCAATACCGTATTTCTAGCGATGGTATACAGCCAGGTGGAGAATGAAGCATCCACCTCACGGAAAGAGTGTAAACTGCGGAACGCCTTGTAGAATGTCTCAGAACAGAGATCTTCCGCAAGCAGCTCCATATTGGAACTTTTCAACATATGATATACGAAAGCCAGTATTTTACGCTGATAACGACTCATCAGCTCGGAATATAACTCCACGTTACCTTCCTTGATCTCTCGAATCAACTGGGAATCCGTCATTTGAGTGCGACCCCTCCTCGCCCATCCATGTGCTTCTCCCCGTTCGACTCTATCCATGTATTACCGAACAGGTGTAAAAAAGTTGCGGTTTCAACCGCATAAAAAAAGCGTCCAGCGCCATTCTCGGCCCTTCCGCCAAATTCCCCTATGTAATGGCAATTTCCCCAACGTTTCTACATAACAGTAACATTGTACAACGGTCTGCATCATCCTGGCAAATCCATTGCTATCCACTTTTGCCCGACTTGACATTCATATGCCATCGATTTCGTTGTCATGACTTCCTCATACAGCTTCTTGGAAAGCCTTGCAATTTATAGACGTTACGACCTCTAAAAAGGTTACAAAAATGAGATAACTTTCTCAAAAAAATTACACTTCGATTAGTTAAGTTACAATAAAAATCAGATCATACATGTTATTTTCATTTTTAAACAAAAAAAAGACCGCTTACATAAGCGGCCATTGCTCACGTGGAGCAATACAGTTATTGGATAGGAGTGGAGAGAAACCATACTGTACTTTTATTATATGTATACGTTTTCATTTTGTCAACACTTTGGACAAATTTATTTGTAAAAACTTAGATTGTAAGGAAGAACACAGCCTTTATCCTTAGTAAATGATTGATATCTTAACATAATTTCTCTATAAAAAAGAGGACTTTCGCCCTCTTTTCTGCTTAAATCCATACTTGATATCCAAGGGTATCCAGCAATGCCTTCGCCCGTTCCATATCCTCTTCCTGACGGAAAGACAAGCGCATAATCCCCGGCACATCGACCCGATTCTCAATAATCTCCAGATTACTCAAGTTGATATCATTTGCCCCAAGCTCGGTTGCAATTTTTCCGATCATACCCGGAGCATCCTGCACATCGGTATACAGATCAAATAAAGGCGAGATCATGCCCTTGCGTCGCTCAGGCAATACACTTCGGAATTCCCGCGCCTGACGGAACGCATCTTCAATGCCTTCCCCGTTCCTCTGTTCCAACATCGTTGTAAAAGACAACATTTGGCTGTTCCAGTCCTTAAGCAGCTCCAGCAGGACCTCTCGGTTACTTAGCAGGATATCTCTCCAGACAATGGCGTCACTGGACGCAATGCGTGTGATATCCCTGAAACCACCGGCAGCCAGCATTTTATACAGTGGATTGGATTCATTGTATTCGCGCACCTGATTAACCAGAGCAACAGCAATAACATGTGGCAAATGGCTGATGGCGCCTACTATATCATCATGCAGTAGAGGCTCTACCCGAACAATCTGTGCACGAGTGTACGTCAACAGCTCTGACAAGCGACTGTAAGCCTCCTCAGGTACGTGTAACGACGGGGTCAGAACATAATAAGCATTCTCAAACAACACGGCTGAGGCCGCGTCCACGCCTGCACGTTCTGAGCCTGCCATTGGATGACCCCCGATAAAGTAAGCATCCGTTAAGCGGATATGTTCAGCACAAGCTGCGATCGAAGCTTTTGTACTGCCAACATCCGTAATAATAGAGCCCTTTTTCAGCGGTAACCTGGACAGCTTTTCAAAATAGGATTCAAGTAAGCCAACAGGTACACACAAAAAAATGAAGTCGGCATCCTGCACCGCTTCTTCCAAAGAGAGCGTCGCAGCATCCACCACTCCGCTCGCTATGTACTTGTCTTTTAATTCTTCCTGATGTGCGTAACCCATCACGGTAATCCCGGGCTTGCCTTTAAAGCAAAGCGCAAGTGAACCGCCGATGAGCCCGACACCAATCATTGCAATTTTTATTGTCATGGGTCCTCACTCTTTTCATCGCCAGTATTAAGGGCGTGCTGCCACATTCTCCGCCAGTGTGTTCTCCAGCGCCGCTACAAAAGCACGATTCTGCTCCGCTGTTCCCACAGACACCCGAATGTACGTTGGATAGACGTGAAAGCCCGAACGAACAATAATGCCTTGTTTCAACAAAGACTGAAACGCGGTCGCGGATGGCATGTTCAGATCAACCAAAATGAAATTCCCCTGAGTTGGAAAATAGGTTAAACCCAGTCGTGAAAATTCATGTTGTAGCCATTCCCGATCAGTTGCATTACTCTTAGCACACTCTTGGACAAAGGCTTGATCCTGAAGTGCGGCCTTTGCCGCGACCTGACCGAAGCGGGAGGTATTGAACGGTTCACGCACACGGTTAATCAGATCGATAATCTCCGGACGTGCAATCCCATACCCTATACGGAGCGATGCCAATCCATAAATTTTGGAAAATGTCCGCAAGATAACCAGGTTCGGATAACGCTCAATCAGTGAAATGCTCTGCGGATAAGTATCGTCCGTTACGAATTCATAATAAGCCTCATCCAGCACAACCATTACATGTGACGGAACCTGATCCATAAAAGTCACAAGCTCCTGTTCGGAAACGATCGTACCGGTAGGGTTATTCGGATTGCATACCCAGACGGCTTTGGTTCTGTCATTGATTTGTGCCAGCATAGCCGGCAGGTCATGAGTTCCATTTTTCAAAGGCACCTCAATTGTTACAGCACCTTCGATGTCCGCATTGCTTTTATAAACGGAGAAGGTTTGATCCGCCATAATCGTTTCATCTCCAGGGAGAAAAAACGCCCGGGTGATCAGTGCAATGATCTCATCCGACCCGCATCCAAAGATCAAATGGTCTCTCGCCACTCCCAAGTGCTTGGCAAGAACCTCTGTCAGTTCAGCAGAGCTCCCGTCAGGATAGATACTTACGTTCGCCATTTCTCTCGTAATCGCTTCAAGCACAGCAGGAGAGCTGCCATAAGGGTTCTCATTGGAGGCCAGTTTGATGACTTGCTCCAGCCCCAGCTCACGTTTTACTTCTTCAATCGGTTTGCCTGGCTTGTACACAGGCAGATTGACAATCTGGGATTTCGGTTTCAACTTGACCGCCTCCTATTGTTCTACATTGGAGTAAAATGAGAATGAATCGTTCAACTTATACAGTTATCCTTTTAATTTTGCCACAAAGTTGCGAATTTGCAACAGTCCCGCTTCACGAGTTTCCGCATTTTCAAGCAGTGGAATTGCTTCTTCCACCTGGCGTACAATCGCACTGCCCACAACAACACCATCACAGATGCGGGAAAAGTGGGCTACCTGCTCATGACTGGAGATGCCGAAACCAACGGCAACAGGAAGTTCAGTCAGACTTTTCACTGTTTCAATAAAACGTTCTACACCATCAAAGAAGGAAGCACGTTCTCCGGTTACACCCAAGGAGGAAACACAATATATAAATCCACGTGCTCCGGTGACAATCCGCTCAATCCGGGCATTGGATGTAGGCGCCACAAGCGGAACCAGATGAACCCCGGCCTGATCGGCACGACGACGCATGTCTTCAGCTTCCTCAATCGGTAAGTCCGGGATAATCATGCCACTGATGTCATGTTTAATCAGCTCGTCAAAGAAAATATCCAGCCCGGTTTGCAGAACCGGATTATAATACGTAAACAGGACAAATGGTAACTTCACGCCTGCTTCACGAGCTTTAGCTGCAGTCTCCATCACCGTACGAATCGTAATTTGGCTCTTCAATGCACGCTCGGAAGCGCGCTGAATGACAGGGCCGTCTGCGAGTGGATCGGAATACGGAACACCAAGTTCCAATATGTCTGCTCCAGCCTGCTCCAGTTCTTTGATAATATCGATAGTGGTGTTCACATCAGGGTCACCGACGGTCAGAAACGGAATAAGTGCTGTGCGATTTTGTTCTTTTAATTGCTGGAAGGTTTGGTCCATCAGATTCATTACAAGTTCCCCCCCAAATACTTCATAATGGATTCCACATCTTTATCTCCGCGTCCAGACAGACAGATAACAATAATA
The DNA here is from genome assembly GCF_052691815.1 of Paenibacillus sp. TSA_86.1. Classification (NCBI taxonomy): domain Bacteria; kingdom Bacillati; phylum Bacillota; class Bacilli; order Caryophanales; family Paenibacillaceae; genus Paenibacillus; species Paenibacillus sp. TSA_86.1. The sequence goes on along the minus strand of NZ_JBQZGE010000004.1, from coordinate 42,009 downwards.
TCATCCGCTGACATCTCAGGAGCCAGCTTCACAACCTGAGCAACTGCGTGAGCTGATTCCAGCGCAGGAATAATGCCCTCGGTGCGGCTTAACAGTTGCAAAGCATCCAAAGCTTCCTGATCCGTAATCGGGACATATTTTGCCCGTTCAATATCTTTAAGATAAGAGTGCTCCGGTCCAACACCTGGATAATCCAGACCAGCTGAGATCGAGTGCGCAGGCTGAACCTGTCCATATTCATCTTGCAGCAAATAACTCATGGAACCCTGGAATACACCATGTGTCCCCTTACTCATCGTTGCGGCGTGGTAATCCGTATCGACACCTTTGCCCGCTGCTTCAACACCAACCAATTTTACATCCTGATCACCAATAAAAGGATAGAACATCCCGATCGCGTTACTTCCGCCACCAACAGCCGCAACAATGACTTCAGGCAACCTTCCTTCAATCTCCTGAATCTGACGACGCGTCTCGTCACCAATCACGCGCTGGAAATTTCGCACCATCATTGGATAAGGGTGCGGTCCAACGACAGACCCCAATACATAAAAGGTATCTTCTACATTGCTGACCCAATAACGAAGAGCTTCGTTGCCTGCATCCTTCAATGTACGTGTACCAGATGTCACGGGGATCACCTCTGCTCCCAGCAGTTTCATACGGAATACGTTTAACTGCTGACGTTGCGTATCTTCCTCACCCATGAATACTTTGCACTCCAGACCAAGCAGTGCCGCTACTGTTGCTGTTGCTACGCCATGCTGGCCTGCGCCGGTTTCGGCAATGACTTTCTTTTTACCCATCCGTTTGGCGAGTAGCCCTTGTCCAATCGCATTGTTGATTTTATGTGCACCTGTATGATTCAAATCTTCACGTTTGAGATAAATTTTCGGGCCACCCAAGTGACGGGATAATTGTTCTGCATGATAAAGCGGTGTCTCCCGCCCGGAGTATTCACTCAGTAGATAATTCAGTTCCTTGTTAAACTCTTCATCTTCTGAGAAGCGGCTGTATGCTTCTTCTAGTTCAATGAGTGCGTTCATTAGTGTCTCAGGTACAAAACGGCCTCCGAAGGGGCCGAAACGTCCATGTTGATCTGGCAATTGGTGTGTCATGCCTGCTTCACCCTTTCTACAAATGTTGTTATTTTGGTTATATCTTTAAGACCTTCCGTTTCCACGCCACTTGATACGTCAACGCCATAAGGTCTATACGTTTGGATTAAGTGTTGTACATTGTCCGCCTGAAGTCCGCCTGCAACAAACATAGCCACATCATTCTTCGCAGCCCATTCCGCATATGCAGGTATTCGCTCCCAAGCAAATGTTTTGCCGGAACCCCCACCATATAACGGGTCAAAGGTATCAAGCAATATCGCATCTACGAATCCCGCGTAGGCATCTAACCGTTGCAGAGCCACAAGATCGGCATCCTGTCCCGTATCGTCTTTTGGAAAAGAAACCGCCTTGAACACATTCGCATTCCAGCGCTTTTTCACTTGTTCGCAAAATTCAGCACTTTCCTGTCCATGCAACTGGATCACATCCAGAGACACAATTTCCATTACATGCTCCAATTCATGAAAGGTCGGATTAACAAAAACACCTGCAAGCTTTGGCCGTTCATTCACCGGCCATTCCAATAAAACTGATTTTAATGCGGCTGCCTGTTCAGGAGTGATTCGCCGACGAGAGTTGGCAAACACAACACCGATATAGTCCACAGGCAAGTTTATCATCGATTTTAGCACTTCAACGTCCTGAAGTCCACATATTTTTACGGCCGCTGGCAGCGAGTGTCCTTGTTCGGAAGAACTGCTGCCTATACCGTTATTTATCGAGTCATTCATCATTTGGGTCCCATCAGATCATAAACAGCAGCTTCCACATCATCTTTGCGCATAAGATGTTCTCCAACCAAAATACCGTGTACACCAGCTTCAATCAGGGGTTTCGTCGACTCCGCCCCGTCGATCCCGCTTTCACTGATCAGCGTCACACCGGATGGAATCAGCTCCATCAGATCCAGCGTAGTGTTCAGACTGGTTTCGAACGTTTTCAGATTCCGGTTATTGATGCCGACAAGTGTCGCCTCGGGAATATCCAGTACCGTTTCCAGTTCTGCCCGGTCATGTACTTCAATTAGAGCGTCCAGTCCAAGACTTTTTGCATACGTCAGATATTGACGAATCTGCTGGGGTGTAAGAATACTCGCAATCAGCAATATCGCATCTGCTCCGAGAAGTCTAGCTTCAGCGATTTGTAACTCGTCAATAATAAAGTCCTTGCGCAGAAGCGGAATGTTCACTGCCTGATGAATGGCCTGCAAATATTCGTTACTGCCCTGGAAATAGGAAACATCGGTCAGAACGGAGATGCAGTCGGCTCCCGCCCGCTCATATGCAGAAGCAATGTCTACCGGGTGAAAATCCGGACGAATCAAACCTTTCGAAGGCGAGGCCTTCTTCACTTCGGCAATGAGCCCCAGCTTGCGATTGCGTCTGCTTGAAAGCGCCTGCTCAAACCCACGTGCAGCAGGTAATTGTTCAATTTTCCGCATGGCATCGTCCATATTAAAGGTCTGTGCAAGAGTCTGCACTTCTTTATGTTTCGTTGCAACAATTCGATCAAGATACATGATTGTACGCCTCCGTTGTATGAATTAACTGCCCCAGCTTACTAGCCGCCTTACCCGAGTCCACTGCTTCAGCAGCGATTTTAACGCCGTCTGCAATACTGTCCGCAAGGCCAGATACGTAGATACACGCCCCTGCATTCAGTAGCACAACATCCCGGTAAGCACTGTGTTCACCCTGGAATATCCGATGTATAATTTCGGCGTTCTGTGCCGCATCTCCTCCAAGCACCGCTTCGAGCGGATGCAAGGATAGTCCCATGTCACGTGGATCTATGTCATAGGTTTGAACTTCTCCATTACGCAGCTCGGAAACCTGAGTCGGCGCAGAGATGCTAATTTCATCCAGTCCGTCATGGCTTGCGACAACCATCGCTCTTTTCAAACCAAGTCGGTTAAGCACTTCCGCAATCATCGGTGTCCGCGCTCGGTCATATAGACCGAGCAACTGACGATCTGCTCCCGCGGGATTCGTTAATGGCCCTAACATGTTGAAAATGGTTCGAACACCCAGCTCTTTCCTCGGAGCGGCTGCATGACGCATGGACGGATGGTACACCTGTGCAAAGCAGAAACAGATTCCGATCTCATCCAGACACTGTCTGGCCTGTTCTCCATTCAGATGAATATTAACACCAAGCGCTTCCAGTACATCCGCACTGCCTGCTTTGCCTGAAGCTGAACGATTGCCATGTTTGGCCACTCGAACCGAGACGGCCGAAGCGATAATAGCCGATGCTGTAGAAATGTTGAATTTGTGTATACCTGATCCGCCAGTGCCGCACGTATCCAGTAACCCTCTGCCATCTGTCAATATCCGTCCACCCTGCCCGCGCATGGCTTGTGCAAAACCGGTGATCTCATCCACCGTTTCGCCCTTCATACGCAGTGCCATCAGCAAACCTCCGATTTGAGCCGAAGTGGCTTCACCTCTCATGATGGAATACATCAGTTCACGTGCCTCGTCCTGTTCAAGGTGATGACCTTCTAGAATTTTGGCGAGTCCTTGCTTCATTCCTTCTTCCCGAGAAATCGCCGCTTCAGGCAGCACCCGGCTGTCATTCATGATGGGGTTCAAGTTCATTTCCAGTCTCTCCTCTCTCAGTTCATTGCCGAAGTTGGTGTAACAAAATAATCAGCGTTAGCCAGACTTAATTTTGGATCTGCAGTTTTTACAGGAAACATCGCTTCAGCCGTACGAATCGCCTTTAACAATGCTTTGGCTTTGTTTACGGTCTCTTCATATTCCTTCTCAGGCACCGAATCCCATACGATCCCGGCTCCAGCCTGCACATAGGCTTTTCCCTTTTTGAAAATAATCGTGCGGATTGTGATGCATGCATCCATATTTCCGGAGAAACCAAGGTAACCAATCGCTCCTGCGTAGGCACCCCGTGCCTCCTTTTCCAGTTCCGCAATGATTTCCATCGCACGCAGCTTCGGCGCACCTGATACGGTTCCAGCTGGCATACATGAGAGGAAGGCATCAAAAAAGTCCTTGTCTTCTCTTAGCTCACCTGTAACGTTCGATACCATATGCATCACGTGAGAGTATCGCTCGATCTCCATAAACATGTCACACTTCACACTGCCAAACGCAGATACACGACCCAAATCATTTCTTCCCAGATCCACCAGCATCAGATGTTCCGCGCGTTCCTTCTCATCCTGCAACAAATCTGCCGCAAGTGCACGATCCTCTGCTTCTGTCGCTCCCCTTGGACGTGTACCTGCGATCGGACGTGTTTCTACACGATTGCCGTCCACCTTGACCAGTGCCTCCGGTGAGGTTCCTACGATGATCTCATCATCCATTTTCAGATAATACATATAAGGCGACGGATTCAGTGTTCTAAGCACGCGGTACACATGTAAAGGCGAGATTTCCGTATCAATATGAAACCGTTGGGACAACACAACCTGAAAAATGTCCCCTGCGCGGATATACTCTTTGGCCTGCTCTACATTGCCGATAAATTGTTCCTTCGTCAGATTGGAGCGAATGTCACCAAGCTCTACATCACCCGGAATCGAACGCGGGTTCAGGTTCTCACCCGGTCCTTGCTGCTGCAAACGTTCGGCCGCCTGCTCAAGCTTCTCGGAAGTGGCTGCATACGCCTGACGAATCTCTTCATCTGTTGCACCATCCTTGACGTGAACATTACCGACGAGCAACATATGCTGTTTCACATGATCAAACACAACGATCTGATCACAGAACATAAACCGAATGTCATCCATATTCAGATCATCCAGCGCATGTGCTGGAAGCTTCTCATAATATTGCAACAGATCATATCCAAAAAATCCAATTGCACCACCCGTAAACGGCGGTAACTCATCCAGCTTCGGGCTACGATATTTGCGAAGTAAAGCTTTCAGTTCTTCAATTGGCTTGCCTGGCAGTTCACGGGTCTGCCCGGCTTCCTCGACCACAATCCGGCCTTTCTTTGCCGAAATCATCAGGAACGGATCCGTACCGATGAAAGAATATCTAGCCCACTGAATGCCACCCTCCACACTTTCAAGCAGAAACGCACGGTCATTGTCTGCATAACGGCGGAAAATGCGAATCGGGGTCTCCATATCAGCCAGAATTCGTTTTACGACCGGAATGAGGTTATATTCGTTTGACATCTTGAGTACTTGGTTAACGTTTGGTGCTATCATCAGATCACGTCCTTTCAGATTTAGGTAGAAGAAGGTTATGACGACAAAAAACCTCTACCATCAGGTAGAGGTTTGGTTATAAGCTGTATTCAGGCATGCTGCTTCATAAATAACAAGTCCCTATACATCTGCGCAGGATGAATGATAGGCAATTGATCCATGTTATACCATGGTTTCAACTTATTAGAGAGAATATACATATAACAACATCTCATTCATACTGTCTTCATCCCTTGAGAACATGTAGTGAACTCCCAAGAATATCTGATGTGAAATGTTCCTGTAGTTATATGCGAATAAACCATGTCCTCTGACACGTCTACTCTCTCTTCCTGTACTTCACCTTAGCAAGACATACCGTGAATGCGTTGACCGACTTCAGATGCATCGGCTACCAATCACTGGACTCTGCTATATACTGGGCTCAACTCAGCTGCTCTCAGCTCAATCTAAACTCTACTCAACTTTTTTCCACTATACATGATATTCATCGGTTTGACAACCATTAGAATTCAAAAAAATTTAACGTCCTGCCAGATCGGGACGCAATGCCTGTGCACCATTGAGGTATACGTGATGGATTTCATTTTGAGCTTTGGTCGTGTTCACATGCACCATGAAACGAATGCACTTCGCCAAAGCCCCTTTTACGGGTACCTCCAGTGCACACATCAAAGGTACAAGCTCCCACCCATCCAACTGGCGGATCACTTTTGCTGGAAAAGCTGCATCCAGATCCCCGGTCATCGTAATCCATACGCTACAAATGTCCTCAGGTACAATCTTGTTTCGATCAACAATTTCTTGAAGCAGCACTGCCGTTTCTTTCAAAATCTCATCTTCATTATTCTGCGTGACCGTAGTCGCCCCGCGGATTCCCCGTGTAATCATGCTGTTATTCTCCTTTCCTAAGCAGCTCGATAACTTCACGAACAACTGTAACTGGCACATCCTTCACGATTCTGGCAGCTCCTATCCGATCAGGAACAATAAAGACCATATGGCCTTCACGGAATTTCTTGTCATGCATCATCGCTTCCATCAAAGCATCAGTGGCGAGATGTTCCGGCAACGTTACTGGAAGACGAAGAGAACGCAACATACGAACGGTATCTTCATACAATCCCGCTGGCGCTCCAAGCTTCTCACCAAGTAGTGCCGAACCCGCCATGCCGATCGAAATCGCTTCTCCATGCAGAAACTCGCCGTAACCAGCAATCGCTTCAATCGCATGTCCAATCGTATGACCCAGGTTAAGGAGTGCACGTTCCCCATTCTCACGTTCATCATTGGAGACGATCTCTGCTTTGATGCTGCACCCGCGTTCCAGACCGTATCCGAGTGTATCGGGGTCAAGTGCAAGCAATGCCTCCGCGTGTTCTTCACACCAATGAGCAAATGCTTCGTCACGAATGAGTCCATGCTTCAGCATCTCGGATAAACCTGCCGATACATCTCTTGGCGGCAAAGATTGAAGTGTGTCGACATCATACAGTACAAGCTCCGGCTGATGGAAAGCACCAATCATATTTTTCGCAAGAGGATGATTGACCGCCACTTTACCGCCAACGCTACTGTCATGAGCAAGAATCGTCGTTGGGATCTGAACAAACTTGATACCTCGCATATATGTAGCTGCGACAAAACCAGCCAGATCACCGACAACCCCTCCACCAAGAGCAAGGATTGCCGAACTACGATCAAGCTTGCCTTCAATCGCTACGGTCATCATATCCTGATATATGGCAAGTGATTTGGAAGTCTCTCCGGAGGGCACCACTGCTGATACGACGGAATATCCCGCCGTACGCAGTGTCTGCTCCAATTCTGGCAAGTATTTCGGTGCCACATGATCATCAGTAATGATTAGAAGAGGACTTTTTTTCGTCAGACCATATTCTTCAAAATATTGCGGAGCTTGAGCCAGCAGACCGCTGCCAATCAATATGGGATATGAGCGTTCCCCAAGTTGCACTGTCAACTGACGCATATTAGTAACTCTCCAATTGTGCCTGATAGCTGGCAACGTTCGCCCGAATCTCCTCCATGGAATCCCCGCCGAATTTCTCCAGGAATGCCTTGGCAATTTCCCATGCAACGACATGTTCCATAACGACGCTGGCTGCCGGAACCGCACAAGCATCAGAACGTTCAACCTGGGCTGTAAAAGCTTCTTTTGTATCAATATCCACGCTTTGCAACGGCTTGTACAATGTCGGGATAGGTTTCATCACACCGCGTACAACAACCGGCATACCGTTTGTCATACCGCCTTCAAATCCGCCCAGACGGTTCGTTGCACGGTGGTAACCACGATCTTCCGTATGCAGAATCTCATCATGCACCTGTGATCCGCGAATTGTACCAGCCTCGAATCCGATGCCAATCTCCACACCTTTGAACGCATTGATGGACATGACCCCTTGAGCGATACGAGCATCCAGCTTGCGATCATACTGTACGTGACTTCCCAGGCCAATCGGAACACCTTCTACGATACATTCCACAACTCCACCGATCGAATCACCTTCCTGCTTGATCTGATCGATGTACGCTTCCATCTTTTTCTCTGTCTCGGCATCTGTCACACGAACAGACGAAGCCTCAGTCACCGCGATCAGTTCATCAATCGGAAGCTCCTGGTATGGTGCTTCAATCTCGCCGATGCGGATAACACGTCCGGCCACTTTAATGCCGAACTCAGCCAAGAACTGACGTGCAATTGCACCGCATGCCACACGTACGGTTGTCTCACGCGCGCTGGAGCGTTCCAGGACGTTACGCAAGTCTTTGAGATTATACTTCAAACCGCCGTTCAGATCGGCATGTCCAGGACGTGGACGGTGTACACGACGTTTCTCTTCATCGCTGCCTTCGACCGGCTCAATGTTCATGATATTCTGCCAATGCTTCCAGTCATTATTTTGAACAACCAGCGCTACAGGAGCACCAGTCGTATATCCATGACGAATTCCGCCAACAAAATTAGCTTGGTCTTTCTCAATCTGCATCCGACGTCCACGGCCATAACCTTTCTGGCGACGATGAAGTTGGAAGTTTAATTCTTCAAAATCAATATTCAAATTACTTGGCAGTCCTTCAATGATTGCGGTCAATTGGGGTCCGTGCGTTTCCCCTGCGGTTAAATAACGTAAACTCATAATACGTTCCCCCTTTAAACTGTTAAACTTCACATTGCTAAAATCCCATAATTTCTTTGCTTATTATAGTATAGCTGACCAGCTTTGACAAGAAAGCAGCTCTTTCTTATGCAAACAACCGCCTGAGCACATCTTCATGCACCTCAGGCGGTTGATCTTTATGCTGATTTATTTTTTCCGATAGAAAAACGTCTCTGCCGTCTCCAGCCCGTATTGTCCCGGAGAGAAAATCTGTTCGGTACTGCCTACGAACAACATCCCGCCTGGACGCAGACTTGCTGCGAATTTGTGATACAAGAGGTTTTTCGCTTCCTCTGTAAAATAAATCATGACATTCCGGCAAACGATCAGATCATATCCATCATCAAAACGGTCAACCAGCAAGTTTTGCTTTTTGAAGTTGATCGAACTTTTTAATTTTTCATCAATACGATACATCAGGCCATCTTGCTTAAAGTATCGACTCGCCGTCTCCGGAGGTACATCCTTCAGGGATCGTTCCATATACCGGCCTTCCTTAGCCTTGGCCAGCGCCCCTTCATCAAGGTCACTTGCCGTAATGGAACTTTCTTTCAAAATGCCCATTGTATCCAAAATCATTGCAAGGGTGTATGGCTCCTCACCCGTTGAACAAGCAGCACTCCATACCTTGACCTTGCGTTTGGAACCCACGAGCTCTGGCAGAATCTCATCACGTAACACTTCCCAGCGATTCGGGTTGCGCCAAAATTCCGACACGTTAATAGTCATGCGATCAAGAAACTCGTAAAATAACGTCTTGTCCTTCTGCATCGCATCGAAAAAGATAGAAAATGTATTAAACCCGTTTTTGTTACGCAATGTGGTCAGCCTTCTTTTCATCTGGCCTTCCTTGTATTGAGCAAGATCAATGCCTGTGCTCTCTTTAATTTTACGAATGAATCCGGCATAATCCGGGTCTAGTTGTTCTTGCTCCAGCATCGTATATCACCCTTTGGCTAATAATTACAACCAGGCTGCGATGCTCTTCTCATAACTTACCAGCTCGTCGGGACTAAAGAAATTGGCGGCTTCACGAGTTGCACTTTCCGGTGAATCAGCCCCGTGAATGAGATTATGCGGTGTATGGCTAGCGAAGTCTCCACGGATTGTGCCTGGAGCCGCTTCCTTCACATTCGTTTTGCCAATGACAGTACGTGCAAGCGTCACAATATCGTCGCCTTCCCACACCATCGCAAACACCGGCCCAGATGTGATAAAACGAACCAGATCATCAAAGAACGGCTTGCCTTCGTGTTCGGCATAATGGCGCTTAGCCTGTTCTTCTGACATCTGAACCAATTTCCCTGCCACCAGTTTAAATCCTTTGTCTTCCAGACGACTGATAATACGGCCGATCAAACCACGCTGCACACCATCCGGTTTCACCATCAAAAATGTACGATCCATTGCCAGTTCACTCCTCACTCACGGTTCAAAGTTAATCACTATGTAAACGCAATCCCTTTGATTGTAACATACAAGTCCAAATCCTCCCAATGAGGAATTTCACATTCGTATTTCACAGGTTAGGGAAGTGTTGTGAGCCGGGCCTGAAAGCAACTGTTTCCAGCCGTCGGAGTTCTAAGCGTCAAATCACACAAGATTAATGTGTACGTTTGACTACAAAATGAGCAATGTCTCGCAGATTTTTAGTGGTCTTGATGTTGGGCAGCTGATCGAGAGCATCGAGCGCTTTCTTCATATATCGGTCAGCAAGGGCTTCCGCTTTAGCAATTCCTTGACTTTGGCGAATCATTCCAATCGCATCCGATGCACTGGCACGTCCTTCTTCATGATGAACACGCGAAATCTCCTTAAGCAACGGCTCTCGCAGATGTTCTTCTCTAAGCGCATACAGTACAGGAAGCGTAATGTTGCCTTGTTTCATATCACTCCCTGGGGGCTTACCAAGTTGCTTCTCCGTGCCTACCAGATCCAAAACATCATCCTGAATCTGAAAAGCCATACCCACATTATATCCATAGGTATACAGCAAGGATGAAATGTGCTCAGGTGCACGAGTAGCGAGTGCTCCGAGTTGGCAGCTCACTGCAATCAGGAGCGCGGTTTTGCGACGAATGCGCAGCAGATAGTTACGCACACTCTGTCCTGTATTAAAAAAGTCCCGAATCTGTTCCATCTCACCGATCGACATCTGTACCATAGCTTTGGCAAGGATACGGTGAATAGCCGGATCGGATAGTCCAGCCGTCATCTCCAATGCCTTGCCATAAATATAGTCTCCTGTGTACATCGCAATGCGATTGTCCCATTTTGACTTCACGGTAGGTTTGCCCCGACGAGTCTCCGCATTATCAATGACATCATCATGAACGAGGGATGCAGAATGAATAAGTTCCAGCGGAACGGCTACGAGCTTCAAACGCTCAATATCATATGTACCATACTTGCCGCCTAAGAGTACAAAAACTGGCCGCAGTCGTTTCCCACCTGCTTTGAGAAGGTGAAGAGAAGTTTCACTCAGCAGTTTTTGTTCGCCTTGAACACTGCGATACAATTCTTTTTCAACGTGATCCATGTCTTTTTTTAACAATCCGAAAATGTCCAGTAGTTTCATTCGTTCACCCGTATCAGCGTATTGTCAGTCCAAAAATCCATGCTTACCTTCCCCTCCAGCAAGCCCGAGCCTGCAGGCAAAAACGTTCGCCTTAGGCTTGCCGCTCCTGCTCGTGTTCTTCTACAGCGCACACCATGAAGTTCACCTTCGAATGCCAACGCCGACATTCGGGATTAAACGCTGCGACTAATTCTGAATCAAAAGCACAGAAGTTGCCGGAGCATGGGTCAAGACTGTGGGCACATTTACCTTGCCATCAGCACTCACCGACACCCCGGGAGTCAGGGGATCATGTCCAGAAAGTCGCATATTTCTGATCTGTTATCCAGAAAAGCGCTATTAGGCTACATTATCCCCGTTCATCCGGTTCTCCCCATCTTGTAAACAGTTGATGCGGGATACGCAAGCTATCCAGCACTTTACCCACCAAAAACAGAATCAAGTCTTCCATACTTTGAGGTTTGTAATAAAAAGCCGGCATCGCCGGGATCATTCGCACACCAAGACGTGAAAGCTTCAACATGTTTTCCAGATGAATTGCATGAAGAGGTGTCTCACGTGGCACTAGAATTAACGTCCTGCCCTCTTTCATCATCACATCCGCTGCACGAGACATCAGATTAGCTGAAGAGCCGCTTGCAATGGATGAGAGAGTGCCCATGGAGCAAGGCATGATAATCATGCCTTCAGCCAAATAAGATCCACTTGCGATCGAGGCACCTATATCACTTACGGGATGATAGATTAAAGAACCACCGCGAGGACCGAACTTTTCTTGAAGCAAGTTCTCCCGGTTTGTCACATCCCAATCCATTTCTTCTTTCAATACACGCCAGCCGGCATTTGAGATAACCAAATGAACCGTATACTCCAAATCCAGCAGCGTTTCAATCAATCGGATGCCATATATGCTGCCACTCGCTCCGGTAATTCCGACAACAAGTCGTTTATTCTCCGGTTGATGCATCATTACTTCACCGCCAGGTCAATGAATGTAAACGTAAATACAACCAGACTCAGCACACTATTCATAGTGAAAAATGCCGTCTGTACACGACTCATATCATTAGGCGATACAATATAGTGCTCGTAGAGCAGAATGCCATACGTAATCAGCATCCCTGCACCATACCACCAGCTCAGATCAGTCATTAACAATAACGCAAGAAAACCAATCGCCGTGAGGACATGAAAGAATTTTGCAATTTGCAATGATTTAAAAAGTCCGAACCGGGACGGAATCGAATGAAGTCCTTCTCCCTGATCAAACTCCAGGTCCTGGCATGCATAGATAATATCAAAACCTGCAGTCCAGAATACAATCGTAACGTACAGGACAATCGCTGTCCAATCCATAGTGCCCGTTACCGCCACCCATCCTCCGAGAGGAGCAAGACCAATCGTCATACCAAGTACGACGTGACACAACCAGGTGAAGCGTTTGGTATATGAATAAAGCACCAGCATGAAGACCGCAATCGGTAACAGCTGCATCGATAATACATTAAGATTGGATGAGGCCCAGAATAATAAGATAAACGATACGATGATGAAAATGATAACCTCGCCATTCTTCAGCAAACCTGCTGGAATAGCTCTCATCGCCGTACGCGGATTTTTAGCGTCAATCGCCTGGTCAATGATCCGGTTCAGCCCAAATGCGGCACTGCGCGCACCAACCATGGCAAGTAACACCCACATAATCTGCATCCAGCTTGGGAAGGTGTTGTTAACAACCATAGATCCCAAAATGGCGCCCATAAAAGCAAACGGTAAAGCAAAAAGCGTATGTTCAATCTTGATCATTTCTAAAAAAATGCGAATTTTCCTAAACATTCTGATTCTCCTTGGTTCCAATATGCAGTGCCGCAATGCCTCCGGTCAGAGGATAGGCCTGCACCTGCTGCAATCCAGTTTCAACAAAAATGTCCGCCAGTTCCTTTCTTCCCGGGAAAAGCGCCAGAGAGTCCGGCAGCCATTTATACTGCTCATAACGTTTGGCAAACAATTTAGCCATATTAGGCAGCATATGTTCAAAATAAAAATAATAAATCCCTTTAAACGGTTGCCATGTCGGTTTGGACAATTCCAGACAAACCACCATACCGCCAGGTTTCACAACACGTTTCATTTCAGATAGAACTTGTCTGAGATCCGGCACATTACGTAGCCCGAAACCAATCGTCACATAGTCAAATGTATTGTCTTCAAAAGGCAATGACATTGCATTTCCCTGAACAAGCGTAATCTGCTTCGAAAGGTTCACAGCATCTATTTTGGTCTGGCCTACTTCCAGCATATTGCTGCTGAAATCCAGCCCGTGCATGTGCCCCGTTTCACTTGCCTCTGCCATAGCGAGTGTCCAGTCACATGTGCCGCAGCACAGATCAAGTCCAGTATCGCCTTTGGACATATTCATTTTCTTCATCGTGAATTTGCGCCAAGCCTTATGCCTGCGGAAACTCAGAATATCATTCATGACGTCATACTTGCCGGCTATACTCTGAAAAACCGAATGGACAAATTCTTCTTTCGGTTTGGTCTCTCCGCTACCCATTCGTCTGTCTCCCCTCAATCTTCCCTAACTGCCGCATGTGAAGGCTGCACATAGGACAGGTAAGGCCCAAGAATAGCATCAATCTCCTGCAGACCTTGAAGCTCTGCTTCATCTTGCAACAAAAGCTGAATGCGGTGTGTGCTCTCGCGAAGCTTGTCCAGAAGCACTTCGCTTACGCTGTATTTCAGCACCAAAGCACTCCATGTACGCGGGTCAATCTGCATTTGGCGTAAATGACTACGTTCCTCGTCATTACCGTTCTCATACATATGCCAGAACGCATAGCTATGAAGCATCTGCTGCTCATCACGCATTCGATTCATCTCGTGTGCAATCGTTTCACAAGTGCTGAATTCCAGCAACAAGCTGTGCCATAACGACTTATCCTCATCACGCATCATGTGTGTAAATGAAAGAAACAGCTGCATTCTCAGCTGTACCGTTTCACGCAAATATTCATCAGCAGAAACGAGGAGCTTTTTCATCCGTTCATACAGCGTCATCTTGCGTGCGTTCACTTCGGAAACAGCACCACTGAGCTTGCCGATCATCTCAATTTCGCCTGCGTGAGCAAGCAACTGATAGAAACGACTACTCAGATAATCTCCAGCGAGAACATTTAACTGACGTGAACGCATCTCCTGTTCTCCCCGATCGCCGGATATCGTATCGATTCGATCATGAGTATCCATCGCCAACTGAACGAGCGAGGTCGCCAGAGCAAACAATTCCTGATGCCCCTTCTCGTCTGTACGGCCCACAAATACCTGTAACAGACGCGCCCGGCTATCCGGAAATGACGGGATTTCCGTATGTTGTCGAATCATGTCGTAATCCGTATATTTCTTTGCTAGTTGGGGTACGCGATATGAATTCATTCTCATCCTCCGAGGCTTTGCTTTGTCAAACCATTTCTGCACTACAATCTTATATATTATAGCATATGTTTATCGGACACGCACTGAATCCTGCTATTTGATTACCCCTGACTTGTCATTTCGAACTGCTTCTTCCAAAGTTCCGTCTGCATCAGATGAAACCAGTCCTTCAACTCGTTTGAGAAAGTGGTGCTTTTCCAGGTGCGAAGCATATCAATAGCATACATCGGCCATTCCCCACGCCGAATGTCCGCAGCAAGAAGCAAGTGACGCTTATGCATCCATTCATCCTCAGCCATGACTCGAAGCAGTACCTGCTCGATATTGTCTACACTGCGAAAACTGAGATCAGCAACAGCTGCCATATTTTCATATATTTCAGTATAGATGATGTCCTTTCCCTTTACTTTGAGGTCAAGTGTCAAAATGGACTGCTTCCATTCCACTCTAGCGATTGGAGTCGACATATGAAGAGAACTTAACACGTCAACCAGATTATCATTCGTCAACTGGACTGCTTGATGTGAAGCCGTTACAGGCTCCGCTCGATCTCCGCCCCATGTACGTGTGTGCAAGCTCTGAAAAACCACCAGCAAGACGACTGCCGCAATCGTTGACAGCATGGATGCCGTCACAATCATTCCCGGTTTCATATGCGCCTCCCTGCCTCTACCTGTTAGTGTAGTCTGTCCGGTAAAGGCTCATACCTCATTGTACAATCAAAAAAAGCAGGCTATGC
Source organism: Paenibacillus sp. TSA_86.1 (assembly GCF_052691815.1). NCBI lineage: Bacteria > Bacillati > Bacillota > Bacilli > Caryophanales > Paenibacillaceae > Paenibacillus > Paenibacillus sp. TSA_86.1. Next base: position 26,768 of record NZ_JBQZGE010000004.1, on the reverse strand, counting down.
CTGCTATTTTATCTGATCCATCCATGCTTTCACTATACCTAGTCAAACTCTTTCAACTTCAACCTAATTCAATACTTCGTTTATCCTATGGGTTAATCCGATTCGATCTCTCCATGCTTCGTAATCAACGTAGCTTTTCCCCGAATTTTAATGGCTGAAGTATGTGTAGTAAACTGGGCAATCATCACTTCGCCTTTGTCCAGCTTCTCCGTATGATGAAAACGTGTGTCCTGTCCGCGGGTCAAACCAATCACCTGAACACCGTTTTCTTCAGCTTTAATTACGATATAGTCATTGCCCGTAGATTGATCCATCGCGCACGTCCCCTTTTCTAATTTCATAGCGTTAATGATGATCAAGATTGTTCCATTTGTCAACCAGTGTCTCGGAGGGAATGTACCGCAAGAAAACGTATCTCCCGGGCCATACTATGACAGTAACGGAACAGCTAAGAAAGGAGAGTTTTTATGAAATACACCCCAGCTGTACTCGCGGAAGAGCATGTCCATCGGTTACAGGAGATCGAGCATCAGCTGTCTGCCGTTACCGGCAAAGAACTAATTTTAATCGCTTACAGCGAGCATCCGGAACTTTCGGAAGAAAGTAGGGATACAGAGCAGCAGAACGAGAGAATCCCCCGTTTATAGGCAAAAGAAAAGGCCGTGAACAAGTCACGGTCTTTTTGTTGACATATGGAATATGTAGAAATCTTATTTAATTCCGTCTTTGAGCGCTTTACCTGGTTTGAACGCAGGAATTTTGCTCGCAGGAATTTCGATTTCTTCACCTGTTTGCGGGTTGCGTCCTTTACGTGCAGAGCGCTCGCGAACTTCGAAGTTCCCAAAACCAACCAATTGTACTTTATCTCCGTTTTGAAGAGCCTCAGAGATTGCTTCGAATACGGCATCAACCGCTTTCGTTACATCCTTTTTGGACAATTCAGTAGCCTCGGATACGTGTGTAATCAAGTCTGATTTGTTCATTTGTTTTTCACCTCCTGAATCAATGTCCTGAATGTTATACTGTGTTTCCGTTTTATAAGGAAATATACGTTCATCCGCAAAAAACGTTGAGCATTTTGAGCAATGAATATGTATTCCGTCTGCGGCTCACAGTCATTTCCGGCAATTGTCGCCAGAAAACACGGGTGTTTCTGACGCCGAACAAATTTTATACTAATACAGACAGCACACAATTTCAAGTGCGGCTGCGGTTTAACACATAAAATGTGACTGCCAAAGCGAGCACAAGTACCCCGCCTTTGACAATATCATGTGTAAAATACTGAACGTTCATCATCGTCAAACCATTAACCAATACACCGATCAGAACCGAACCGATGAAGGTACCGATGACGTTTGGTTTACCCGCGCCAAAGACGGAGAAACCAACAAATACAGCCGCCACGGATTCCATTAACAAGGGAGATCCGGCATCAATTTGTCCCGATCCAACTTTGGACGCATAGATGATGCCACCAATAGCTGCAAATATCCCGGCTGCGACATAAGCAAGCGTACGTACCTTTTTCACCTTGATTCCTGAGAGCCGAGCCGCTTCTTCATTCCCGCCTGTAATATACATTTGCCGCCCATATTTGGTGTAGGTCAAAAAGATATGAACACCGATCACAGCAATAAGCAATAGAATAACGGAGATTGGCATGCCCAGCCATTTCCCTTGTCCAATTAGCAGAAACGTCGGATCCATCTCTCCGGCAGCTTTGCTTCCATCCGGGAACTGCATGTGGTTATAGATGGTATACCCTTGAGCATACGTTTTGTGAATCCCCCCGATGATGTACATCGTTGCGAGAGTTGCCAGCAAATCTGGGATACGCAATTTAACGATAAGCAGTGCATTCAGCAAACCAATGACAGCTCCGATCACGAGCGGTACAATAATAACGACAGCGAGAGGCTGTTGATACCAGATCATCAACGATGCTGTAACTACAGTTGTCAGAGAGACCGTTGCTCCCACGGAGAGATCAAAACCATCTACAATGAGAGATAATGTTACACCAATCGCCACGAACGTCACGATCGATATCGAACCCAAAATGTCCGTCAAATTGCTATACGTAAAGAAATAAGGCAATTTGATTCCAAAAAAGGCAATAACCCCTATGATAACAATGATTGCTCCGTACCGGAACGCAAAATCCAGTGATTTATCCTTCATGCTTCCACCTCTCGTCCACCGCTTGCATAGTAAAGCAGCTGTTCTTGATTCGTCTCGCCACGCTTGAACTCTTTTGCGATAACCCCTTCGCACATGACCGCAATCCGGTCTCCGATCCCCATTCCTTCGTCCAGTTCACAGGTGAAATAGATGACCGCCTTTCCGGCCAGCGCCAGTTCATTGATGATGCGGAAAATGTCACTTTTCGCCCCAATATCTACACCTTTGGTTGGTTCGTCAAAAATAAATACATCTGCATCGGTATGCAGCCACTTGCCAATCGCTACCTTTTGCTGATTACCGCCGCTTAAATACTTCACTTCCTGTTTCACGGATGAAGTCTTGATGCCCAGCCGTTCGACAAGTGAATTTGCATGCTGACGCTCACGTTTACGGTTAACAAATCCAAACGTGCTCAGTTGGGAAAGCAAAGGAAGACTCAGATTACGTTCCACATTTTCCTGAATGAGAATACCCTGTTTACGCCGTTCCTCCGGTACGGAAACGATGCCTAGAGACGCAGCGTCTGCAGGTTGGGAGAGACGAATATTACGTCCGTGAAGCTGAATCTCCCCTGCCTCCAGCGGGTCTGCACCAATCAGCAGACGAGAGCATTCCGTTTTGCCAGCACCTACAAGTCCCACCACAGCCAGTACTTCCCCCCGATGTACCTCAAGATCCACACCTCTCACCTTTACTCCACGCCGAAGACCGCGAGCTTGCAGCAGTAAATCACCCACGGGTGCCTCTGTTTTTGGAAACTCTTCCTCGAACGGTTTGCCCAGCATTTGCGTAACCAGTTCATTCATCGTTAGTCCACTTGTTTCACCTGTAAACACATGCCGCCCGTCCCTCAGGATTGTAACCCGGTCACAGTGGCTCGTTACTTCAGCAAGTCGATGAGTAATAAAAATACAGGCCGTTCCGCGATCCTTCAGCAGATGTACAATGCGAAAAAAAGCATCGGTCTCCTCTTGACTCAGGGGAGCTGTCGGTTCGTCAAAAATAATGACTTTGGCATCCTGAATCAGGATTCGCGCAAGAAGAATCATCTGTTTCTCTGCCAGCGTCAGCTCAGCCACCTTACGGTGAATCGATATGTTGTCAGCGCCTAATTGCTTCAGAGCTTCCTTGGCACGCTGCTGCAGTGCTTTTGGACTTTTCCACCATCCTCCAGTAGATGAAGCTAACTGATCCAGCATAATGTTCTCAGCTGCGGTTAGCTGCGGCACTAGTGCGGCATCCACTTCCTGATATACACAGTGAATTCCACTAGCCTTGGCATCTCTTGGAGAACTGAGGTCGAGCTTGTACCCATTCAGACGAATCGTGCCCTGATCCAGTTGATATGCACCCGACAGTATTTTCATCAATGTACTTTTGCCAGCTCCGTTAGCTCCCAGAAGGGCATGAATCTCCCCACCTTTTACTGAAAAATGAACGTCCTTGAGTGCGGGTACGCCAGAAAACTGCTTATGGATATGCTCCATATCCAGGGATATCGGATCCTTCATGATGTTGCCTCCAATCAGCTGTATTGCCTGTTATTGACTAAAAAAAGCGCGCCGCCAGGCGCGCTTTTAGCGCTGCTTACTTCGCAGTAATTCCGTATTCGCTCATCCAGTCCTTAATGCCTTGTGTACTACCTCCCCAGCCTTTTACAAACTCAGACAACTCTGACGTGGAGATTTGTTTGTCAGGTAAAGCTTCGCGTTGTACATACACCGGATTAAGGACAACCGCATCTTCGGTTTGGTCTCCATGCAGTTTCTGGTAAGCATACCGTACTTGCACACGTCCAATGTCTGTTGGATCGACAGCGGCAGAAGCAACCCAAGGATTTTTCGGATCCTGAATCATTTGTAAATCCTCGTCACTCATGTCAATTCCGTATACTTTGATCTCATCACGTCCTGCTTGTTGAATAGCACGCGCTGCACCTTTCGCAAATTCGTCCCATGCTGCCCAAACAGCTGTAATTTCGCCTTTTGGATATTGTTTTAGAATCGCTTCCATTTTCGCTTGCGTATCCAACGCCGGATTCTGAGCAGAACCAAATGTTGCAATCTCTTTGATCTCCGGATTAGCTTTTAAGAATGCGCCATAAGCAATTTGACGACGTTCCATTGGAGCAAAACCAGCTACCCAAACTTTCACGATATTGCCCTTGCCGTTGATATCTTTTTTCATTTGTTCCAGTGTCAGTTCGGCCATCTTCTGGTCGTCTTGTGACAACACCGTGGCTCCCGGCACGCTGATCGCTGCATCGAATACAACGACTGGAATGTTCTGCTCAACCGCTTTTTTCACCCCTGGCTCCAGGAGAGAATCACCGTGGTCTGTCAGAATAACATCAAATTTCTGGTTAATTGCACTATCGAGCAAGGATACCATTTTCGCTTTATCGTTATCCGCAACAAAGGTCGTCAATTCACCGCCAAATTTGGCAATCTCCTCTTTTACACCTTGTACATACTGCTGCGAGAAAGTCCCTGTGTTAAATTCCATAATCAGCGCAACTCGTTTACCGCTTAAAGGCCCTGTAACGGCTTCTGTTTTCGGCGTCTCACCTGCTGAACCTGATGCAGAAGGTGATGCTGGTTCTTTTTTAATTCCGCAGGCAGACAGCGCCAGTGTGAATACCAGTAATACGCTTAGCCATACCCATTTTGAACTTGTTTTCTTCATCTCATTCTCCCCCTGTATCACTCGCTGTGACTTCAATCACAATAGTTGAGTATTAATATAACGGCTAATCCCTAGTATGTAAATATGTTTTAGTGATTTAAAGCTGAAACTTACTGAATTTTTTAAAAATAATCCTGTTCACAATCCATTTCATCCATATTCAAGAAATAAACTCAAAGAAAAAGACCATGAGATCATGCCTCACGGTCTTTTGGAAGATTACAGTATGATGGCGATCAAACCGCCTGATCCTTCGTTAATAATTCGTCCCAATGTTTCTTGCAATTTATATCTCGCATTGTCCGGCATCATTGCAATTTTACCCTGGATGCCTTCACGCACAATGGAGTGTAATGAACGGCCAAACATATCTGAATCCCATACCTTGATCGGATCGTTCTCGAAGTCCTGCATCAGGTATCTCACCAGTTCCTCGCTCTGTTTCTCCGTACCGATAATCGGTGCAAACTCCGACTCCACATCGACTCGAATCATGTGTATCGACGGTGCCGTTGCTTTCAGGCGAACACCGAATTTCGTGCCCTGACGAATCAGTTCGGGTTCATCCAGTGCCATCTCGGCAAGTGAAGGAGCAGCGATGCCATACCCTGTTGTTTTGACCATCTCGAGCGCCTCTGCGAAGCGGTCATATTCTCTCTTCGCATGGGAGAATTCCTGCATTAATTGTAGCAGATGATCCTTGCCCCTTATTTCGATACCGACAACTTCTACCAGAATCTGATCATACAGTTCATCCGGTGCATAGAGATCAATCTCGGCTACACCTTGCCCCATATTCATGCCACTTAGGCCTGCACGGTCAATAAATTCATACTCCATGAACTGTGACACCACACGATCCACGTCACGCAGCCTGCGAATATCTTTGACAGTATCCCGCACCGAGTTCTCATAGTTGCTACGAAGCCAGTGTGTATCATTCAACACCATAACCCAGCTCGGCAGGTTTACATTCACTTCATGTACAGGGAACTCATACAATACTTCGCGTAGTACACCTGTGACATCATCCTCTGTCATGGTAGCGGCACTGAGTGTCATCACCGGGATATCATACTTGGCTGCGAGTTCGCTCCGAAGCTGCAGTGCTTCTTCACTGCGAGGCCGGGTGGAGTTGATGATCAGCACAAACGGTTTGCCGACTTCTTTCAGCTCCGCAATGACTCGCTCTTCCGATTCTACATAGGAACTGCGGGCAATCTCGGCAATCGTTCCGTCTGTTGTAACTACCACGCCAAGCGTGGAGTGTTCCTGTATTACTTTTCGTGTACCAATCTCGGCTGCTTCCTGGAAAGGAATCGGCTCCTCGAACCAAGGCGTAGAGATCATACGCGGGCCATTTTCATCCTCGTACCCCTTCGCGCCTTCCACCGCGTAACCCACACAATCCACCAACCGAACATTGACATCCAGTCCTTCAGCCACTTTGATCTGGACTGCATTATTCGGTACGAATTTAGGCTCGGTTGTCATGATTGTTTTGCCTGCTGCACTCTGTGGAAGTTCATCCACTGCACGGGCACGATCGGCCTCACTTGCGATGTTAGGCAATACGATCGTTTCCATGAATCGTTTAATAAATGTTGATTTCCCCGTCCGGACTGCGCCGACAACCCCGAGATAAATATCCCCTCCGGTCCGCTCAGCTATGTCCTTAAAAATGTCCACTTTCTCCAATGAAATCCCCTCCTTAAATTACTCCGAAGGAAAAATGCTAAAGAGCATCCGCTTCGTTTTTTCAATCAGAAGACTGAAATCCCTGCAACGGTAGAGCCGCCTTTGTGAGTGCCCGGAAGTCGTCCGCCGCCGAACGTTGCATTCTGATGAAACCGGCGAGAGCGGCGTTAACTCGTACATGCAATTGGACTAGTATCATCTTATGTATCCGTATGCGGCAATATGACGTGTTTTTTTGTTTTTTATCTCATGATGGTGACATTAGGAACATCCTCCGATCCCGGACTGCGCGTCTTTATTTCAATCTACTGTATGAGTAAAATCCACTGTTTATGACACTTCTCATCTTGAATCCTCTTCTTCTTGCATAAAAAAAGAGACACCCACGAACAGCGGCATCTCTCATTGGACTTCTATAATAAAAAAGGATTGATCTAGATTGAAGTTTGTTCTGTACTTACATTCCTTCGTTTACTTACATGTTTTAGTTTCGAACTACCTGTGCAACGGGCGTGTTATCCTTCAGCATATAAGGGACGGATTTAACAGGTACAAAAAACGATTGTGAAAGCAAATAATCACGCAAATCCCCACCATTTTGTTCTTCCTCGGCATCAGATGAGCCATCTGTTTTTTCCAATGCCTGCATAATATCAAAAGCATAATCCACATAGACCGTCCCCTGTGCATCCATCATAAAAGGCAGCTCCTGACCCGAATAAACACTTTTTAAAGTAATCGAAGGCGAACCTGCCTGTGCTGCTAGTTTCATGTCCACCACATGGAATCCCGGATACAGTTCTTCGCCCGCAGGTATCTTCTGATTATGTACGGATTTGTACTGATTCACCATGCGTTGCACGTCATTAACTTTCTGTACCGTCTGCAGATCCATCACTTTCACCGTAGGCTTCACTTCTTCATTTTGTACTAAAAAGTAAGCGCTACCACCACTTTCAAAGGCCGTTCCCGGTATTTCATCGAGATAACCGCGCTGCTTTAATTTGGGCAGGTCTACTCTGAATTTCTCATACTTCGGTGTATCTGCATCCGCGTTCAGAATCGGCAGAATGCCTTCGTCCTTTTGGAACGCTTCAATTGCGCTCTGAATTCGGTTCACACTTTCGCGATAAGCTGTTTTGGGCTCTGTATTGCTCTGAGCCGGATACAAACATCCACTCATTGTAAGCATGAGCAACAGAAGCAAAGAAAGACATTGCATCTGCTGCAGCAACCTTAGAGACTTCCTTCCTCTCTTGGGTCTTCTCTTCTTTTTAATCATTGGCACCCTCCTGGAATAACTCGAAGTATAGAATCGAGGTTGTTTTAATGTTCCGGACGTTTATAGAAAATCTTCAGACGTTATAGAAACCAGTCCTCATCTTGCTGCTGCCGTTCAAGCTGTTTCCGTATAGCCGCTTTCAGTGGGTCTTCCGGAATATGCACGGACAGTTGTCCACACACTTTAGCCTGACACGAAAGTCTTGTTCCTTCCTCAAGCAACGTTCCCAGCTTTCGCTTCTCAGCATCCGTAGGTGGAAGCAGCGCATGCAGCTCGTCCTGCTCCACCTTCACTTTACACATCAGACATGCTGCTTTGCCATCGCACCTTGTTGCGATCCGAACACCTGCCCTGCGTGCAGCTTGTAAAATGGTTGTTCCCGATTGGACTTTAATCGATTTGTTCATCGGTAAAAATGTAATAACCTCTTGCATCATTGTTCCTCCCCCGCTTCTTCCGACCAAGTAAACCCAACCAGTTCTTCAACTTCTGCTCTAAAGCGGGATGTCCATATATTATGTTGACTTAAGGCCATCATTGCAGGTTGATGAGCTTCCGGCTCTTGACGAATTCGCAATGAGATTGGCACATACCGATCTTCACGTCCACGGAGCAAATTAAATAACAACTCATGCGCAAGCGGCATCAGCCGCAAAGCGTAAGTATCCACCTGAGCTTCAGCCGCATAGCGAGCAAGTACATGTTCGATCTGGGTACGATACCAGCTTCCACGTGCCCATACTTCAAAGCCGCCTACCAGTTCCAGTGAACACGCTCCCACTTGATAATGACTCAGCAGCGAAGCATATGGCCCGGTTTTGTCTACTGCAGGCTTATCCAGCCTGCTCCCCGGAGCACAGACATGCAGACTCTTGGCTGCAGCAATATCTGCATACACATCAATATCCCTAGGTGCTTGTTGCAATTCCACCCCTTGAAGCAGCAGACCGCAACTGCCTCCTAATAACCAAGTATGAGGCTGACTATTCCAGGCTTTCGCCGTATCCAGCAAAGCCTTGTGTAATTCAGGATAACGCGCAGTCCAGCCCTCCGTCTCATGCGGTTCCATAGGTACACACTCCTCCCATCCGTCTTTTCATTGTGTCCGTTCTTATGATGCGCTTATGCGGATGTTCTCTCTCCCCTAAGGAAATCTAAGTCAGAGAAGCGATTCCACCAAAAAAACCGATGAGCATAATTAAAAAAGCAATGATCGAAAGAATGCCCCGCACGAAACCTTTTGTTTTGGCACGAGCAAATGTAATCAAAAATACAGATAATCCCATAATGAGGATGGCAACCAAAGACAGCCACATCTTGTCCATAGCGTTCATAATCCAGCAGTCTCCCCTTCAACCCGATATTCATCACGAAATTGTGACAATTGCAATTATTATAACATGAAATCGGGCGTATTTTTCCAATAAAAAGACAAAAAAGCAAGCCAGCATCTGCTGGCTCACTTTCGTTATGGTCGATCCCTATGTGAGCAGGTACGATCTATTATTTTTTCATCATCATCTTCATCAACGATTCCATATTGTTTGGATTCAGTCCACTCTTCTTGACTGCATTCACAATATCCTGAACCGTATCCTCAGATACCGGTATTTTCGCCATAGCGGATACTTGTTTGATCAACTGGCGCAACTGAGCCTCATTCTGCATCGTTGTTGGTTTCACCGTGCTTGCCAGCTTTTTGACGGCTCCTTCAGTGATCGTTTTGCCTGTTTTTTTGTTGATGGCTTTCAGCGCTTCTTTCGAAATGTTGTTACCCATTCGTCTCCCCTCCTCCGGCAATACTCATGTGTATCATATGAGTGTGCCAGACAAAAGGTGATTAAGCTGCAGCAATTAAACTAGGCCCTTGAAACGATATTTAAAAAGCTCAACTCAAGAATGCCATTGCTCCCAAGTTTCCAGCTTCATGACTTCCATCTCCGTTTTTGGGTCACGTCCCATCAAGGCTTCAACGGCATCACGCGGCTGCCGATTCTGGAATAACACATGATACAATTGATCCGCAATTGGCATCTGAACATCATATTTCTGTGATATAAAATAGGCAGCCTGTGTTGTTCGAATACCTTCGACAACCATGCCCATTGACTGAAGCACATCATCCAGCTTCTGTCCCTGTCCCAGCATTGAACCCGCTCTCCAGTTCCGGCTGTGCTGACTTGTTGCTGTTACAACCAAATCACCAATTCCCGCTAGTCCAGAAAACGTTAATGGATTCGCTCCCATCTCTACACCAATACGTGTAATCTCGGCAAGCCCACGGGTTAATAGTGCCGCCTTCGCATTATCCCCAAACTGAAGGCCATCAGACATGCCTGCCCCAAGTGCGATGATATTTTTGAAAGCTCCCGCAAGTTCAACGCCGAGCATATCCCGGTTCGTGTACACGCGAAAATAGGCATTCATAAACAATCCCTGAACTGCCTCCGCAGATGATTTATCCAGTGAAGCCACAACAACGGTTGTTGGACAACGCTTCACCACTTCTTCCGCATGACTTGGGCCTGACAATACAACGATATGCCCTTCTTCACATTCAAGCTCTTCGGAGATAACACTAGACATCCGTTTCAGACTTTCCGTCTCGAAACCCTTGGTTGCATGAATGATCAGCATGTCAGGTTTATAAAAAGGTTTAAATTGATGCGTGACCGCACGCATCGCAGACGAAGGCGCAACAATTAACACAGCTGTCGCACCCGCAACCGCAGCTTCCATATCACTGGTCGCTCGAATGCGAGGAGACAACTCTGCAGCAGGAAGATAACGTGCATTGGTATGTTGTACATTTATTTCAGCGGCCTGTTCTTCACTACGTGTCCACATTACTACATCCAGTTCATTTTCAGCGAGTACACTGGCCAAAGCAGTTCCCCAGCTGCCTGCAACCAGTACAGCAACTTTTTTAGACAACGCGTTTCCCCCCTCCAGGGTTCTTCGATCCCAGTTTATTTTCCTGTCCTTTGGCGAGCTTCGCAATGTTGGTACGATGTCTCCAGAATGCAAACAGACAAATAATCAGACTGCCCCAGAAGATACTCATGGAGTACCCGGGGAGGATCAAGATGAAAACAGGAGTCAATGCTACAAAAATTAAAGAGCCGAGCGAAACATAACGTGTCAGAACGATGGACAGAATGGCAACGACTCCGGCACAAATCGCAGGCAGGAAAGCTAAGCTTGCCAATACACCAATCGCGGTAGCAATGCCTTTACCTCCACGGAAATGGAAATAGAGCGGCCAGTTATGACCTGCTATGGCAGCGATACCGCTGAAGGCAGCAATCCATGGAGACCCTCCACTTAACCATATGCCAATCCATACTGCAGCAATACCTTTGATTACATCAAGCAAAAGAACTGCAATAGCCGGCCCTTTACCCAGAATACGTAGTGTATTCGTTGCCCCGGCATTTCCACTCCCGTGTTGACGGATATCAATCCCCCGTATTGCTTTTGCAAGAAGAACACTAAAGCTGATCGAACCAAGCAAATAACTTAGTATGATCGCTGCGATTGATAAAATCACAAACTTCTCCCCTAACCTTCGTCGGACTTCCTCCGAGTAAATATGCGAATTGGTGTACCTTCGAAATCAAACGCTGCCCGGATTTTATTCTCCAGATAACGCTCATACGAGAAGTGCATCAACTCAGGGTCATTCACAAAGATAACCATTGTCGGCGGTTTAACCGCTACCTGAGTCACATAGTTGATTCTCATTCTCCGCCCTTTGTCGGTTGGCGGTGGATTAATCGCCACAGCATCTGATACAACATCGTTAAGCAGATGTGTCTGAACACGCAGAGTATGCTGTTCTGCTACTCGTTGCACCACAGGCAGCAATTTTTGTAAGCGTTGTTTTGTCAATGCTGACAAAAAGACAATTGGAGCATACGTCATGAAAAGGAAGTGATCCCGAATCTTCGTCTCAAATTCCTTCATCGTTTTATCCGTTTTCTCCACAACATCCCATTTGTTCACCACAAACATAGAGGCTTTACCCGCTTCATACGCATAACCCGCGATATGCTTGTCCTGCTCAATGATGCCTTCTTCACCGTTAATGACAATCAGAACTACATCGGCACGTTCAATGGCACGCATGGCACGCATCACGCTGTATTTTTCTGTCGTTTCATATACTTTACCGCGCTTCCGCATACCCGCTGTATCAATTAGCACATAGCGTTGCCCGTCTTTTTCAAAAGGAGTGTCGATTGCATCACGGGTTGTCCCGGCTACGTCACTGACAATAACACGTTCCTCGCCCAGAATAGCATTCACCAGTGAGGACTTGCCCACATTAGGTCGTCCAATCAGAGCAACACGAATTACATCCTCATCGTATGTCTCTTCCTCTAGCTCAGGTAATTTCTCCACAATCGCGTCAAGCAAATCACCAACACCTGTGCCGTGACTACCAGATACCCCGATCGGATCGCCAAAACCGAAGCCGTAGAACTCATAAATGAGCTCACTACGTCCAATATTATCCACTTTATTTACAGCCACAACGATAGGTTTGCCAGAGCGGTATAACATCTCTGCAACCTCTTCGTCAGCCTGCGTAATGCCAGCTTTGGCATCACACATAAATACAATAACATCCGCTTCTTCAATCGCAAGTTCTGCCTGCATGCGGATGGATTTCATTATGACGTCTTCGCCATCAATTTCGATACCACCAGTATCAATAATACTGAATGCCTTTCCGTTCCATTCACCGATTCCATAAATCCGGTCACGGGTAATGCCCGGCTTGTCTTCCACAATGGCCAGTCTGTCGCCGATAATCCGATTAAAAATGGTGGATTTACCCACGTTCGGTCGGCCGACAATTGCCACAACTGGTCTTGCCATACATTCCACTCCTCCTGTCCATACTTACGTTACTCATCATAGCAAAAAAGATATGTCTTGGCTAACGTTTCGTAACGAATTTCTCGCAATAACAACAATCGGCGAACCCGCTGGGGCTCGCCGATCTTGCTTTATTTATTCAGCAAAATATGCAGTATTTAACTAAGAACCATGCATGGTTAACTTATTTGAATTTGCTGAGTTTGTCACCAAACAGTTCGCCAAGTGTAGTGCTCATACCTTGGTTGTTCATGGAAACGTTTGGATTGTTGATTTCTTCACGTGGAGCATTGTTTCTTGCTGGACGCTCTGATTTTTGTGGTTGAGCAGGAGCTTCTTCGGTTTCTTTGATGCTCAAGCTTACACGTTGCTCAGCAGGGTTCATGTCCAAGATTTTCACTTGTACTTCTTGCCCTTCTTTCAGTACTTCATGCGGAGTACCGATGTGTTTGTGGGAGATTTGTGAAATGTGCACAAGTCCCTCAACACCAGGAGCGATTTCAACAAATGCACCGAAATCAACCAGACGTTTTACAACACCTGTTACGATGTCACTCGTGTTGAATTGGTCACCAGCTGTTTCCCAAGGACCTGGTTGAACAGCTTTCATGCTCAGGCTGATTTTGCCTTTTTCAGGGTCAACTTTCAGCACTTTAACATTTACTTTGTCGCCTTCGGACAGAACATCGGATGGTTTTTCAACGTGAGTCCAAGCCAGCTCGGATACGTGTACCAAACCGTCAACTCCGCCTACATCAACGAAAGCACCGAATTGAGTCAAACGTTGAACTGTACCTTCGATCACTTGACCTTCTTGCAAACCAGCCATAACTTGGACTTTGTTTGCTTCGAATTCTTGCTCCAGAACGTCTTTTTGGGAAAGGATCACTTTGTTGTTCTCACGATCGATCTCTTTCACTTTAACGCGTAGTGTGCGTCCTTTGTAGTCACTGAAGTCTTCGACGAAATGACGCTCAACCATGGAAGCCGGGATAAATCCGCGAACGCCCACGTCTGCAACCAGACCGCCTTTAACAACATCGCCTACAACAACTTCGAATACGTCTTGGTCTTCAAAATGCTTCTGCAATTGCTCCCAAGCGTTCTCACTGTCAATGGCACGTTTGGACAAAACGAGTTTTTCTTTCTCGTCGTCGATGCTAAGTACTTTAGCTTCAACTTCTTGTCCAACTTCTACTGCATCAGACGCGCTGTCTACGTGGAGCGAAGACAGTTCGCGAACTGGAATAACACCGTCATATTTATATCCAATGCTTACATAAGCTTGGTTATCTTCCAATTTGACGATGGTACCTTTTACAGTATCTCCTTTTTTCAAGGAAACGAATTGATCCAACTCATCTTGGGTTGCTTCTTGATTTTTCATTTCTTCCGACATGTCAAATACCCTCCTCAATTCAAAAACCCCATTATATTCAAACCTGCCTTAGCAGAGTTCAAAACACTTTCATGCGAATGCACTTCACTAGTTTTCCTCAAAAAAATGGAAACATGCACTCGCCCCGCAGACTGCCTTATTTACTGGGCATGCCTGTTTTCACCATTTCGTTAATCTTGGACATAATTTTCTCGGTAGCTCTTTCCAAAGCATCTCCGGAAGTGTCTTCCTTGAACTCGTCCAAATTAACCGGTGCGCCGTATACTACTTTCATCTTACGAAACGGCTTGTAGTTGCCGATAATAGCAGTAGGGACAACCGTAGCACCACTACGGAGAGCAAAACTCGCTGCTCCTTTTTTACCAATTCCCCCATCATTGTGACGGCTTCCCGACGGGAAAATACCAAGTACTTCACCACCACGCAAAATATTGAGTGAAGTTTTGATGGATTCTTTGCTGACTCCTCCTCGTTTTACCGGGAAGGCACCTACAGCTTTGATAATTGGGCCTAATACCGGAACATCAAACAGTTCGCTTTTAGCCATGAATCTCACTTGACGGCGAATTTTGATGCCAACGGTTGGCGGATCAAAATAACTGATGTGATTGGAACATAGAAGCACGCCGCCGTCTTTCGGGATGTTTTCCCGTCCAACAGCCTCCAGACGAAAAAGAATGGTATAAATGATCCGCAGTAATGTTTTGCAAAAGGTATAAATCATAGACTGCTCTCTCCTCTGACCATTGTGCAATAAGATACGATTTTGTCAACCACTTCATGGATATTCATCTTCGTTGTATCCAGGACAATGGCGTCCTCTGCACAACGTAGTGGGGAAATTTCCCGGTTCTCATCCAATTTGTCGCGGGTGGCAATATCTCTCTCCAGTTGCTCCAACGTCAGCCCTTCGGATGGTTCCAGTTCTTTGAAGCGGCGAAGCGCTCGCTCCTGCACACTGGCAGTCATGAAGATTTTCACTTCCGCATCGGGCAATACAGTTGTTCCGATATCGCGCCCATCCATTACGACGCCCTTGCGCAAAGCCATTTGCCGCTGAGTATCCACTAATTGCGTACGCAGCCCCTCGATTTGCGCATATCGAGACACGATTCCCGTTACTTCACGGGAGCGGATTTCTGAGGTGACATCCTCCCCATTACATAACACTTTCTGTCCACCCTGATCCGGTTGTAGATCAATAACCAAATCTTGAGCTTCCTGAAGTACCTGAGTCGTATCATCCGGAGATATACCTTTCCGAAGCATATACAAAGATACTGCACGGTACATCGCGCCTGTGTCAACGTAAATGTATCCGAGTTCCTCCGCAACCAATCGGGCCACCGTGCTTTTTCCGGCACCAGCAGGTCCGTCAATTGCAACGTTCATCTTCCCGTTTTCTGATGTGTTCTGGCTAGCCAACGGGGCATTCCTCCTCAAACGATAAACCTCAATAAAAAAACAGGCATTGCCTGCATCGTGAAAATTATACCACACTCTACACATGGATGCAAAAACAGACAAATCAGCCAATGTGCTCTTTGTTGTAGGTTTGCATATGAATCGGGGTGCCCTCAAGCCGATCAATCGTTGTCATTATTTTCTTCAAATCAGGTACCAGAAGTAACAACTGACAGAGGATAACAAGAATCAGGAGCACCCCAATGAATAGCAGCGCTCTCTGTTCTAAACGTTTTGAAATCGTAAAGTAATTGTGTCCAAATCCCCGTGCATCCGAACGTTTACCCATAGCAATATTCTCCGTTTTTGCCTTACGTTGCCCAGTATAGAATCGATTTATGCTTAACACGCTTATTTCATACGATAATCCAGTTGCCGCTCAAAACAAAATTTGATCACTTTCTGACGTTCCGAATCTGTGATCTGCGAAAACTTCAGCATGCCCAGCTCTCGACCTGATTCCAGTTCCTTAATACGCACCACCTCAGCCTCAAATTGCACATGATCAATGGCCCCATTACGATAAGGAACGAGCAGCCAGCATTTGAGCTTTTGTTCTTCCTCCACTTTTAAATCAGGCTCAATGTAAATGGACAATCCACCGCCTCCGATATCTTCAGTCAGCACAACTGCACGTGTCAGGTCTTCACATTGAAATGCCAATTCGAGACTGGCATGAACACGAAGGAAACTGCGGCGCTGAATTTTCGAAATCTCGTCGGGAAGCGGTTTTCGAATGCGAACCAGACGAACGACATCTTCCTCAAAACCTGTCACATAAGTGTTGAAGTAATGCCGAACACCACTCTCGTTAATATAGGATATGGACAATTCTTCTCCGAAAAAGAGTCTTTTCAAGCGACTGTTTCCCTGCTGCATCGGAACTTCAATCAGAAAACTACTTTCATCCGTATCTGCGATACGCGATTTGTATTCTTTATGTTCCTCTTTTTCGTCAGCCGATGCGATTTGGATATACAATACTTCGTTTATTTTAGGAAACAATCGGTTCACCGCCACTTATGTATTTATCTTCGTACTTTACAGGACTATTATACCATGACCTTTCTCACATGGAATAAGAAAAAACAGACCATGATCATGGTCTGTTTTCACATCTTTTTTTCTGAGTATACACATGTTGTTATGACACTTCTAAGAAGTTGCGTTAACTGGTTTGATCTCCTCAACGGCTTCTTCCATTCCTGTATTCGCATTAATGTAGATCCGGTAACGCGAACCGTTAATTCGTCCACCGAATTCATAACAGAGCACTTCTTTACTGTAGTCATTCTCAATCAAGGATTTGCGCACATAATTTTCCTTAAAATCGGAATTAAGTTTTTTACGCGCCTGCTCGGCCGTAAGTTTTGCTTTTGGAATCTGACGTTTGTCGTTATGCTCATACACGTAGTCGCTTGCCTGAAAGCCGGTAACTTCACCCGTATCGAGACCTACACGCACAGACATTTTTTCGGGGTATATCAATGTGTCTCCTTGCTTTCGCACATACGTAAGGTTTGCCAAATTACCGAACTCATCGTAATTAACAGCTTTCATATCCTTATATCCCTTATTTACAAGAAACTGATCCGCCTGTTTCATCGCCTCTTGGCGGGAGACTTTTTTGGCTCCAACCGTTCGGGTGTCACTGTACGAGATAAGCTTTCCGCCATTGCGTGTAAAATCCATCATCAGCTTTCCGTTTCTGGCATGTGGAACGGTCGCTGTATACGACTCCCAGTCTGTCCCTTTGCCATTCTCCTGAATCTGAATTTTGCCGCTCTCCACATCTGAAAATTTGGAAGCTTTCTCTTGTATTTGCTCTTTGGATACAGGTAACCCGCTAAGTTTCTTCACAGAACGTTTGGTAAACATATTGGAGACAGAAGGACCCCAATCCAGTTCAGGATACTCCTGAACCTTTTTATTTACCGTTCGGAAGCCGTCCACGATGGAGTTATCATTGGTTTGATCCTGAGTCGCCATAACGGTTTCGGCATCCATCCAGCGCAGACGATCAGACAATACTTTCTGCTGTACTTCCTTCAGACTACTCTTGATTTCCGAAGAATTTTGATACAGCGTCTTCAGATTACCCATTTCCTTTTTACTGAGCGGCTCGTTGGTCAAGTCACGCATGGATGCCTGGTACGCAAATTTTGAGATCCGTGAAAGGAACTCCTCCGTCTCATTAAAGGGGAGCATACCCAGCGGTAGTTGATTGATTTCATTCTGCGCTTCGCTAGTAAGCCTCCATACATTCATTAACCCTTTGCGATGCATGCCTTGTGAGCTTGAATGAACAGCAAGCGTGTTCCCGATCTCCGAATGTAATTTGTCCATATGGAATGAGAGGTCGTGAAATGCACGCTGGTATTGGTTCTCCGCCTTAATCAATATCGCATTTTTCTCCTGATTCTCCTGATAACCCCACACAAGTGCGCCGACCAGGAGAACTGCAAATATCGGAAACATGACTGAACTTAATCGTTTATACACGGTAGATTCTCCTTTCTTCTAGGGTGTGTCTTAAAACACTGAAGGAAGCAGATTTTGCCGATTTTTCGTTCCAAGCCAGGAAGTTTACCGCAGGCGTGCCGGGGCACGTCAAGGGAAAGTGACGCAGCAGGGGGCGAAAGGGTGGTAAAAAGATGCACTTCAGTGGATTTCAAGACACGCCTTAACCACTGCCTTTATTGTGGATCGAAGAAAGACCTCTTATGCATGCGATTTCCAGTTGGAACGAAATTTGCCTTTAGCTAATGAGCCTCAGCTTATATTCCGTCAGAGGTGCAAAGCATCATCTAATTCAGCAGATAACCCGTTGCCATCCCCTCTTCCTCAATGTCAAATTGGTCCTTGTTATCACACAGACACTGTTTAAAGCCCGTATCAATGCGCCCTCGTTCTTTCCTGCCTCTTAACGTAAACCGCTCACCGCATTGCTTGCATCTAATTTTTATTTTGATTCTTGTCATCGTACATCCCCGTTTCATATCGTCGTTCCCCGGGTTTCTGTAACAAAAAAAACACACCGGGGTCTGCGTTTAACACGCTTCATGTCCACCAGTGTGTCCGTATTTTTTATAATTTAATCTCTTCCTCTCGTTTCACGAAACGGAAGGGCGAACGGTTGTTAGCCCGAGTAATTTTGCCTATAGCTCCATACCACAGACCCGCCATCAGAGGCGCGATGAACCATAACCAGTGATTCACCATCATATTCATGATGACATCGTACAACGCATGCCAGAAAAATGGAAGTATCAGAGACAAGCTGAGATACCACCGCTTTTTCTTCGTATCATCAATAAACTTGGCCTTACCCATGTAATACCCCATAATAACAGCAAACATCGCATGGCCTGATACGGGCAGAAGGGCCCTTAGAAACATTCCTGATACGGAGGCATTACCTGCAAAAGCATATAGCACATTTTCCACCGTTGCAAAGCCCAATGATACCGCTACGGAATATAATATCCCATCATACGGCTCATCAAATTCGGTGTGATTATAAATAATGTGATAGATCACAAACCACTTAACAAACTCCTCAACCCCGCCCGAGATCAAGATGGATTCAAGAAGGGGATTCTCTCCAAACCACAGCATCATACCTCGTTGAATAATCATCACGGGCAGAACAATTAGGAAACCCATAAGAAATACTCTTAAAACGATGTGAAGTGGTTCATAATCGTAGCGGTCTTTAAGATAAAAGTATGTTAACAAGGCGAGACCCGGAGCAACTGCTGCAGCTAGTAGCGAAAACAAAAGCACCGAAATTCCCTCCTCTGGTTAGTAACACGAATATTACAGAAGTTTACTCCTGACGTTTGAAGTGGGTGCAAATGACATCAATCGCTTGTTCCGGAATAACTACCTTTCCATACTCTTCCATAACTGCTGGTGTGACCGAAGAACCTTCCCCAAACTCGGCGAGCAAGGCAATCAATGCTGCATGTTTGGTGGAGTCCACATCATCCGGTTCAAAATGTAAGAACCATTTATTTTTATAAGAATACAGTTTCCCCGCATCCGTAACATGTTGACGTAACATATGGGCAGCCTCAATCAGCACCTCAAAATCCTTAAAAGCGTATACGATGGAGTCACTTTGCTCCAGTGTAACTTCCATTTCATATACTTCTTCAGGAAGATCATCTTCATGACCTGAACCATATTGTTGCGGATCATATTTTCCACGAGTAACAATGACAACCATCCCTTGAGCGGGAAGTGCGAATACTTCAACAGCCAGCGGACCTGTAGCATCAAAGCCAAGTTCAGAATAAGCCTGGTCCATCATTTCAGTGAACAGTTCATGTACCTTCGGTAATTCCTGCCACATATCTTCTTTTTGTATTCCGCGCTCGCTCAGATCGTCAAAGGTCAGGAAAATCCGTATCTTATCGTGACTTAGTCGTTCTATTTTCATACAGGATCTCCCCTTTATAAGCAAGTCTTATAACAGATTATGAAGCACAAAACAATATGTGCTGAAAATAAATCTATGTAGTTATGTTATCATTTTATACCTGTAAATGCACGAAGTAAAATCAACAAAAAAAAGAATCAATCCACATCAAATCAAGACTGTGGATGATTCTTAATGGATGCTGTGGGTTATAAACCCGGTACCGTTGTATTTGTTTGGCTCAAAATTTGCTCCACTTCATGTTTAACATCAGGGTTGGTCCGAATAAAATCTTTAAGCATGTTCATATTTTCTTCTTTTTCTCTTGGAGAGATCGTTCTACCGGCTTTCGCTGCCGTCTTATGGGGTTCTCCATGATGATCCGGTTTGTTGCTAAAGCTATCCATACCCGGAAATGTCATCTCCATCATTTTATGTTTTGCTTGGTCAACCATGTTTCGGGACGAACCTGAAGACAACATAGGCATTCTGCCTTTAGCTAACCAAGAACTGGCTGCAACGCCAACGACAATACCCCAGAAAAAGGATGACGCCTTCATTACACCAACCTCCTTTAAGTGTTAAAATCAAAAGTAGTGTTTGCTGTAGAAGACAATCTCATTCCGTATAAATACAGGAAAGTGAGTTGAAAAAAAGTTGAAACATGCTATTTCAATGTTACTCCTAATAAGTATGGCGCTGTCTGCTTGCAGTTCGCAGAATCAATCTTCAACTGATCCTGGAGCGAGCAAAGAGGAAACTGCTGTAATCCATCCTGAGGAAAAGAACGAAGCCAACGCAAGTACCGAACCCCGGTTGGATCATGCCGAGAAGGATACATTAAATCATCCGCTGGAGGAAACGAATACAGAAAAAGCTGCTTCACAGCATACTACTCCCTCCACAGATGAAACTTCAAACGAAGCACTTGTTAAGAAGACTTATCATATGAATTCGAATTATGTTATTAAACCCAATGACGAGACCAGCCCTGCTAAAGTTGTCTTGTTAACCTTTGACGATGGGCCGAAGGACGAAAAAATGATTACATCACTTATCGATACATTGGACAAACATCATGCCAAAGCGATATTTTTCGTAAATGGTAACCGAGTGAAACGTCAACCTGAATTGTTGAAACTAATTCATGAACGTGGACAGATTATGGGGAACCACGCTTGGGATCATGAAGATTTGCAGAAAATGTCAAGTTCAGAGGCCAAGAAACAAGTCACTGACGTTCAACAGATTGTGAAAGATACCATTGGAGAGGAACCTCAGTTTTTCAGACCGCCTTTTGGTTCTGGGAACGATGCACTGAAAGATACAGTCAAAGAACAAGGCATGTTGTATATGACATGGTCCAACGGCTCGCTGGACTGGGATAAGACCACCAAAAACAAACCGGATAAAGTCATCCAAAATGTTCTGGATCAGCTCCATCCTGGAAGTAATATTTTAATGCATGAATTACCTTGGACAGTCGAGGCTCTGGATGGGTTGTTAACAAAACTTGAGAACAAGGGTTATTCTTTTGTTGATCCTCGTGCAATCGAGCTGCAGACCCAATAAAAAGGCCAAATATATAACTCGCTCAGGCGATAACTGTTATACGATAAAAAAACCCTGATCTTATTGATCAGGGCTTTTTGCTGTAGAAACACGAAGTGTAATGAGATGTATCTCTGCGGGACAACATAACCTGAGCGGAAGATGGTTTGTACCAAAACCCCTGCTTACAAGCAATTTGCCATCTCGAAAATCATCATGACTGCGTTTCAAGGAGAACCAGCCGCTACGTACGACACGATAAGCCTTGCTCAGCAATATTGGCCCGAACACGGGCAAGACCAATTGTCCTCCATGAGTATGGCCGCTTAATACAAGGTCAACATCTAGTTCTAACCGTAGTGCTTCCAAAGGATCGTGAACCAATACGATTGTGGAACAACTACCCTCAGTATTCTGAAGCAAAAACTCTCCTTGAGTAGAGCGGTAATCTAAACCAACCAACCGGATCTGTTCCGTTCCCTTTTGCAAATATACAGCTTTGTCTTGGAGTAGCAGCACGTTGGAATCTTCTAACAGCTTAGACAAATGAGTGATGCCGGCCTTTTTGTCATGATTTCCATAGACAGCAAAGGTCGGAGCAAGACTCGACAAAAGTCTCATATTTTGTCTGACGATTGACCAGGAAATTCCCTCTTCAGCAAAATCGCCCCCGATGAATACCCAATCAGCTCTTCTCCTCAATTTCTCTACATCTGTTGCCTTGAGCAAGCGTTCATGCGTATCTGACAAATAAACAATCGTTGCTCCATCGAATGAAGCCGGAAGATGTGAAAGTTCCACTTCATCCTCTGTTATTATAGTGGAATGAGCCTCACGCCACATATGCAGGAAAAGCAGCACGACTCCCGCTGAGATGACAAGACCGGCAGTAACTAACATTACCAAGGTAATGGGAGGAATGTGTTTAACGGAGGAGCACCTTTTATCCCCCACCACACCAGACCAACCGTTAACATGAAGAAAATAAAAATGAGCGAGTTAACAAATCTTTTGCTTAATCGCAAACGCCGCGAAGGATGTAATTCGGTTCGAGTAGGTAAAGAACTAGCCTCGGAAACTGAACTTTCCTTTTGATTTCCCGTTTTTTTGGAGCGACTTGGCGCTCGCTGCGGTAATACCGGACTTTCCAGTGCGGCAGCATTGGAATGCCGCTGCGACCGCGGTAGCGAAACCGAAGTAATTGGCGGAAGACCTACCGTTTCGGCAGTTGCTGCCGTTTCAACAACCGGACTCGTTTGAGAAACTGTGCGCCGCTCTCTTTTCTCCTTATTGTCCGAGTGTCGATGGCGCTGGCTGCCGTATGTTTTCATCCTACTTAATGGCTGACTCATGATCCCCTCCGAAAACGTATCGCTAATCCGGATACCAGGTCAATGATAAAATGACACAGAATCGGTGCCCATAACGTACCAGACTGCAAATAGATATATCCCAAGCCATAGCTCGACACAAACACCCATCCTGTTGGAATCCAGTGGCGAAGATAACGAATGTGAATAACTGCAAATAAAATACTCGTCCAATATGGACCAATCGCATGTTGTATCGCGCCGCGGAACAAGAGTTCCTCACATACAGCTACCAAGGCAGCTATGCATACAATATGCCAGATCGGACGTCCGCGAAACAGAAGCTCGTTAATCCCTCCATCATCCATGCTTTCCTGAGGAATCACATAGGACAGTACCAAATCCATGATAAGCATAATAGCAGCAAGCCCCAGACCCCACCATAAAAATTGAAGATGATCAGGCAAAGCCAGAACCTCAAGTAAATTCCTTTTCTGCAGCAGAATCCATACAATTCCGATGATCAAAGTTAACCCTTGAGTGAAGTATAAATTGATCAACAACAACCGTTCAGTTAATTGCTGCGGTTCGGCCTTCTGAATTTTAAACTTCGGAAATTTCTTTTTTTTCATTGCATGCGTCTGTCCTCTTGAGTTATTTGAAAAGAATAAACATTTCATTGAACAATCCGATAGTATACTAAATGATAGCCAAAAAACCAATCCGGTTCAAGACCTGTCCCAAGTCCCGGATGATTACCCTGAAACGTTACTTCATTAATGCGGTGAATTTTATTTCATGAAACAGCTTATTTAGGCGTTTTAATCTATATACAGATTCATTTTAAAGCAGAATAAATACGCGTTGGGTATGCGCTGGAACGTTTAGATTAAAACATTTAAGCCTATTGACATGCTCATGTAAGCCATGATACATTATGAAAAAATTAGTCACGTAAAACACGATGATGGAAAAAAGACGTTGCTTTGTCTTTCAGAGAGCCGATGGTTGGTGGGAATCGGTGGCGGGCAGATGATCTTGAGCGCTCCTGAGTTATTGCATTGAAAATGGAGTAGGTGCAATCGGTTTAGACCCGTTATCCTCTTCGGTCTTCATTGACCGCTAAGACTGTCGTTGCGAAACGGCGGTGAATTAGGGTGGTACCACGACAACTCTCGTCCCTTATTGCGCAAGCAGTATGTGGATTGAGAGTTTTTTGATTATTTTCGATAAAAGAATCCTGTGGAACCATCCTTTTTGTTCACCTTATCCCTCTGCTACGACACCGCGTTGTTGGAGGGAAGAATCACTTGGTTTTAAGGAACGTCTCTAGTCGGAGACCAGACCTTGACGATTATAGATATACAAACCTAAGGAGGAAGAAACCATGTACAAAGTGTTAGTATCGGATCCAATCAGTGATCTGGGAATTCAGCAGCTGGTGGATGCAAGTGATGTCGTTGTCGAGAAGAAAACCGGACTTAGTGAAGATGAACTTGTTGCCATTATCGGTGATTATGATGCTCTCCTCGTTCGTAGCCAGACCCGAGTTACTGAACGTATTATGACGGCTGGCACCAATCTTAAAGTGATTGGACGCGCAGGAGTTGGTGTGGATAATATTGAGCTGGAACCTGCTACACAACGCGGTATTATTGTAATTAATGCTCCTGACGGTAATACAATTACGACGTGTGAGCACACCTTTGCCATGATGATGGCGCTCGCACGACACATCCCGCAGGCATATGCCAAAACCATTCAAGGTACATGGGATCGGAAAACCTTCCTTGGCGTGGAACTAAGAAATAAAACTCTAGGTGTACTGGGTATGGGAAGAATCGGCAGCGAGGTTGCTAAACGTGCCAAAGCTTTCGGAATGGATATACTCGCTTATGACCCGTTCCTCACTGAGGAGCGTGCCGAGAAACTTCAAGTGAAGCTGGCAAGTGTTGATGATATTATCCGAAATGCGGACTTTATGACTGTTCACACTCCACTTACTCCAGAAACACGTCATATGATTTCCCGTCCTCAATTTGAAGTGATGAAAAAAGGCATGCGCATTATTAACTGTGCACGCGGCGGTGTTGTTGACGAAATGGCGCTTGTCGAAGCGATTGATGAAGGAATTGTTGCTGGCGCTGCATTCGACGTATTTGAAAGTGAACCACCAGCAGCAGATCATCCATTCCTGAATCATCCAAGCATTATCGTTACACCTCACTTGGGTGCATCAACCGTAGAGGCTCAGGAGAACGTTGCGATTGACGTATCTGAACAAGTTCTTCACATTCTTCGCAATGAACCATTTAAAAATGCGGTTAATATGCCAGCTGTCGCACCAACCGTTATGAACAAACTGCAACCATACTTTAAATTGGGTGAAACGCTTGGAAGTTTTGCAGCACAAATCACTCAAAATGCAGTGCAAGAGATTCGCATTGACTATGCGGGTGATCTGTCAGAAGTAGATACATCACCGCTCACACGTTATATTGTGAAAGGCATTCTGGCAAGACATCTGGGCGGAGAAGCCAATATTGTCAACTCCATGCACTTGGCCAAAATTCGTGATCTGAATGTTGTTGTGAGCCAAACCTCTGCTACAAAGGGATTCACAAACCTAATTACCGTAACACTCGTAACAACACAAGATGCTGAAGAACGCCGCGTGGCAGGTACGCTTCTTGCAGGATACGGCGAACGGATTGTTCGTCTTGATAAATTCCCTGTAGATATTGCACCGGAAAGCCATCAAATTTTGATCTCGCACAACGATAAACCGGGTATCATTGGACGTGTAGGTACTTTGCTTGGTCAAAATGACGTAAACATCGCATCCATGCAGGTTGGACGTAAAATTATTGGTGGTGCTGCGATCATGATCCTCACCGTTGATAAAGAAGTGCCAAAAGATGTGCTGGTTCAGCTTACATCTCTGCCTGAACTGAATACAGCCGTAGAAATTGTGCTAGGTTAAACGCTGAGCATTATCAAAGACTGCGAACAAAGACGGGATCCATTAGGATCCCGCCTTTTTGTTATCGGTATAATTCATTTTTAGTTTAACTTAATTGAATAATGGTTAACGTCGCACCCGGAGGTGAGAGAACGGCAGCACCAGCGAGACCGAATAGTTGGAGTTGCACTGTAGAGCCTGCAGTAACTGTCACAATAAACTCGGACTGCAATTGACTGAGTGAGAGCACCGGAGAAACTACACTCGCCGGAATAGCCGTCCCATTTAAAAGAACCCGGGATTGTATAGCCAATGCAGCTGTAAGATTGACTCTATAGGAGATAAAGTAACGTCCAGCATTGGCCAACGTAAAGGTGTCACTTGAACCATTGGCCGTAATACCTGTGCCAATATTCTGGTTGCTTGGTAACGCAATGAGAGTCCCGCCCAAAATAACGACAATAGTACCATTTACGTTTTCGGCAAACGCTGAGTTTGAAGTTACCGAAGTACCAGTTGCACCCGTAGCTCCGGTGCCTCCAGTCGAACCCGTCGGGCCTGTAACACTTGCACCCGTCGCGCCAGTGACTCCAGCTATACCGGTCGCACCACTCACGCCCGTGGCTCCGGTTGTTCCCGTGGCTCCGGTCACTCCTGTTTCTCCGGTCGCTCCTGTTATCCCGGCTATACCAGTCGCACCCGTTTCTCCAGTCACTCCCGTTACACCCGTGGAGCCTGTAGCTCCGGTAACACTTGCTCCGGTCGCACCCGTGACTCCAGTTATACCAGTCTCACCCGTCACTCCCGTTACACCCGTGGAGCCTGTGGCTCCGGTAACACTTGCTCCGGTCGCACCCGTGACTCCAGTTATACCAGTCTCACCGGTCACTCCCGTTTCTCCGGTTGCTCCCGTAGCTCCGGTG